>JAJZPI010000166.1 GCA_021811275.1 Deltaproteobacteria bacterium
CGGAGTTGCTCCTCGAGCAGGGGCAGGAGCCGGAGGTGGACCCCGCCTCGCTCAAGGACAGCTACGTGCTCTTCGGGCTGACCGCTCCCGGTCTGCACGACCTGCGCGCCACGCCCCTGGCGGCGCTCTATCCCGGCCTGGAAGTTCACGCCACGGCCCTGGACAATTGGCTGGCCGGCGACTTCCTACGCCCGGCCCCGGGCTGGGCCCTGGGCGTCAGCGCCCTGGTCATTGGCCTGCTGGCGGGCCTGGCCGGAGGCCTGGCCAACCGCCCCTGGCACAGCAGCCTGGCCATGGCGCTGATATTGCCTTTGCCCGCCGCCTGGGGTTTGGCAGCCTTTCTGGCCGGCTGGTGGTGGCCGGTGGCCGCGCCGGCCCTGGCCGCGGCCTTGGCTCTGGTGGCCGGGGTGGTGTTGAACCTGGCCAGCGAAAGCCGGCAGCGGCGCTTCATCAAGGACGCCTTCCGCTACTACCTGAGTCCCGAGGTGATCGAGCGCATCCTTGCCGACCCCAGCCGGCTCAGTCTGGGCGGAGAGCGCCGGGAGCTGACCATTCTCTTCGCCGACCTCCAGGACTTCACCGCCATCAGCGAACGCCTGGACCCCCAGGACCTGGCAGCCCTGCTCAACGACTACCTCTCGGAGATGACCCAGGTCATTCTGGAGCACGGCGGAACCCTGGACAAGTACGAGGGCGACGCCATCGTGGCCTTCTGGAACGCGCCCCTGGACCAGCCCAACCATGCCTTGCTGGCCTGCCGGGCGGCCCTGGGCTGCGCCCAAAGTCTGCGGCGGAGCCAGGATCGATACGCCGCCCGCGCCGGCTCGCCCCTGGTGATGCGGGTGGGCATCAACAGCGGACCGGTGGTGGTTGGCAACCTGGGCTCGCGCACACGTTTCGACTACACCGTGTTGGGCGACGCCGCCAACCTGGCCTCGCGTCTGGAGGGGGCCAACAAGCTCTTCGGCACCGGCCTGATGGTGTCCGAGAGAACCTGGGAGCTGGCTGGCGGGGGGCGGGGCGAAAACGGCCTCGCCGGCAGGGAGCTGGGCCTCATCAGGGTCAAGGGCCGGGTCGCGCCGGTCAGGGTCTACGAGCCTCTGGAGCCGGAGCGGTCGGCGGCCGCTCCCGCCGCGCTCGAGGCCTTCACCGCTGCGCTGGCCTTGGCGCGCGGCCGCGACTGGGAAACGGCAGCCCGGCGCTTCGCCGCCCTGGAAGGCGATCCGGCAGCGGCGGTCTACGCCGCACGCTGCCGGGAGTTGGCCGCCAGCCCCGACCGGGATTGGGACGGGGTCTGGGAGCTGGGCTGGAAGTGAGGGCCCCTACCTGCTCTTGGCCTTGGGTTTGGCCTTCTTGACGGCCTTGGGCTTGGCCTTGGGCGCGACCTTGGCCGCCATCTCGTCGACCTCCTCGGCCCCGTGGGCCAGATAACCGGCCTCGTCTGGCAGAAGGATGTTCAGCAGGCGCTGGAACTCGCCGGCGTGCTCGCGCTCCTCGTTGGCCACGTCCTGAAGCACGCTCTTGGCCAGCTTGTGGTCGGTGGCGTCGGCCAGCGCCTCATAGAGATGGATGGCCTCCTCCTCGGCGGACAGGGCCATGCGCAGGGCGCGGGAAAGTTCGCGGACGGTGAGTTTGCGCCCCGGGGTCAGCCCCACGAAGGGATTGATGAATTCAGCCATGCTTGCTCCTCGCGAAAAGAAGGTGGCGTTGAACATGGGGATGTCTTTATGATAAATCAATGGTCGCCGAAGACCAACCTTCCTTTGCCGTCATGGTGTTCGATGCGGCCAGGGAAGGGAGCCTTCCGCCCGGCGTATACGGCCTTGACTCCGCAACTTGTTTGATCATGCAATGCGGGAAGGTTTGATGAGCGATCCAGCCCTCATCCTGGTGGTCGACGACCAGGAGCTGAACCAGCGGGTAATGGCGGCCATGCTCAAGCCCTTGGGCTACGGGGTCGTCCAGGCCCGCACCGGCCTGGAAGCCTTGGAGCTGGTGGAAGCCACGCGTCCGGACTTGATCCTCATGGATGTGATGATGCCGCTCATGGACGGCTTCGAGGCCACCCGGCGGCTCAAGGCCAACCCCGACACCATGCATATCCCGGTGGTGATGGTGACTTCGCTTTCCGAGGTTGATGACCGGGTGGCGGCCATGGAGGCCGGGGCGGAGGACTTCCTCTCCAAGCCGGTGGACAAGACCGAGCTGCGGGCGCGGGTGCGTTCTCTGCTCAAGGTCAAGGCCTATCACGACCACATGATCAACTACCAGCGCGAGCTGGAGGAGGAAGTCGCCCGTCGCACCGAGGATCTGCGAAAGGCCTTCGCTCGCATCCGCAAGGTCTCGCTGGACACCATCGTGCGCCTGTCGCGGGCGGCCGAATACAAGGACGAGGACACCGGCACCCATATCACCCGCATGAGCAAGTACGCGGTCCTGGTGGCCCGCGGGCTTGGCCTGAACGAGCGCACGGTGGAGTCGATCCTCTACGCCGTGCCCATGCACGACGTGGGCAAGATCGGCATACCCGACCAGATCCTGCTGAAGCCCGGGCCCCTGACCGCCGAGGAGTGGGAAGTGATGAAGCGCCACACCACCATCGGGGCTCGCATCCTGGCCGGGGCCGATCCGGGCTTCCTCAGACTGGCCGAGGTCATCGCGCTGAACCACCACGAAAAGTGGGACGGCAGCGGCTACCCACGCGGGCTCAAGGGCAAGGCCATTCCCTTGGCCGGGCGCATCACCGCCATCGCCGACGTCTTCGACGCCCTGACTTCCCATCGCCCCTACAAGAAGGCCCTACCCCGGGAAAAGGCCCTGGAGATAGTGACGAAAGGCCGGGGCGGCCACTTCGATCCCCAGGTGGTGGACGCCTTCCTGGCGGTCAAGCATGAGGTCTTTGAGATCATGGAGCTCCGTCAGGACGAACTCCATCACCCTCACTCGGCCGAAACCAGGGAAGAACTCTGGGGGGACTGATACCAAGTCGCGTTAAAAGCCGTCCATGGCTTTGAATGCTTGCCGGTCGGGCCAAAGCGTGGTTTTGCCCGACCTCCCTGATTCTTGCGCGCTCGGCGGGCCATCCTCCGGGGTCCCTGGCCAACTTGTTGGCCGGGGTGGATCCTCCGGGGTCCCTGGCCAACTTGTTGGCCGGGGTGAGCCTTGGCCCGCACGCCAATAAGCGTTCAGGCGACTCGTTTGAAAGCTAATTGGAGCAAGCCAGCAGGCACTCTCTCAGTCCTTGAATCACGAGGTCCGGCTCCACCCGCCAAGCCACCAAGGCCAGGCGCGTAGGCCCGGCCTGGTCCCAGGTGTAATATTGCGGCCGACGGTAGGTGTAGTTGAGCAGGCGCATACCCTGCGCCAGCTTGACCGGACCTTTGACCCTGAATACTCCCCAAGGCAGTTCAGACAGGAAGCGCTCCAGCCGGGCGAGGTCCAGCACGCCGGGATGCTCGAAGGCGAAGGAGACGAAGCCGTCGGCCTCCGGCCGGCCCGGCCAATGCCCGGGCTTGTCCAGGAGGCTGGCCAGATCCTGGCTATCGTGTTCGGGAGGCCGTTGTTCCAGATGGGCGGTCTCCAGCAATATCTGCCGGTCCAGGCGGCAGTGTACGGCGGGGATTATACGGGCGCGGGGGGCAACCGAGCGCAGTGCCTCCAGCATGCCTTGGACCTGCGCGCCGGGCAAGAGGTCGATCTTGTTCAGGAGCACCAGGTCGGCGGCCTTGATCTGGCTCAGGTAGGAGCTGCCCAGGTCGTCGCGGTGCTCGAACATCTCGGCGTCGACCACCGTGGTCAGCGAGGCCAAAGCCAGGCTGCCGGCGCGTGCGGCCTGCTCCACGCAGGGGACCAAGTCACCAGCCTCGGCCAGGCCCGTGGCCTCCACCAGCACCCGCCGAGGCCTATAACGCTCCACCAGGTCGCGCAGCCCGCTGACGAAGTCGGTACGCAGGGAGCAGCAGATGCAACCCGCGGCCAGCTCCTTGACCGGCGAGCCGCGGTCCTCCAAAAGCCTGCCGTCGATGCCCAGGCGGCCGAACTCGTTGACCAGCACGGCCAGCTTTTCCCCGGGCGGCTGCTGCGCCAGAAGCTCCATGAGTAAGGTGGTCTTGCCCGAGCCCAAAAAGCCGCAGATCAGGTGCACCGGCGCGGGGCTATCCACGGCCTTGGTCTTCCTCGAACTCGATGCTGGCCGCCGCGGGAACGTTGAGCCCCAGGGCCACCTCCACCGCCTTGATCAGTCCCGCCGGCACCGGGCAGGCGTTATGGGCCAAAGTCTCCGCCGCCGCCGCGAAGACCGGCCCCTGGCCCCAGCCCCGGGTGAGCACGTCCCGGAGCCCCAGCTCGGCGAGCCGCCCGGCCAGGGCGGTCACGTTAGGGCAGTCGCTTGCTATGGCCAGGCTGGCCCGCCGGCCCTCCAGGGGTTTGGCTTCAATGCGGCTAATGAAGCCGCAGGACCCGGCCCGCACGATGACCACCGCCATATCCTTTCCTCCCTTTAGGCCCCCGCCGCACGGAAGGCGGCGGCGACTATGGCCTGGGCGTCGTCCTGGATGCGCTTCAGGTGGTCAAGGCCCCGGAAGCTTTCGGCGTAGATCTTGTAGATGTTCTCGGTGCCCGAGGGCCGGGCGGCGAACCAGCCGTTTTCGGTGATAACCTTGATGCCGCCAATGGGCGAGCGGCCCTCGGGTGAGCGGGTCAGCTTGGCGATGATGGCTTCGCCGGCCAGCTCGGAGGCGGTGACCTGCTCGGCGCTCAGGGCCTTGAAGGCGGCCTTTTGGGCGGGGCTGGCCGGGGCGTCCATGCGCTGATAATAGGCCCGGCCGAAGCGCTCTTCCAGGCCGGTGTATACCGCCTGCGGGTCTTGGCCCAGAACCGCCGTCATCTCCGCGGCCAGGAGGTCCATGATGATGCCGTCCTTGTCCGTGGTCCAGACCGTGCCGTCGGCGCGCAAGAAGCTCGCGCCGGCGCTCTCCTCGCCGCCGAAACCGTAGGCCCCGCTCAAGAGCCCCTCCACGAACCACTTGAAGCCCACCGGAACCTCGCAGACCCGGCGGCCCAAGTGGGCAGCCACCCGGTCGAGCATGGAGCTGGTCACCAAGGTCTTGCCCACGGCGGCCTCGGCCTTCCACCCGGGCCGGTGTTGGAAGAGATACCACACCGCGGCGGCCAGGTAGTGGTTGGGGTTCATGAGCCCGCCCAGCCGGGTGACGATGCCGTGGCGGTCGTAGTCGGGGTCGTTGCCGAAGGCTATGTCAAAGCGGTCCTTGAGGTGGACCAGGCCGGCCATGGCCCAGGGCGAGGAGCAGTCCATGCGGATCTTGCCGTCCTTGTCCACCGGCATGAAGCCGAAGGCCGGATCCACCACGCGGTTGACCACCTCCAGGTCAAGGCCGTAGCGCTCGGCGATGGGGTTCCAAAAGGCGATGCCCGAGCCGCCCAGGGGGTCCACGCCGATCTTGAGCCCGGCCCGGGCCACGGCCTTCAGGTCCACCACCTTGATGAGGTCGGCCACGTAGGGACCCAGGTAGTCGTGGGCCTTCACACCCGGCGCCTTCATGGCCCGCTCGAAGGGTATGCGCTTGACCGCCTTGAGACCGCCGGCCAGGATTTGATTGGCCCGCGCCTCGATGATCCTGGTGGCCTCGGTGTCGGCCGGTCCGCCACTGACGGGGTTGTACTTGAAGCCCCCGTCGTCGGGGGGGTTGTGGGAGGGAGTGATGACCACCCCGTCGGCCAGGCCGCGCTCACGGCCACGGTTGTGGGTCAGTATGGCGTGAGAAACCACCGGCGTGGGGGTGTAACCTCGGCCCTCCTGGTAGCGTACCTCCAGGCCGTGAGCGGCCAGGACCTCCACGGCGGTGATGAAGGCCGGCTCGGAGAGGGCATGGGTGTCCATGCCGATGAACAAGGGGCCGTCCACCGCCTGGGAGGCGCGGTACTCGGCGATGGCCTGGCTTATGGCCAGGATATGGTCCTCGTTGAAGGCGTGGTTGAACGAGCCGCCCCGGTGGCCGCTGGTGCCGAAGGAGACCCGCTGGTCGGGTTGGGCCGGGTCGGGCCGCAAGGCGTAGTAGGCCGCCACCAGGCGGGGGACGTTGACCAGGAGCGAGCGGGGAGCGGGTTTGCCGGCCAGTTCATGCGCCGCCATGCTTTCCTCCGGTGTTGTATGCGTGGTGGGGCCCGCATGCGGGCGCTGTAAAAAAAGTAGCAAATATCGCTCGCCAGGGACAGGAGGAAAAATTGGCCCTGCCCCTAGCCCCGGGCGATCCATGGTCAATACAGTCATCAAGCCTTCTTTCGAGAGTTCCCTCTCAAGAGCCTTGGCCCGGCGGGCGTTGTGGGTTATCTTCATAAATCAGATGATTGGTTCGGGCCGTTACCTTGATCCGTACGGAGGCGGTGGTGGGCGGACACAACTTTGCGCGCAAGCTTGGCGGCGAACTGCCGGTGGCGGTCAGGGCCGAAGGCCTCTGGATCATCGATGACCAGGGCAGACGCTACCTGGACGCCAGCGGCGGGGCGGTGGTGGTGAACCTGGGTCATGGCCGGGCCGAGATAGCCAGAGCGGTGCATGATCAGATCATGGCCTGCCACTACGCCCACCCCACCATGTTCACCACCTCGGTGGTGGAGGACCTGGCCGACCGGCTGGCCGCACATGCCCCGGAGGGGGTGTCGCGCTTTTATTTTCTTTCCGGAGGGGCAGAGGCGGTGGAGACGGCCATCAAGCTGGCCCGTCAGATACACCTCTGCGCGGGCCGGCCCCGGCGTCAGCGGTTGATAGCCCGCTGGAAGTCCTACCACGGGTTGACCCTGGGGGCCCTGGCCGCCACCGGGCGCACGCCCTTCCGCGCGCCCTTCGCCCCGCTGTTGGCCGAGGTTTCGCACATTCCCGCGCCCTATTGCCTGCGTTGCCCCTTCGGCCTTGCCCATCCCTCTTGCGAATTGCGTTGCGCGGCGGCCCTGGAGGAGGAGATCATGGCCCAGGGGGCGGACACGATCAGCGCCTTCCTGGCCGAAACGGTAAGCGGGGCCACCATCGCCGCCGCCCTGCCGCCGGCGGGCTATTGGCCGCGGGTCCGCGAAATATGCGACCGTTACGGGGTACTTCTTATCCACGACGAGGTCATGTGCGGCCTGGGACGCACCGGCCGTTGGTTCGCCAGCCAGCGCTATGACGTCGTCCCCGATATCCTCACGCTGGGCAAGGGCATCAGCGGCGGGGCGGTGGCGCTCTCGGCCGTGGGCTGCCGGGAAGAGCACTTCGAAACCGTGCGCGCGGGCGGCGGTTTCACGCATGGAGGAACCTATTCCCACCACCCCGTGGCCGCCGCCGCCGGCTTGGCGGCGCTGACCATCATCGAGAGCGAGGGACTGGTGGATAAGGTCGACCAGCAGGGCCCGCTCCTGGGCCGGATGCTGCGCGAACGCCTGGGGAGCCATCCCAAGGTCTGCGATGTGCGCGGCCTGGGCCACCTCTGGGGCGTGGAGTTCGCCCAGGACAAGCGGACGCTCGCGCCCTTTTCCCGCAAGGAGCAGGTGACCGAGCGCCTCTGGAGCGCCCTGTTCGGCAAAGGACTGATCACCTACAAGGCCGTGGGCCTGGCGGGGATAGACGGCGACGCCCTGGTGGTGGCGCCGCCCTACGTCGCCGGGCCGGAAGACCTGGAGTTCATCGCGCGGGCCCTGGCCGAGGCGGTGGAGGAAATCCTGGGTTGAAGCGGCTGCATCATGATTGAACATAAAAGGGGATGACCATGTTCGGCTGGCGTGAGCGGGTCCTGCGCGTGGATTTGAGCGCGGGCAAGGTGCGCGAGGATTCCCTGGACCCGGCCGTGGCCAGGGCCTTCATCGGCGGACGCGGCCTGGGCATACGCCATTTGCTGGTCCACGCCGATCCGGCCTGCGAGCCATTCGCGCCCGCCAATCCCCTGGTCATGACCGTCGGGCCGCTGACCGGGACAGGCGCACCCACCGGGGCGCGCTACATGGTCACCACGCGCTCGCCTCTGACCGGGGCGGTCACCTGCTCCAATTCCGGCGGTCAATTTCCGGCCGAGCTGAAAAAGGCCGGGGTGGAGATGATCGTCTTCGAGGGGGCTTCCCCGGAACCGGTCTACCTGTGGATCGACGACGATCACGCCGAGATCAGGCCCGCCGACGATCTCTGGGGCATGACCACCCACCAGTGCGAAGACGCCCTGCGCGCGCGCACAGACGCCAAGGCCAAGGTCGCCTGCATCGGCCCGGCCGGCGAGAATCTGGTGCGCTTCGCTTCC
>JAJZPI010000011.1 GCA_021811275.1 Deltaproteobacteria bacterium
CACCTGCTTGTCCAAGGCCGTGAGCGCGGCTTGAACCGCGCCCACGTTGGTGCCCTTGCTGTCGTCGTAGTAGTCCACGCCGTCCACGCTGGCCACGAAGGCCAGGCGGTGGCCCCAGGGACGGTACTCGTCGATGACGCGCTGGATGACCTCGGGAGGGGCTCCGCAGGCCAGGGCGGCCAGGGAGGCGGCCAGCAGATTGAGGCGGTTGAAGCCGCCCACCAGAGGGCTCTTGGCCGCGCTCAGGCGCAAGGCGCCGTCTGTTCCCCGGTCGATGACCAGATCGTCGCTCTCCAGCCAGCCGCCGGGCCGGCGGGGGCCGACCGCGCCGTAGGCCCAGACCCGGGCCGGGGCCAGGGAGGCGCGCGCGGCCACCTCGGGGTCGTCGGCGCAGAGGATGGCCAGGTCGCCCTCGGCCTGGCGGGCGAAGAGGCGGTACTTGCTGCGGGCGTAGTCCTCGAAGGAGTCGTAGCGGTCCAGGTGGTCGGGGGTGATGTTTAGCAGCACCCCCACCCGGGGCCGGAGCTCGCCGGCGGTGTCGGTTTGGAAGCTGCTCACCTCCAGCACCGCCCAGTCGATCTCCTGGGGGCCCGCGACCAGTTCAGCCAGGGGCGTGCCCAGGTTGCCGCCGCTGAAGACCTTCATGCCTGCATCTTCGAGCATGCGCGCCACCAGGGTGGTCACGGTGGTCTTGCCGTTGGTGCCGGTGATCATCACCGCCGGGGCCTTCAGGAACCTGAAGGCCAGCTCCAGCTCGCCCAGCACCAGGGCTCCCCGCGCGGCGGCGGCGGCCACCTCGCCCCGGCGATGGTCCACTCCCGGAGAGAGCACGATGATCTCGGCCTCGGCGAAATCCCGGTCGCGGTGGCCGCCCAGGGCCAGGCGCGCCCCGGCCTCGGCCAGGCCCCGGGCCCCGGCGGGGTCCTGGCCCTGGTCGGTGGCGATGACAGCCGCGCCCCGGGCCAGGCAGAGCCTGGCCGCCGCCGCGCCGCTGGCGCCAAGCCCCACCACCAGAACCTTCTTGCCCCTCAGTTCCACCGGACTACCTCAGCTTCAGGGTGCTGGCCGCCAAAAGGGCCAGAATGACGGCGATGATCCAAAAGCGCACGATGACCTTGGGCTCGGCCCAGCCCTTGAGCTCGAAGTGGTGATGCAAGGGCGCCATGCGAAAGATGCGGCGGCCGTGGGTGGCCTTGAAGTAGCCCACCTGCAGGATGACGCTCACCGCCTCCACCACGAAGATGCCGCCCACCAGCACCAGCAGGATCTCGTGCTTGGTGGCGATGGCGGCGACGCCCAGGGCCCCGCCCAGGGCCAGGGAGCCGGTGTCGCCCATGAAGACCTGGGCGGGATAGGCGTTGTACCAGAGGAAGCCCATCACCGCGCCCACCACCGCGCCCAGGAACACGGTGATCTCGCCCACTCCTATCACGTGGGTGATCTGAAGATAGCCGGCGGTCTTGGCGTTGCCGGTCAAGTAGGCCAGCACCAGATAGGTGCTGGCGGCCACTAGCACCGGCCCGGCGGCCAGGCCGTCGAGGCCGTCGGTCAGGTTCACGGCGTTGCTGGTGCCCACCAGGATGAAGACGGCCAGCGGGATGTAGCCCCAGCCCAGGTCCGGCAGCACCAGCTTGAAGAAGGGCACCGAGAGCTGGGTGCTGTAGCCCGGCTTGAAGTAGAGCGCCACCGCCGCCACCAGGGCCACGCCGGTGAGCGCCAGGAACTTGGTGCGCGCGCTCAAGCCCCCTTCGTTGCGCTTGGCGATCTTTTTCAGATAGTCGTCGGTGGCCCCGACGGCTCCGAAGCCCAGCGTCACTAGCAGGGAGATCCAGAGATAGAAGTTGGTCAGGTCTCCCCACAACAGCGAGGCGGCGGCCACGGCGAAGAGGATCAGGAGCCCGCCCATGGTGGGGGTGCCGGCCTTGGCTTTGTGGCTCTGGGGACCCAACTCGCGGATGTGCTGGCCGACCTGCCACTGCTGGAGCTTCCTGATCATCCAGGGACCCAGCACCAGCACGATGACCAGGGCGGTCAGGACCGCCCAGATGGTGCGGAAGCTTATATAGCGGATGACGTTCAAGCCGCCGATCAGGTCGCGCAGGGGATAGAGCAGATGGAACAGCATCAGGCCGCCTCCCCCTGGCCGGTCAGCGCCTTGACTGCCCGCTCCATGGCCATGGCCCGGGAGCCCTTGACCAGCACAACATCGAACTCCCCGATTAGCTCCCCCGCGGCGGCCAGGAGATCGGCCATGTCCGTGAAAGCCAGGGCCAGGCCAGGGGCCAGCCCGCCCTCGTACGCGCCCTCGGCCACCGCCTTGGCGTGCTGGCCCAGGGCCAGCACCAGGGCCACCCCGGCCTGGGCGGCCTCGCGGCCGCCGGCGCGGTGCAGGGCCGGGGCGTGGTCGCCCAGCTCGAACATGTCGCCCAGCACCAGCGCCCGCCGGCGGCCGCCGGCGATGGTCGCCTGGGCCTCCAGTCCGGCGGCCAGGGAGGCGGGGTTGGCGTTGTAGGTGTCGTCGATCACCGTGGGCCGGCCCGGCCGGGCCATGACCGTCAGCCGGCCGGGCACCTGGGTGAACTTCTCCAAGCCGGCCTGAATTGCCTGGGTTCCCTGGCCCAGAGCGAAGGCCGTAGCGGCGGCGGCCAGGGCATTGGCCACGTTGTGGCGGCCCGGCACCGCCAGGCGCACTCGCACCGGCTCTTGGCCGGGCAGGTCCAGGGTGAACGCCTGGCGCCCACCCAGGGCGGCCAGGTCGCGAGCGCGCACGGCGCGGGCGTCCCCGGTCTGAATCCCGAAGCCCAGCACCCGGCAGGCCAGGCTTTCCGCGTAAGGGGCCAGAAGCGGGTCATCCAAGTTGATCACCGCCGTGGCTGAAAAGGAAAGCCCCTGGTAGAGCTCGGCCTTGGCCCGGGCGATGGCCTCCATGGACCCCAGGAAGCCTATGTGAGCCGGCCCCACGTTGGTGACGAGCCCCACCTCGGGCTGAGCGATTTCGGTCAGGCGGGCTATCTCTCCGGGGGCGTTCATGCCCATCTCCAGAACGCAGACGGTGTGGCTGTCGTCAAGCTGCATCAGCGTCAGCGGCAGGCCGATCAAGTTGTTCAGGTTGCCCTTGGTGGCCAGCACCCGGTGGCGTTGGCGCAGGATGGAGGCCAGCATCTCTTTGGTGGTGGTCTTGCCGTTGCTGCCGGTCAGCCCCGTCACCAAGGCGTCGTGCTCCATCCGCCAGGCCCGGGCCAGCTCGCCCAGGGCGAAGAGCGTGTCGGCCACCTCGATCAGGCAAGCCCCGGGCATCTCCGGCAGACTGAAGCCCCGGCGCACCAAGGCCCCGGCCGCGCCGGCCGCCAGAGCCTTGGCCACGTAGTCATGGCCGTCGAAGTTGGGACCGGCCAGCGCCACGAAGAGCTGCCCCTCGTCCACTTGGCGGGAGTCGGTGCCCACGCCGCTGAAGGGCTCCTCGGGGGCCTGGCCGGAGAGCCGGCCGGCGATGGCCCGGGTCACGAAGGCGGCGTCCAGTTTAGACATGGGCGGCCTCCGGGACGCGCCCCGCCCGCCGAGCCAGGGCCTCCCTGGCCTGCTCGCGGTCGTCGAAGCGCCGCTTGACCCCGGCCACGATCTGGTAGTCCTCGTGGCCCTTGCCGGCGATGAGCACCACGTCGTCCTGGCGGGCTTGGCCCACGGCCAGGGCGATGGCCACGGCGCGGTCGGGCTCGGCCAGGTAGGAGCGGGATTCGGCCCGGTCCAGGCGCTCGATCTCGCGCGCCCCGCCCTGCCTGAGCCCCTGTTCGACCATCGCCATGATCGCCAGGGGCTTCTCGCTGCGGGGGTTGTCGCTGGTCAGCACCGCCAGGTCCGCGCCCTTGGCCACTGCCAGGCCCATGAGCGGGCGCTTGCCGTGGTCGCGGTCGCCGCCGGCTCCGAAGACGCAGATCAGCCGGCCCTTGGCCAGGGGCTTCAAGGCGCCCAGCGCCTTGGTCAGAGCGTCGTCGGTGTGGGCGTAGTCCACGAAGACCGCGGGCCCGCCCGCCGAGCCGGCCACCCGCTCCAGCCGGCCGGGCACGCCTTGAAGGGACATGATCCCCTGGGCGATGCCACCGGGTTCGCGGCCCAGGGCCAGGCCCACGGCCGCCGCGGCCAGGATGTTCTGCAGGTTGTACTCGCCCACCAAGGGGGTGCGCAGGGCGAAGCCCCCGCCCGGCCAGACCACCCGGCAGGCGCTGCCGGCGATGGTCAGTTCCTCGTCCTCGAGGTGGACCTGGGCCGCCGGGGTTAGACCGTAGGTGAGCACGGTCAGGCCCAGGCCAAGGCAGAGGGCGGCCAGTTCCTCGGCGTGTTGGTCGTCCAGGCAGATCACCGCCGCCGGGCGCTTGCCGGCGGCCCGTGCCGCGGGCAGCAGGTCGGCGAAAAGCCGGCGTTTGGCCGCGAAGTAGCTGGCCAGGTCGCGATGGTAGTCCAGGTGGTCGCGGCTCAGGTTGGTGAAGACCCCCACGTCGAACAGGCAGCCATCTGCGCGCCGCTGGTCCAGGGCATGGCTGGAAACCTCCATCACCGCCTGGGCGACGCCCGCAGCGCGCATCTGACCGAAAAGCGCGGCCAGTGCCACGGGCTCGGGCGTGGTCATGTCCGCGGCCCGGCGCACCTGGCCGTAACGCACCTCCACGGTGCCGATCACCCCCACCGGCCCGCTGGCGGACAGCGCCGCCTCCACCAGGTAGCTGGTGGTGGTCTTGCCGTTGGTGCCGGTGACGCCCACCAAGGTCATGCCGGCGGTGGGCCGGCCGGCCAGTTCGTCGGCCGCGTAGGCCAGGGCCAGGCGGCTGTCGGCCACCTTGAGCTGGGGCACCGACTCTATGGCCGGGTCGGGCCGCTCCACCAGGAGCGCCGCCGCCTGGGCCTCCGCGGCCTGGCGCAAGTAGTCGTGGCCGTCGGCGGCCACGCCCTTCATGGCCGCGAAAAGCATGCCCGGCCCGACCCGGCGCGAATCCGGCGTGATGCCGGCGATCTCGGCCTCGGCCGGGCCCGCCAGCGCGCAGGCCAGCCCCCGGGCGGTCAGTGCCTGGATGAGGTCGGCGAGCTTCATCACGCGCCTCCCTCGGCCGGGCGCAGTACGACCTGCATGGCCTGCTCGTCCAACTGCTGGCCCGGCGCCGGGTTCTGCTCCACCACCCGGCCCCAGCCCTTTACCCGTACCGCCAAGTTCTTGTCGCGCATGAGCGCTATCACCTGGCGCAGGGTGAAGCCTCTGAGGTCGGGCACACGGCCGGCGGCCAAGGCCGGGACGGGGTCGGCGGCCAGGCGGGCGGCGCGACCGGGCGCGGCGGCTTGGGCTTCCATGCGGCGCAGCCCCTGGCCGCTGGGGTGCACGCCCAGGCTGTCCAAGGCCGCGCGGGCGATGCGGGCCCAGGCCGGACCGGCGACCACGCCGCCGTAGTGCTGGCCGCGCGGCGAGTCGATGGTCACCAGGATGGCCACCTTGGGGTCGCCCGCCGGCACGAAACCCACGAAGCTGGACATGTATTCGCTGTCGGAGTAGCCGCCGCCGGGATTGAGCTTCTGGGCGGTGCCGGTCTTTCCGGCCACCAGATAGGGGTCGACCCGGGCCTGGGTGCCGGTGCCTCCGGGCTGGGTGACCTGCGCCAGCATTTCGGTCAAGGCCTTGGCCGCGGCCGGGCTCATGGCGCGGCCGATCTCCTGGGGCTGGGTCTCCTGCACCAGGCGGCCGCCCGCGTCCACCACCGCCCGCACCAGATGCGGCCGCATCAGCACCCCGCCGTTGGCCACCGCGGCCACGGCCTGGGTCAGCTGCAGGCCGGTCACCGCGATGCCCTGGCCGAAGCAGATATTGGCCAAATCCACCGGGCGCCAGGAGCGGGCCGGGCGCAGGATGCCACGGCTTTCGCCGGGCAGGTCCACCGTGGTTTCCTTGCCGAAGCCGAAGGACTGGAAGGTCTGATGAAGGGCCTCCGCCCCCACCGTCTGTCCAATCTTGGCCGCGCCGATGTTGGAACTGAACTTGATGATCTCCGTCACGCTCAGCTGGCCGTAGTGGTGGGTGTCGTGGATGACCCTGCCGCCCACCATCCATTCCCCGTTTTCGCAGAAGAAGCGGCTGTCGGGGGTGATCTTGCCGCTGGCCAGGCCGGCGGCGGCCACGAACATCTTGAAGGTGGAGCCGGGCTCGAAGGTGTCGGTGATAACCCGGTCGCGGTAACTTTCCTTGGGGTAGCGGCCGAAGACGTTGGGGTTAAAGACCGGCACCGAAGCCAGGGCCAGAATGTCTCCGGTGGCCGGCGCCATGACAACAGCCTGACCGCCCTTGGCGTTGTACCTCTGCACCGTGGCGGCCAGAATCTTCTCCACTTGGTACTGCAGGCCCTTGTCCAGGGTGAGGATGAGCTGATGGCCCTCGGGGGGACCCGACAGCGCGGCGGGGGTGATCTGTATGGTGCGCCCCAAGGCGTCGTGCAGGCTGGCCACCTTTTGCGGTTGGCCGCGCAGGAGGTGGTCGTACTGCGCCTCCACCCCCTCCAGGCCGCGGGCGTCCAGGCCGGCGAAGCCCAGTACGTGGCAGGCCAGGGAGGTGTAGGGATAGAAGCGGCGAGGTTCGGTGGTCAGCCCCACTCCGTGCAGCTCCAGGGCGCGCACCGCCTGGGCCCGCTCGGGGTTCACCCGCCGGGCGATCCAGACGAAGCTCTTTTCCTGCTTGAGCCGCTTGATGACCTCATCAGCGGGCAGGCCCAGGGCCTGGGCCAGCTCGCGGCCGGTCTCCCCGGGGGTGGTGATCGACAGCGGCCGCGCCCAGACGCTTTCGGTGTCCAGGGAGACGGCCAGCTCCTCCTGGTTGCGGTCGTAGATGACCCCCCGCCGGGGCACGGTCTCCACGTAGCGCAGGATCTCACGGTCGGCCAGGGCTCGCAGGCGCTCGTGCTGCAACACCTGCAGGTCGGCGGACCGGCCCAGGAGGATCAGGAAGACCGCCGCGAAGGCCAGCCCGACCATCCTGACCCTGAGCCGCGGGCGCTGTTTGCCCATGCCTTCCAGGCTCCCGATCATTTGAGCCCCCTGGTCTGCTCGGGCTTGGGGGCGGCCAGGCCGCGCGCGGCGGCCTCGCGCTCCAGGCGCTCCGGCGAGCGCAGGTTGCCCAACTCGACCTTGAGCCGGCGGGCTATCTCCAACTGCTCGCGCTGGCCGGCCAGCTCCTGGCTCAGCTCGTAGGAGTGGTTGAGGACCTTGACCGCGGTGTAGGCGTAGAACAGTCCGGCGGCGGTGCCTATGCCCAGCAGAAGGACCAGGGCCTTGATCCCCGGCGAAAGCCCGGCGACCTCGCTCTCGGAAAGACGGCGGTTGCCCAGGCGCAGGCTGACGTTCATAGGGCCTCCCCGGTGCGCGCGGCGGCGCGCAGGCGGGCCGAACGGGCCCGCGGGTTGGCCTCCACCTCGGCCGCGCCCGCGCGCAGGGCCTTGGGCGTCAGCAGTTCCACCAGGGGTTTCCTGCCGCAGGCGCAGACCGCCAGCCGGGGCGGGCAGGTGCAGGGCCGGGCCAGACCGGCCAGGGCCCTTTTCACCCGGCGGTCTTCCAGAGAGTGGTAGGAGATGACGGCCACCCGGCCGCCGGGGGTCAGCCAGGCGGGCAGCCCGGCCAGGAAACGGTCCAGGCGCCCAAGCTCGTCGTTTACCGCGATGCGCAAGGCCTGGAAAACCTGGGTGGCCGGGTGAAGCTTGCGCTTGCGCCGCTCGGCGGCGGGCAGCGCGGCCTCCACCAGGGCGGCCAGGCGCCCGGTGGTGGCGATGGGCGCGCTCGCGCGGGCGCGCGTCAACGCCCGGGCGATCACCCGGGCGAAGGGCTCCTCGCCGTATTCCCTGAGCAGACGGGCCAGGGCGTTTTCGTCGAGGTCGGCCAGAAGCTCGGCGGCGCTTGCGCCCTCCGGTCCCATGCGCATGTCCAGAGGGGCGTCATGGCGGAAGGAGAAGCCGCGGCCCGGCTGGTCGAGCTGCATGGAGCTCACCCCCAGGTCCAGCAATATGCCGTCGGCCTTTCCCACGCCTGTCTCCCTCATGGCCTCGCCCATGCGGTCGAAGCTTTCCCGCCTTAAAACCACCCTGCCGCCCAGGCCCCCCAGCCTTTCCGCGGCCAGCTCGAGCGCCGCCGGATCGCGGTCCAGGCCCAACAGCCGCCCATCTGGGGCGCAGGCATTCAGGATGGCCGCCGCGTGGCCCCCGGCCCCCAACGTGCCGTCCACGTAGAGGCCTCCAGGCCGGGGGGCAAGGACCGCCAGGGTTTCGGCCAGCATGACCGGCAGGTGGGGCTGGTTCACGGCCGGCCTCTTCCCGCCGGGCTAAACGCCCAGCTCGGCCAGGAAGGAGCTCAGATCGCCGAAGCTCTGGCGGATCTGCTCCCGCTCCTCGTACCAGCGGTCCTTGTCCCAAATCTCGAAGTTGTTCTGCATGCCCACCAGCAGGATCTGGCCGTTCAAGCCGGCCATCTCCCGCAAGGGCTGGGGGATGAGTACGCGGCCCTGCTTGTCGCAGAGGCAGTCGGTGGCTCCGCTGATGTAGTAGCGCCGGAAGGCCTGCACGCGCGGGTCCACCTGCGACAGACGGCTGACCTTGTCGGCCATGGTCCGCCAGTCCTCCTGGGGGTAGGACACCAGGCAACGGTCGGACGTGGTTATGACCAGGCGCTCGTCGCGCTTGGCCTTGAGCACGTCGCGGAAGCGGGCTGGAATGGCCAGCCTGCCTTTGCCGTCCAGGGTGTGGATCGACCAGCCTGTGAACACTCGGCCCCCTCCGGCCTCGGTTCCTACCCCACAATTCCCCACTAAATACCACCGGGTCCCACTATAGAGGGTTCCCACCAGCCATGTCAACAATAAATAAAGAAAAATCACCCGCGAGGACCGCGCGGCGAGGATCGCCCTCCACCCCCCGCAAAACCTAGGGATGGACATTCCACTTTCAGCGCCAGACTTATACAACAATCCATAATCAATGACAATAACGTCAGGGATAAGGCTGAGATCTCGCGGGCGGGATTTCCTCCCCCTGGGGGCGATGCGCGAGGGCGGTGGAGCATGGTGGGGAGAAGGCCCCGGCAGCGGGACCCCCATGGATTTACGTCTTTTTTTTCAGAGCGCTTAACTTAACCCTTTTTAATGTGTTAATGTCTGTCTGGTAAACTTCCTACCAGGCCCGTATGGGCAGGCGGGGCTTGGCCCGGCCAAGCGTGAGGGTATTGTTTTGCCCGGCGCGGGGGAGCCGCCCGAGCCCGTTGGAGGCAGCAGCCATGTCGGAGCAGAATGAGCTTATCGGGGCCCTGCTGGACGAGCTGGCCGCCCAGGTCATGGTCCTGGAGCCCGGCGACCTCATGACCTATGGCGAGGTGCTCTCCCGGCTGGAGCAACTGGCTATAGTCTGCGAGGGCGTCGGCGACCCCCAGCTGACCCGCCTTGCCATGGCCTTGAAGGCGCAGATGGAGGGCATGATCCTGGGCGAATCGCCGGATCAGGCCAAGGGCGCCCAGGACCTCACCACCGGCGTGGCCCTGGCCCAGACCCTCATGCGCGGCGAATCCAGCCCGGCCGAGGTCCATGCCTTTATCGGCGGCCTGGGTCTTGGCGCCAAAGAGCCCCCGCCGGTGGGGGATGAGGCCCTCGCGCCGGCGCCGGCCGAGGAGGCTGCGTCCGCGCCGGTTCCGGCCGAGGAGGCCCCGGCCGAGGAAGCCCCCGCGGCCTTCATGGAAACCAGCGACGAGGACGACGAGCTGCTCAACGGCTTCGTGGTGGAGGCCCTGGAGCATTTGCAATCCATCGAGGTCAACGTGCTGATCCTGGAGGACACCCCCGAGGAGCAGGAGGCGTTGAACGCCGTCTTCCGGCCCTTCCACACCATCAAGGGCGTCAGCGGCTTCCTTAACCTGTTGGACATCAACCATTTGGCCCACGCCTTGGAAAACCTGCTGGACCAGGCCCGGGGAGGTCATCTGGTCCTGGACAGCGAAGCGATCGACGTCATCCTGGCCGGGGTGGACCAGCTGCGTCAGATGATCAGCGAGGCCCAGGAGGCCAACCAGGCCAAGCGTCTCCGGCGCAAATTCGACACCAGCGGGTTGGAGAAGCGGGTGGAGGGGGTAATCAGCGGAGTCGCCGCGCCCGAGCAGCCCGCCCCGGCCGCGGCCTCGGCGCCCAAGCTGGGCGAGGTTCTGGTGGGGCGCGGGGTGGTGGACCAGGCCGACGTGGAGGAGGCCCTGGCCGTCCAGGCCCAAAGGCCGGACCGGCCCATCGGGGAGCTTTTGGTGCAAAAGGGCGCGGCCGAGCCCTCGGACGTGGCCGAGGGCCTCAGGACCCAGAAGGCCCTCTCCCAGCCCGCCCGCCAGATCCAGGCCCAGGAAGTCAAGATCGACACCAACAAGCTGGACAACCTCCTGGACATGGTGGGCGAGCTGGTCATCGCCCAATCCATGGTCGCGGCCAACCCCAAGGTGTCCTCCATCGCCGACCGCAAGCTCTCCGCCGACCTGGCGCAGCTTTCGCGCATAACCAGCGACCTGCAGAAGACCACCATGGCCATGCGCATGGTGCCGATCAAGCAGACCTTCCAGAAGATGGTCCGGGTGGTGCGCGACACCGCCAAGAAACAGGGCAAGCAGGTGCGTCTGGAACTGGTGGGCGAGACCACCGAGATCGACCGCAACATGGTCGAGAAATTCTACGACCCCCTGGTGCACATGGTGCGCAACTCGGTGGACCACGGCATCGAGCCCACCGCCGACCGCGTCAAGGCCGGCAAGCCCGAGGAGGGCACGGTGGTGCTTTCGGCCTATCACAAGGGCGGGGCGGTCTGCATCGAGATCAAGGATGACGGCAAAGGGCTGGACAAGGAGCGCATCATCGCCAAGGCCCTGCAAAAGGGGCTCATCGACGACCCGGAGGCATTCAGCGACGAGGAGATCTACCACCTGATCATGAAGGCCGGCTTCTCCACCGCGGAGGTCATCACCGACATCAGCGGCCGCGGCGTGGGCATGGACGTGGTGCAGAAGACCATCGACGAGCTCAGGGGCAAGATCGAGATCAAGTCTGAGCTGGGCCGCGGCAGCACCTTCACCATCGCCCTGCCCTTGACCCTGGCCATCATCGACGGCATGGTGGTGGAGGTGGGGGTGGAGCGCTTCATCCTGCCCACCATAAGCGTGGCCGAATCTTTAAGGCCCCACCGCCAGGAATACAACACCGTGCAGGGCAAGGGCGAGATGATCATGATCCGGGGCAACCTGGTGCCCCTGGTGCGCCTGCACTCCATCGTGGGCGTGGAGCCGGAGGTTCACGACCCCTGGGAATCTCTGGTGGTGGTGGTCGAACACCACGGCCAGCGCCGCTGCCTTCTGGTCGACCGCCTGGTGGGCCGCCAGGAGGTGGTCATCAAATCCCTGGGCGAGAGCCTCAAGGACGTCAAGGTGGTGGCCGGCGGGGCCATCATGGGCGACGGCAAGGTGGGGCTCATCCTGGACGTGGAGCACGTCTTCAAGCATCACGAATCGCGCCGGGCTTAAGAGGCGGGCGCGCGGAGCGGCCTGGAAAGAGGCGAGGCATGTCCGAGTTGGAATTCGCTACCGAGTCTCGCAAGGAGCTTAACGGCCTCCTGCTGTCCGGCAAGTACCTCACCTTCGAACTCGACGGCGAGGAGTACGGCCTGGAGATACTCAAGGTCCGCGAGATCATGGGGGTGATGGACATCACCCACGTCCCCCAGACCCTGCCCTTCGTGCTGGGGGTGATCAACCTCCGGGGCAAGGTGATCCCGGTCCTGGACTTGAGGCTGAAGTTCGGGCTGGAGTACCGCCAACCCGACGAGCGCACCTGCACCATCGTGGTGGAGGTGGTCAGCCCCACCACCGGGGCCCGCCTGCTCATGGGCATCGTGGTCGATCAGGTGCGCGAGGTGGTGGGCGTGCGCGCCGAGGACATAGACCACACCCCCAGTTTCGGGTTCAACCTCGACACCGATTACATCCTGGGCATGGCCAAGATTGACGGCAAGGTCAAGATACTGCTCGACATTGACCGCATCTTCGGAGAAGGGCACCTGGTGGCGGCTTGAAGCAGGATCGTCCACGGTCGGCGCGCGGCTCCGGGCTGGGGGGTGGCGACGGCGCGGCATTCGTTCCACCAATGGTGGACACCTGCGGCATACAGGTCACCGAGGCCCAGTATCAGAAGCTGGCGCAGCTCGTATATCGCCTGGCCGGCATCCATCTGGGCGAGAGCAAGAAGGAACTCTTGCGCGCGCGTCTGGCCAAGCGGCTGCGCCACCTGGGCTGCCGCGACGTCAAGGACTACATCCTGCGCCTGGAGAGCGACTCCTCGGGGCAGGAGTTGGTTTCCTTCCTTGACGTGATCACCACCAACAAGACCGACTTCTTCCGGGAGCCGCAGCACTTCGAGTTCCTGGCGCGGGAGATACTGCCCAAGCTGGACAAGCTTTGCGGGCCGGGCACGCCCCTGCGCATCTGGTCGGCGGCCTGCTCCACCGGGGAGGAGCCCTACACCCTGGCCATGGTGCTCAAGGAGAACGGCTCCTTATGGGAACGGCGAGGGGTGTTTCTGCTGGCCAGCGACCTCTCCACCAAGGTCCTGGAGCAGGCCAAGCGCGGGGTCTACGCCAACGAGCGCGTGGCGGACCTGCCCCGGCAGATACTAACCCGCTATTTCCAGCGCGGGACCAACGCCTGGGAGGGCCATGTGCGCATCCGTCCCGACCTGCGCCAGATGGCCCAATTTAAGCGCATCAACCTGATGGACGACTTCGAATCCGAAAAGTCCTTCCACCTCATCTTCTGCCGGAACGTGATGATCTATTTCGACAAGCCCACCCAGGAAAGGCTGGTGGAGAAGTTCTTCCATTGTCTGGTGCCCGGCGGCTATCTCTTCGTGGGCCACTCCGAGAGCCTGACAGGCATCCGCCACCGCCTGGGCTTCGTGCGCCCGGCGGTCTACCGCAGGGAAACCTGAGGGTGGACAAGCGGGTGACGGTGGGGGTGGGCGACCTGGCCCTCAGCGACCGCAAGGGCGCCGAGCTGGTCACCTATTCCCTGGGCTCCTGCCTGGGCGTGATGATCCACGACCCGGTGGCGGCGGTGGGCGGCCTGCTGCACTTCATGTTGCCGGAGTCCACCCTGAACCCCGAACGGGCGCGCCGGCAGCCCGGGCTTTTCGCCGACACCGGCCTGCCCCTGCTCTTTCGGGGGGCCTATTCCCTGGGGGCCAGGAAGAGCCGGCTCAGAGTGGTGGTGGTGGGCGGCAGCCAGGTCATCGACGAGAGCGGGCGCTTCAACGTCGGCGCCCGCAACTACGCCGCCTTGCGCAAGATATTTTGGCGCAACAACGTGCTCATCGACGCCGAGGACGTGGGAGGCAGGGTCAACCGCACCGCCGGGCTGATGGTGGGCAGCGGCCATATCTGGGTTCGGGTCAACAGCGACGAAGTAAAGAAATTGTGAGGATGGGCCATGGCATTGAAAGTCTTGATCGTCGATGA
This sequence comes from Deltaproteobacteria bacterium, assembly GCA_021811275.1. Lineage (GTDB taxonomy): Bacteria > Desulfobacterota > Desulfarculia > Desulfarculales > Desulfarculaceae > JACRDC01. The sequence continues at coordinate 13,536 of JAJZPI010000011.1, forward strand.
CAGCGCCGCCATGCGGGCGGTCATCAAGAAGACCCTCAAGGCGGCCGGGTTCTCCCTGGAGGAGTGCCACGAGGCCTCCGACGGAACCCAGGCCCTGGAAATCCTGCGCTCCCGTCCGGTGGACGTGGTGCTCTCGGATCTGCACATGCCCAATATGAACGGCATGGAACTGCTCAAGATTCTCCACGACGAGGCCCTGGTGCCCAAGTGCTTCATCCTGGTCACCACCGAGGGCCGCAAGGACCGCCTCAAGGAGGCCCTGGCCCTGGGGGCCCGGGGCTATGTCATCAAGCCCTTCCAGCCCGAGGGCCTGCGCAAGATATTGAGCCTCTTCGTGGGCGAGCCCGACCGGGCGCTGACCGAAGAGGACGCTGGGGGTTTGGACTTTTAGACCGACTTGGCGGGATGCGGGCCGGCCTGCCACCGGCGGACGCGATCCAGGCAGGGAGATATCGGCAATGGCGGCGTTCGCTGGTCGACCCATCAGGGTTCTTATCGTCGACGACTCGGCCGTGGTGCGCCAGGTTCTCAGCAAAAGCCTCGCCGGACAGACGGACATCGAGGTGGTGGGCACCGCCACCGACCCCTATGTGGCCCGCGACAAGATAGTCCAGCTGGAGCCCGACGTCCTGACCCTGGACATCGAGATGCCGCGCATGGACGGGCTCACCTTCCTGCGCAAGATCATGCAGCACAAGCCCATGCCGGTGATAATCCTCTCCTCGCTGACCCAAAAGGGCGGGCGCCTGGCCCTGGAGGCCATCGAGGCCGGGGCGGTCGAGGTCCTCTCCAAGCCCGGCGGCTCCTACTCCGTGGGCGAGATGGCCGAGCAGCTGGCCGACAAGATCCGCGCCGCCGCCCGCGCCCGGCCCCAATCCCGGCCCAAGACCAGCGGCCCCTCGGCCCCCCTGGCCTCGGTGGCCACCACCATCGACCTCACCCAGAAGATCGTGGCCATCGGGGCCTCCACCGGCGGCACCGAGGCCATCAAGGAGGTCCTGACCAGGCTGCCGGCCACGGTGCCGGGCATCGTCATCGTCCAGCACATGCCCCCGCGCTTCACCACCGCCTTCTCCGAGCGCCTGAACGGCCTCTGTCCCTTCGAGGTCAAGGAAGGCGCCGACGGCGACAGCGTCTACCCCGGCCGCTGCCTGATCGCCCCCGGCAATTTCCACATGATGCTCAGGCGCTCGGGCGCGCGCTACTACGTCGATGTCAAGACCGGGCCCATGGTTCACCACCAGCGGCCGGCGGTGGACGTGCTCTTCCGCTCGGTGGCCAAGGCCGCCGGACGCAACGCCGTGGGGGTGATCCTGACCGGCATGGGTGCCGACGGGGCCGAGGGCCTCATGCAGATGCGCCAGGCCGGCTCGCCCACCATCGGACAGGACGAGGCCTCCTGCGTGGTCTACGGCATGCCCAAGGCCGCCTTCGACTTGGGCGCGGTGGCCAAGCAGGTGCCCCTGTCCGAGGTGGCCGGCGAGATATTGCGCCAGGTGACGACAATGGGCTGATACCAATTAGCCTTCAAACGAGCAGTTTGAGCGCTAATTGGCATGCGGGCCATGGATCCGCCCCAGCCAACAAGTTGGCTGGGGACCCCAGGGGATGGCCCGCCGGGCGCGCGAGCGCTCGCGAGGCAGGGCAAAACCGGGGGTCCCCACAAAGCTTGCCTGGCGGGGCCGAACCACGCTTTTGCCCTGCCGATCGACGACCATAGCCATGGATGGCTTTGGTCGCATATTTTGGTATGAGGGCCCGGCGCCCCGCTTTCGACGGCCCTTTCCCAACCCAAGCCGGCGGTGGTAGCATTGGACCATGGAAACCGAATTGGACCTCATCACCGGCCAGCCCCTGCCCGACCGCGAGGACGAGCCCATCCGCCAGGCGGCCGAGCGCCTGCTGCTGGAGTTGGGCTACGCCGCCCAAGACATCCGGGTGGAAGCCACCCGCCAGGTGCAGGGCCCTGAGGGTTGCCTGGAGGTGCGCGCCGACCTCCTGGTCAGCAGCGGGGGCCGGCCGGCCCTCCTGCTGCGCTGCGTGCGCGGCTCCCTGGTCAGCCGCGAGCGCGAATCCGTGGCCGCCGCCCGTCTGATCAGCGACCCCTGGACGCCCCTGGCCCTGGTCTACAACGGCGGCGACGCCGAGCTGATCGACGTGGCCAGCGCCAAGGTGAGCGCCACGGGGACCACGGCCCTGCCCGGACCGGCGGCGCTGGCCGAGAGGCTGACGGCCTTGCCTCCCCACAGCCCCGACCCGGGCGAAATCGCCAAGGCCGCCCGGGTCTACGCGGCCTTCTCCTTCATCCAATGCCCCAGCCATTGCTCGGCGTGAACGCGGGCCAGCCCATCATCGAGGTACGGGGCCTGACCGCCTCCTACGGCGGCCAGACCATTCTGGAGGACGTCTCCTTCGAGGTGCCCCCGGGCGAGGTCCTGGTGGTGGTGGGCGGCAGCGGCTGCGGCAAGTCCACCCTGCTCAAGCACATGATCGGCCTGCACGAACCCAGCGCGGGCCGGGTGGTGATCGACGGGGTGGAGGTGACCGAGGCCCGGGGCGAGGAGCTGACCCGCCTGCACAGCGGCATCGGGGTGCTCTTCCAGTCCGGAGCGCTGTTCGGCTCGCTCACCCTGCTGGAGAACGTGGCCCTGCCGCTGACCGACTTCACAGAACTGCCCCACGCGGCCGCCCTGGAGGTGGCCCGGGCCAAGCTGGTCATGATGGGTCTGGCCGGCTATGAGAACCATCTGCCCAGCGAGATCAGCGGCGGCATGAAAAAACGCGCGGGCCTGGCCCGGGCCATGGCCTTGGACCCCAAGGTGCTCTTCTTCGACGAGCCCTCGGCCGGCCTGGACCCCGTGACCTCCGCCGAGCTGGATCAGCTGATCCTGCGTATCAACGCCGGACTGGGCACCACCATGGTCATCGTAACCCACGAGCTGGCCTCCATCTACGCCATAGCCGACCGGGTGCTGATGCTGGACAAGAGCGCCAAGGGGGTCATCGCCCAGGGCGACCCGCGCCTCCTGCGCGACACCTCCGACGACCCCCGGGTCAGGAGCTTCTTCCTGCGCCAGCCCAGAAGCTAGAGGAACGCATCGCCGGCGCCGGCCTTGCCACAGGCTCGGCGGTTTGGTGTAAGATAAAGGGCCGCGCCCGGTTGAGGGACGCGAGGCAAGGGGCGAGCATGGCCAGGCAGGCCTCCAAATTCAAGGTCGGACTATTCGTCATCGCGGGCGTGCTCATCGGCCTGGGCGCGCTCACCTACCTGGGCGCGCGCCAATACCTGCAAGGCGCCAGCACCTACGTGACCTTCTTCAAGGAATCGGTGCAGGGCCTGCAGATGGACTCGGTGGTCAAATACCGCGGCGTGGAGGTGGGCCGGGTGCGGGCCATCAAGGTGGCCCCGGACAACACCCTGATCGAGGTGGTCATGGACATCCAGTTCCGGGGCCCCCTTTCCGACGACATGGTGGCCCAGCTCAAGATGGTGGGCATCACCGGCATCGCCTACATCGAGCTGGACCGCAAGGCCCCCAATGAACAGGACCATTCCCCGCCCTTGAGCTTCCCCGCCGAGTATCCGGTCATCGCCTCCCGGCCCAGCGAGATCAGCCAGCTCTTCAGCCTTGTGGAAGACGTGGTTCGCCAGCTCAGGGGCGTCGACTTCAAGGGCATAGCCGAGGAAGCCCAGGGGGCGCTTTCGGCGGGAAGACGGCTGCTCGCCGACCAGAAGCTACAGAACATCATGGCCAAGCTGGAGTCGGCGGCCGCCAACGTCGACAGCATGACCGCCCAGGCCGACCGGTTCATGAAAACCAACCAGCTGAACGAGATAGCGGCCCAGGCCAGGGCCGCCGCCTCCGAGGCCAAGACCCTGATGGAAGAGGCCAGGACCCAGGTGGCCGGACTCAGGCTGGCCGACACCGGACGCCAGGCGGGCGAACTGGTGGAGGAGGTGCGCGGCGACGTGGGCGGCCTTTCCGGCGAGCTCAAGCTCACCGCCCAGAGCCTGCGCCGGGCCTCGGAGACCCTGGACCGGCTGCTCACCCGCCTGGAGCGCACGCCCTCCGACGCCCTTTTCAGTTCACCCCCCCCACGCCCTGCAACCCCGGCCGGAGGCGACCGATGAGACCAGCTGCTGCGCGTCCCGGCCCGATCGCCCGCCTGGCCCTGGCGGCTCTGCTCCTCACGGCCCTGGCCGGCTGCCTGGGCTCCCGTCCGGCCATCACCGTTGAGCAGTACTCCCTGGGCTACAAATCGCCGGCTTTCCCGGGTCTGGCCCCCCTGGCCGAGGGCATCAAGGTGGCCCGCTTCAGCACCACCCAGGAGATCGCCGGCACCGATATCGTATTACAATCCGGCCCCTATCAGCGCCAGGTCCTGGATTACCAGCGCTGGCGGGTCAGCCCGGCCGACCAAGTCACCGACTTTCTGGCTCGGGACCTACGCGCCAGCGGCCTGTTCAGCCTAGTGCTCACCTATCATGACGCCAGCTCGGTGCGCTTCAAGCTCGAAGGGGCGCTGGAGCGCTTCCATCAGGTGGACACGCCCCAAGGTCCGGCCGCGGTCATCAACCTCAACCTGACCCTCCTGGACATCCGCGAGCGCGAGCTGCCCCGGCGGCTCGTCTTCCAGCGGGAATACGCCATGGAGGTGCCCCTGAACCAAGGCGGCGCGGAGGCCCTGGCCCAGGGCCTCTCCCGGGCCATGGCCCAGGTGAGCGCCCGCGTCATCGCCGACCTCCGCGAGGCCGCGGACCAACGCCTGCGCCAGGCGCCCTAGCCCCCACGCCGAATCGACAAGGCTTTTCGCGGCCGGCCGGCCTTCAAGGGCTTTTCTCCTTGCGCCGTCGGCATTTTTGCCCAAAAATCTGTGCTCGAGGGCTGCGGCCGGTTTCGCGGGAGGAATACGCCCTTGGATCTCGATGAGCTTAAAATCCTTTTGGTGGGCGCGAGGCCGGAAATCATCACCCGGCTGGAACAGGGCTTGGCCGCCGAGGGCCAGGTCCTTGGATTCCTGCGGGTGGCGGAGGGCTGGCCCCAAGCATGGGATATCTTGGCGGAGGCCAGGCCCAACCTGCTGCTGCTCGAACTGGACCAGCTTGCCGGCGGGGGGGCCAGCCCAGCGACGGATTGGATCGGCCGCCTGACCCAGCTTTGGCAGGAGCTGCCGGAACTGGCCGTGGTCGCCCTGGTGACGCCCGCCCTGGCCGGCCCGGAGCGGACCGGGCCGGCCGAACCGGCCCTGGCCGCCGGCATCCAGGACGTCATCGATCTCTGCGCAACGGCCGGGGACCGCGCCCGCCCGGGCCTGGGCGCCTCGCTACGCCGGGCCCGGCTCCGCCAGCGGGCCGTCGCCGACCTGCGCCGCAGCGAGCAACTGAACCGCTCCATCGTCACCAACCAGACCGAACTGATCTGCCGCTTCACCCCAGAAGGTGAGGTGACCTTTGCCAACCCCGCCTTCCGCCGCTACTTCCGCTGGGACCAGGGAGAGCGCCGCCGGCACAACATCTTCGCCCGCCAATCCGAACAAGAGCGCAAACGCACCTGGATGCAGCTGGAGGCCCTGACCCCCGAGCATCCCCTGGCCAGGGTCGAAAAGCCCTTCGTGGCCAAGAACGGCGAGGAACGCTGGCAGCAGTGGACCAACCTGGCCATCTTCGACCGCCGGGGCCGCCTGGTGGAATACCAGTCCGTGGGCACGGACATCACCGAGCGCAAGCGCATGGAGGAGGCATTACAGGTGGTCGAGGCCAACCTGCGCAGCCTGATCATCGCCAACGCCGACGCCATGATCGTGGTCGACGCCTCGGGCCAAGTGCGCTTCGTCAACCCCGCTGCCGAGGCCATGCTGGGCCGCCGGGCATCGGAGCTGGCCGGACGCGGCTTCGATTTCGCCCTCAACCTGGACAAGCGCCAGGAGATCCACCTGCTGGACGCCCAGGGCGAAGACCTGGTGGCCGAGATGCGCGTGGTGCAGACCAAATGGCAAGACCAGCCAGCCTTTTTGGCCAGCCTCCGCGACGTCACCGAGCTGGTGCGTCTGCGCGAGGAGCTGCGCTCGCTCTCTCTGGTCGACGAGCTGACCGGCCTGTTCAACCGGCGGGGCTTCACCACCCTGGCCCAGCAGCAACTCAAGACCGCCAACCGAATGAAGCGGCGCATGCGCCTGTTCTTCCTGGACCTGGACGAACTCAAGACCATCAACGACAACCTGGGTCACCGCATGGGCGACCAGGCGCTGGTGGCTGCGGCCGCGCTGCTCAAGGCCACCTTTCGCGAGTCGGACATCCTGGCCCGGGTGGGCGGCGACGAATTCGTGGCCTTGACCATGGAGGCCGAGGAGGACAGCACCTCGCCGGTCGGCGAGCGTCTCGAGGCCAACGTGCGCGAGTTCCAGGAGCGGGAAAAGCCCCTCTACCGCCTCTCCTTCAGCCTGGGCACCGCGCTTTACGACCCCGCCCTGCCCACCGCCCTTGAGGAACTCCTCTACCAGGCCGACATCTTGATGTATCAGAACAAGCGCCGCAAACAGGTCGCCCGCTCCGTCTGACCCCCCCATCCAAAGCCCCCCGAACATCCCCCCTTGACCGCCGGGCCGACCGGGGATGTAATTGCGGCATGGAAACCCGCGCCCTCATCTTCGACTTCGACGGCACCCTGGCCGAACTCAACATCGACTTCGCGGCCATGAAGGCCGAGGTCCAGGACCTGGCCCGGCGCATGGGCCTGGCCGGGCCCTGGCCCAGCGAGGGCTACCTGCTCGAGCAGGTGGAATGGGCCGCCGAGGCCCTGGGCAACGGCTTCGCCGAAAAGGCCCTGGCGCTGATCACCAACCGCGAGCTGGCCAGCGCCCGGCTGGGGCGGCTGTTCCCCTTCACCCCCGGCCTGCTGGCTCGCGCCCGCGCCCTGGGCCTGGGGCTGGCCATCGTAAGCCGCAACTGCGGCGCGGCCATCCGCCTGGTATTCCCGGAGGTTGACAGCGCCTGCGACCTCTTTTTGCCCCGCGAGGCGGCCCCCCGCCCCAAGCCCGACCCCAGCCACCTGGCCGCGGCCCTGGACGGCCTGGGGGTGAGCCCGGCCCAGGCGGCCGTGGTGGGCGACCACCCCATCGACGTGACCACCGCGCGCACCGCCGGCTGCCTGGCCGTGGGCGTGGCCAGCGGCCGGGTGGGGCCGGAGGACCTGGCCCGAGCCGGGGCCGGCCTGGTGCTGGCCGACGCCAGGGGCCTGCTGGAGGCCCTGGGCCTGGCCCCTGGACCCCGGGAATAGACGGGATGCCCCGGGCCCGGCCGCCCGGGCAAGGGGCGTGCCAGCCGGGCGGCGGGGTCGGCCTGTCATATTTTTTCCGATATTACATAAGCTTAATCCTTAAGATCGCCCTCGGCCCGCGCCAAGGGCGCTGCCCGGGGCCATGTGGTATGATGGCCTCCCCCGGGCAGGAAAGCCCTTTGTGCTCCCAGGCCCGAACAGTTTTCAGGAAAAATTATCATCTAGCCAATTTTCGGATTGACACCCCCACATCTTGTGTGTACTAATGGTCCCGGTACAAGATGCTGCACCAAAGCCGAACGCCAGACCGGAGAGCGCGAACGCTTTTTTTGGGGTCAACTGAGCGGGTTAGCCGCCGCCGGCCCCGGGGGCAGCGCCTAAAGAGTCGAATCAGCCACCTTCCAAGACCGCGGGGAGATGCCACATGGCCCAGCTGACAGTGGTGGAGAACAATCTGCCGATTCCTCACAGCACCGAGACCACGGACATGGCCCTCTTCGTGCGCGGCAGCGCCGAGGAGATGGACAGCTGGAATCGGGCGCGCATCGAGGACGCGCTTATCCGCGAAACCCTGCTCGACGAGGGCACCGCGCGGCAGATCGCCACTGAAATCGAGACCATGATCACCTCGGCTGGCATCAAGATGGTGACCGCCCCCCTGATCCGCGAGCTGGTCAACTACAAGCTCATCGAACGCGGCCTGGAGGAGGAGCGTCTGCGCCACACCCGTTTGGGCGTGCCCCTCTACGACGTGGACAACATGATCCGCCTGCCCAACAAGGAGAACGCCAACGTTCCCCACGGGCCGGAGGCCACCAACCTCACCCTGGCCGAGTCCATCAAGAAGGAATACGCGCTCATCAACGTCTTCTCCCGCGAGGTGGGAGACGCCCACATGCGCGGCGATTTGCACCTGCACGACCTGGGCTTCGTCGACCGCCCCTACTGCTCCGGCCAGAGCCTGGAATACATCAAGAAGTTCGGGCTCAACCTGCCCAACTCCCTGGCGCTCGCCAAGCCGGCCAAGCACGCCGAGGTGCTCCTGGCCCACATGGTCAAGTTCGCCGCCGCCCTGCAGTCCAACTTCGCCGGGGCCATCGGCTGGGACGCGGTCAACCTCTTCTTCGCCCCCTACCTGGAGAGCCTAAGCGACCGAGAGGTCAAGCAGATCGCCCAGATGCTCATCTTCGAGTTCTCCCAGCAGGCCGTGGCCAGGGGCGGCCAGGCCATCTTCACCGACATCAACCTCTACTGGGAAGTGCCCAAGCACTTCGAGAACGTCCCGGCCATCGGCCCCGACGGCCAGTACACCGGCAAGACCTACGCCGAATACGAGAAGGTCGCCCAACGCTTCGTGTGGAAGCTCTTCGAGGTCTACAAGGAGGGCGACGGCGCCGGCCGGCCCTTCTTCTTCCCCAAGCCCCTGGTGCACATCACCGAGAAGTTCTTCCAGACCGAAGGCCACATGGACTTCCTGCACCACATCTGCGACGTGGCCGCCACCATGGGCAACACCTACTTCGTCTTCGACCGCGGCCAAACCGCCAAGATCAGCGAGTGCTGCCGGCTTTCCTTCAAGCTGGAAAAGAGCGACATCGAAGACGCCAAGACCCCCTGGAAGATGCGCTACAGCGCCCTGCAGAACGTCACCCTGAACCTGCCGCGCATCGCCTACGAGGCCGGAGGCGACGAGGCGCGCCTGTTCCACATCCTCCGCCAGCGCATAGAGCTGGCCGCCCAGGCCCACCTGCAAAAACGCAACTTCATCCAGGAGCTCCTGGACCACGGCCCCACCGGACCCCTGGCGCTGTTGGCCATGAACCTGGACGGCCAGTCCTACTTGCGCATGCACCGGGTGACTTATCTCATCGGCATGGTGGGCTTGAACGAAATGGTCAAGGAGCACCTGGGCCAGGAGCTGCACGACTCCGAGGAGGCCATGCGCTTCGGCCTCAAGGTCATAGCCCACATGAAGCTCCTCTGCGACCACTTCGCCGCCCGCCACAACATGCGCTTCGTGCTGGAGCAGACTCCGGCCGAATCCACGGCCTACCGCTTCGCCAAGCTCGATCTCAAGCACTTCCCCGAACGCGCCCGCCACACCGTCAAGGGCGACATCTTCCGGGGCGAGGTCTACTACACCAACTCAACCCTCTTCAACGTCGGCGCGCCCGTAAACTCCATCGAGCGCGTCAAGCTCGAAGGCCGCTTCCATCCCATAATCGAGGCCGGGGCCATCACCCACGTCTGGCTGGGAGAGCAGCGCCCCGCCAAGGAGTCGCTGGCCAACTTCGTCATCAAGATCTTCCGCGACACCAAAAACGACCAGGTGGCCTTCAGCCCCGAGTTCACCTGCTGCCGCGCCTGCGGACGCAACGAACGCGGCCTGGTCGAGGCCTGCCCGGCCTGCGGCTCCGGCGACATCGAGCAAATCACCCGCATCACCGGCTACTTCACCCGCATCTCCTCATGGAACAAGGGCAAGCTGGGCGAACTAAAAGACCGCTACCGCAACCCCGGCTTCACCAAGGCCGAGGAGGCGGGAGAGGCGAAGGCAGTTTGAAGAGTTGCCGGGGAGGGGCTTTTTTTAAAAAAAGCCCCTCCCCGGAACCCTCCCCAAAAAACTTTGGGGGGTTAAAGGGCAAGAAAACCAAAGTGAACAAAGCCCTTCACGGATGGGGACCAGAAGGGCCGGAGGCGAACAAGGGGTGCGCTAAAGTTTTTTGGGGATGGGGTCCGGGGAAACCTCTTTTGTTCACAAAAGGGGTTTCCCCGGGGCTCTCCCCGCAGAGGGAGGAGCTGGTCATGACGCTGTTTACCAAGCCGGGCTGCGAGAAGTGCCACTACATCACCGACAAGTTCGACCTGAACAAGCTGGGCATCAAACAGGACGTGTTGGGGCCGGAGAACGCCGACGCCTTGGCGCACCTGGCCTGGCACGAGCTGGTGGACGTGGCCGAGCGCGAGCTGCCCATCCTGGTCCTGGACGACATGAGCCACATTTCCGGGGCCATCAAGATCAAATCCTTCCTGAGCCAGATCGAGGGGCGTGCCTGATTTTTCCTCCGGCGCCCGGACCAGCGGTGGCCAAGGCCGCCGCCGTCCTCCGGCGGCCTTGCGCGAGCGGACGGGCATGAACCTCAGGGCCGGGGCGCCGCCCATCAAGGGCTTCATCGAGACCAGCTTCGTGGATTGGCGCGGGGCCGTGGCCGCCGTGCTCTTTCTGCCTGGCTGCGACTTGGCCTGCCCCTTCTGCCACAACTACACCCTGGCCAGCGACCCCGACTCCTACCTGACCCTGGAGCTGGAGGCGGTGCTGGCGCGCTTGGCGGAGTTCGCGGGCTGGATCGACGGAGTGGTGGTCAGCGGGGGCGAACCCACCCTGCACCCGGGGCTGGACGAGCTTCTAGACCGGATCAAGGCCGCGGGCTTCAAGACCAAGCTGGACACCAACGGCCTCAAGCCGGGGGCGCTCCAGGATCTTTGCCGCCGCGGGCTGGTGGACATGGTGGCCATGGATGTCAAGGCCCCCCTGGAGCCTTTGGCCTATGCCCGGGCCGCGGGCAAGGCGGTTGATATCGCGGCCCTGGCCGAGTCCATCGCCTTCCTGATCCGAGGCGGGGCGGCCCACGAGTTCCGCTCCACCATCTGGCCGGCCTGGCACGGCGAGCGGGAGCTCAAGGCCATGGGCCAGGCGCTCGAGGGGGCCCGGGCCTGGACCCTGCAGGCCATGAATCCCCAGAACGCCTGGCGCCCCCAGGCCCTGGGCGAGGGCGCGCCCTACAGTCAAGAAGACATCGCCCGCCTGCAGCGGGAGCTGGCCGACCCGGTCCTGCGCGCGCCCCATGGCCAGGACGCCTGACCGGCACCCGCCTCCCGGCGAAACGGCCCGCCGTTTCACAGAGCAGATGTTTGTGAAAAAAACCGAGGCAGCTCTTTCCGCACGGACAAGGCTGCCCCGCCGCGTCGAGGTGGAGCGCCCATGAACTCCTTGAGGCTCTTGGCCTTCGACGGCGGCGGGGCTCTGTGCCTCTATCTGCGTCTGGGCGGAGTGAGCCGGGTGCTGGTGGACTGCGGCTGTCCGTCCCCGGCCGCTCCCCTGGCCTTTCTGCGCGAGCAGGGTGAGCTTGGCCCCTTGCGGCCTTTGAGCCGGCACCTGCGCCCGGCCGACCTGGGGGCCAAGAGCGAGGTCTGGCTGGGGGTCCTGGGCCTGGTGCGGGGCCTGGCGCTTCGGCCCGGGGGCTCCTGGGTATTCTGGCAATCCCTGCCCCGCCAGGGCCCGGGCTTCAGCCTGCAGGCCAGGGTGCTGCCCAGGCAGGAGGTGCCGGGCACCCCCGAGCTGGACTTCTTCGAGCCGCCGCTGATGGTGCTGGGGCTGAGCGGAGGCCAGATCGCCGCGGGCGGCGGGGGGCCGGCGCGGTGGACGGCCCGCTCGGCCCTGGCCTGCTCCCTGCCCCGCCTGCCCGCCCAGGGTGGCGACCTTCTGGTGCGGAGCGATCTGCCGGAGGCGGATTGGCGCGCCCTTCAGGCCGATCCTGGCCTGAGACCGCAACCGGAGCGCCCGGCCCTGCTCTCCGAGGTCCCGGCGGCGGCGCCGCCCCCGGCTGAGCCAGCCGTCGAGGCGGGCCGCCTGCTGGAGCGCGGGCTGCTTTTGGGTCTCCTGCCCTGGCTGATACTGGGCGGGCTCTGTCCGGGGGCGGGCGAGGGATTCCTTTCCACTGACAGCCAAGGGGAGGTAAGCCTGCGCACCCCGCCCGTGGGCAGCCTCAGCCTGGAGGCCAACGAGCAGGGATCGCTCCAGCTCCACGCCCGGCCTCTGGCCGGCAATCTCCTGGCCTGGCGGGGAAGCTTCGGCCCGGGACTCAGCCGCCCAGTATCTGCCTGAGCTTGGTTTCCAGGATCTCCACCGTGAAGGGCTTGACGATATAGTTGCTGACCCCGGCCCGGATGGCCTGAACCACGTGGTCCTTCATGCCCTCGGCCGTGAGCATTATGAAGGGCAGGCCCTTCAGTTCGTCGCTGCTGCGCACGTGGACCAGCAGCTGCAGGCCATTCATCACCGGCATGTTCCAGTCGGAAATGACCAGGTCGATTATCTCCCGCTCCAGGATGGAGACCGCCTCCTCGCCGTTGGCCGCTTCCACGACGTTGTTGAGGCTCAACTCCGAAAGGGCATTTCGGATCAGCTTGCGCATAGCCGGGAAGTCGTCGACGATGAGCACGCGCATGCCAGGTTCGATAGGCATAGTCAAGGCCTCCAGCGGGGAATTGACGCGGATGCGGAGTAACGGCCCAAACTCGATAAAAACGCCAGCCTAAGATTGCTGTTTTTTTTGGGAGAGTATAGCTGATAGAATGGCCAAGCCACAATAATCAAGCCCAGGCCGCTTGAGTTGCCCCTTCCGGCCGCCTACCGCGCCGGCCTGGGGCGGGAACGGTCGAGCCTTGTGCAATCCGATATACACACAGGGGCTGTGGCAGCCAATGTCCGCTTTTGTGAATGAAGCCTTGATCAAGGATTTCGTGGCTGACAGCCGCGAGCATCTTTCGTCGATAGAACCCGACCTCCTAGCCCTGGAAGGCCAGGGCGATCAGGTGGACCCGGAGGTGGTCAATCGGGTCTTCCGGGCCGTGCACAGCATCAAGGGCTTCTCCTCCTTCCTGGGCTTCAAGAACCTCAGCGACTTGAGCCACACCATGGAGAACCTGCTGACCTGCTTCCGGGAGGGGAGGCTCTCCACCACCCCGGAGCGCATCGACGCCCTTTTGGCCGGGGTGGACAAGCTCAGGGTGCTGGTGGAGGACATCCAGGCCAGCCCCGACGTCTCCTGCGAAGAGGAGATGAGCTCCCTGCGCCAAGCCCTGAGCGATGGTCAGGCCGGCCCCGCCGATCAGGCCGGCCCCGCAGGCCAGACTGGCCCGGCCGGCCCAACCGCCCCGCCGACGGCCCCGACCGGCGCGATAGTGGGCCAGGGGACGGCCCGCTTGGCCGCCGAGGGCGGCGGCGAACTGGACGCGGTGGTCTTCGCCCTGGAGCCGAACTGTCTGGAGCAGGCGCGCCAGGCCGGGCTGAGCCTGCTGGCGCTCTGGCTGGACCCCGCCCGGGACCTCCAGGGCAAGGGCCGCACGGCCGAGGATTTCCTGAAGACCCTGGACTCCTGCGGCGGCTGCCTGGTCAGCGACCTGGGCCAGCCTCAAGCCGAAGGCCCCTGGCGGCACTGCCTGCTGGCCACCTTCATAGATGACCTGGAGATCGCCGCCGCCAGCCTGGACCTGGACGAGGGCCGTCTGCGATTCCTCCCGGCCGAGGCCGCCCTGGCCGGGGAGCCCGAGGCTGTCGATGCGCCGGCCGCGCCGGCGGCCGCCCCGGCGGGCAAGCCCCGGCCGCAGGGCCGGGGGCAAGGCCGGCTGGCGATGGCGGCGCCCTGGCCCGGCCAGGCCCAGCCCTTCCCCCTGGAGCTGGGGCGCGGCGATTTGGAGGCAGCCCTGGCCAGCAACCTCTTCTTCTGGGCCGGCTGGGTGGAGGCCGCCGACTTGGGCGGCAGGAAGGACGCCTTGGCCTCCTTCCTGGCCAACCTGGACTCCTGCGGCCGGCGGCTCTATTGCGACGTGGAAGGGGCGGCGGCCCGGGGAGGGGTCGGACGCTTCCTGCTGGCCTCGGTGATCGAAGAGCAGGAGATGGCCGAGGCCGCCCTGGAGCTTCCCCCGCAGCGCCTGGCGCGCCTGGAGTCTTCTCTGTTCGAGGCGGCCCTCGCCTTGGCGGCGCCGGCCCCCGACAGCCCCGCCGCCGCACTCGCGCCCACGGTGGCGGAGCAGGCCCCCGCCTCCGCCTTTCCAGCCCCGGCCCCGGCCCCGGCCGCCGAGGCAAAGCCCGTCCAGCCGGTGGAGACCATCCGGGTGGGCGTGGACCTCATCGACCAGCTCATCAACCTGGCCGGCGAACTTGTCTTGGGGCGCAACCAGCTGGTGCGCCTGCTACGCGACTCGTCCCGCCGCGACCCCAGCCTTAGCCCGGTGATGCAGAAGATGGACCAAGTCACCAGCGAGCTGCAGGAAAACATGATGCAGCTGCGCATGCAGCCCCTTGGCTACGTGCTGGGCAAGTTCCCCCGGGTGGTGCGCGAACTCTCGCGCCAGCTGGGCAAGCGGGCCGAGCTGACCATCCTGGGGGCCGACGTCGAGCTGGACAAGTCCATCCTGGAGCAGCTCTCCGATCCGCTCACCCATCTGGTGCGCAACAGCCTGGACCACGGCCTGGAGCCTCCCGAGGAGCGCCAGTCCCTGGGCAAGCCTCCGGCGGGCCAGGTGATCATGCGCGCCTTCCACGAGGAAGGGCTGGTCAACCTGGCCCTCCAGGACGACGGCCGGGGCATCGACGCCGAGAAGGTGGCGGCCAAGGCCCTGGCCTTGGGATTGATCGGCCCCGAGGAGGTGCGCCGGCTGAGCCAGGCCGAGAAGCTTGCGCTCATCACCCTGCCCGGGCTTTCCACCGCTCAGAAGGTGACCGACGTCTCCGGCCGGGGGGTGGGCATGGACGTGGTGGCCACCAACATCCAGAAGCTGGGCGGCCACCTGCAGATCGAGAGCCAGCCCGGGGTGGGCACCACCGTGCGTCTCCGACTGCCGCTGACCATGGCCATCATCCCCTCCCTGGTGGTGGGCACGGGCGATCTCGTCTTCGCCATCGCCCAGACCGACGTGCAGGAGTTGGTCAGCATCCAGTCCCGCCACGCCTCCGAGCGCCTCGAGATGGTTGGCGAGGCGCCGGTGATGCGCCTGCGCGACCGGCTCCTGCCCCTGGTGCGCCTGTCCGACGCCCTGGGCCTGGAACGTCGCTTCCGCCATCCGGCCACCGGCGAGCTATTGGCCGACCGGCGCAAGCGCATCGCCGACCGCCGCGGGCGGGGAGCCGGCCAGGCCGCAGGCGCGCCCACCCCCCAGGAAATTCGGCGCGCCGGCTCGGAACGGCGGGGCCGGCGGGCCGACGACACCAACGTGGTGGTTCTCAGGGTGGGGGCCAACCGCTACGGGCTCATCGTCGACCAGCTCTACGGGGCCGAGGAGATCGTGGTCAAGCCCCTGCCCCGGCACATCAAGGACTGCCACTGTTTCAGCGGGGCCACCATCATGGGCGACGGCCGGGTGGCCATGATCCTGGACACCGGGGGCATCGCCGAGCACGCCCGCCTGCGCTTCGGCGAGATAAGGGCCGCCGAGGACCTCTACCTGCAGGAGAAGGCCAGCCGCGAGGCGGCCGAGGCCCAGGGGCCGGAGCGCAGCCTGCTCCTGTTCGGCAACGTCTCCGGCGAACTGCTGGCCCTGCCCCTGGCCGAGGTGGCCCGGCTGGAGGTGGTCGATCCCCAGGCCATCCAGCGGGTGGCGGGCCGGGAGTGCGTGGAGTACGGCGGCGGCGGGCTTTCCCTTCTGCGCCTGGAGCGCTATCTGCCCGTGGCCCCCTGCCCACCCCAGGCCGCGCCGATCTACGCCATCATCCCCAAGACCGGCGACCATCAGGTGGGCATCGTCTGCGCGGGCATCGAGGACGTGGCCGTCACCCGCGCCGAGGTGCAGCCCTTCCCCGGCCCCTATCCCGCCGCCCGGGGAGTGGTCGACCTGAAGGGCCGCCTGGCCCTGCTCTTGAGCGCCCAGAGCCTGCTGGAATCCTTCGCGCGCGACCATCCCACCCCGGCGGGGATCAACCCGGCCGCCGCCGAGGCCGCGCCAGCCGACGCTTCGGAGGAGGCCTAGCATGATCCACCAGTTCGTGACCTTCAAGGTGGACGGCCGCCTCCTGGGCGTGGAGATCGTGCGCGTGCGCGAGGTGAACCGGGTGCTGTCCAGCACCCCGGTGCAGCACGCCCGGCCCTACGTGATGGGCCTGGTCAACCTGCGCGGGCAGATCGTGACCCTTTTCGACCTCGGCCTGCGCCTGGGCCTGGGGCCGCGCCGGCTGACCGCCTCGACCCACAACGTGGTGCTCAAGCAGGAGGACGTGGGCCTGGTGGTCGATGAGATCGGCGAGGTGGTGGAAGTGAACCAGGACGACCTGGAAGGCCCTCCGGCCAATCTGGGCGGCCTGGCCCGCCAATTCGTGGCCGAGGTGGCCAAGCTCAAGGACGAACTGTTGGTGATTTTGGCCGTGGACAAGTTGTTGACCCTGGAGTGATCCCCGGCCGGCCCGCGCCGGCCGACGCGCGCGCGGCGACGACACGCAACCGGAGCGCGAGAGGAGAAGATGCGAATGTCCAAGCTATACCCGACCAGGCTGGGCCTGGCGGCGGCCCTGACCGCGGCCCTGTGCCTGGGCGGAGCGGGAGTTATCTTCGCCCAGGGCGCGGCCAAGCCCGCCGCGCTGGTTTCGGGCAAGCCGGGGGCCCAGGCCAAGACCCCGGTTTTCGTGGGCTCCCAGAGCTGCCAGGAATGCCACGAGAAGGAGTTCAAGAGCTTCAAGGCCAACGCCAAGAAGGCCCACGCCTATGAGAGCGTGAGAAAAATGCTCCACGCCGTCTCCGGCGATGAGCTGAAGAAGTGCTACGAATGCCACACCACGGGCTATGGCCAGCCAGGCGGCTTCGTCAGCGAGGCCCAGACGCCGGGACTGGCCGAGGTGGGTTGCGAGTCCTGCCACGGCCCCGGCTCGGAGCACGTCCAGAGCCAGGACCGCAAGGACATCAAGGCCAAGTTAAACGCCAAGGACTGCGTGTCCTGCCACAACGCCGAGCGGGTGGCGGCCTTCAACTTCAAGCCCCTGATCTACGGCGGCGCGCACTAGCGGCCCGGCGGGAAGGGCCGGGGCCCTTCCTCCGCGCGGAGCCGAAACCAAGGAGCCATGCATGGGCACTACCGAGAACAAATACACGGGGCGCATCTGGGCCAAGCTGGTCCTCAGCCTCTCCGTGGTGATAGCCCTGGGCCTGGGGGCGGTGATCTTCATGAGCCTGCGCACCCAGAGCGCCCAGCTGGGCGGGATGATGCTGCAACAGGGCGTGAACCTGGCCGAGTCGGTGGAGGGCGGCATGAACGACGCCCTTTCCATCGGCAACAACCAGGTGGTGCGCCAGCAGTTCGCCAGGCTGCACGAGCGCCTGCCCGAGACCGACGTGGCGGTCTTCGACTTCAGGGGGCGGGTGGTCTTCGCCACCGGCAAGGAGATGCTCGAGAAGAACCTCTCCGAGTTCGTGGCGGAAAAGAACGTCATGGACACGGTGGCCCTGATGCTGGAAAAGGGCCAGGCCCCCACCGAGCCCCTGCCCAGCCAACGGGGCGGGTCTCCGGGCATCTCGGTGCTGCGGCCGATCATGAACGAAGCCCGCTGCTACCACTGCCACGGCTCCTCGCGCAAGGTGCTGGGCGGCATCATGGTGCGCACCGGCACCAGCGCCGCGCTGGCGGCCATGGCTCAGGCCCGCAACATCAGCGTGGGCGTGGGCCTGGCCTGCCTGGCGGCGGTGGTGGTGCTGGTCTTCGTGCTCAGCCGGCGGCTGGTGGGGCGGCCCATTCAAGCCACGGTGGCCATGCTCAAGGACATGGCCCAGGGCGAGGGCGACCTCACCAAGCGCCTGCAACCCTTCTCCAACGACGAGCTGGGCGAGCTGGTGGCCTGGTTCAACCGCTTCGTGGAAAAGCTCCAGGGCCTGTTCAAGCAGGTGGCCGACGATGTGGGCATCCTCTCCGGCTCCGCGGCAGCCCTGACCGAAGTCTCCTCGGGCATGACCGGCAAGGCCCGGGAGATGGACGAACGCTGCGCCAAGGCCGCCGACCGCTCCGTGCGGGCCACAGAGAACATCCAGAACGTGGCCGCGGCCGCCGAGGAGGTTAGCACCCAGGTGGCTGGGGTGGCCGGGGCCTCCCAGGAGATCAGCCGCAACATGCACGGCATCGGCCAGGCCACCGAGCAGGTTTCCCACAAGCTGCACAACGTGGCCGCCTCGGCCGAGGAGATGTCCAGCTCGGTCAACACCATCGCCACGGCGGTGGAGCAGATGTACGCTGCCCTGAACGAGGTTAGCAAGAGCGCCAGCCGGGGGGCCAGCGTCACCAGCGACGCCTCCCAGCGGGCCGACCAGACCTCGTCCATCGTCAACACCCTGGGCCAGGCGGCCAAGGAGATCGGCGACGTGGTGGACCTGATCAAGGGCGTGGCCAGCCAGACCAACCTGCTGGCCTTGAACGCCACCATCGAGGCGGCCAGCGCCGGCGAGGCCGGCAAGGGCTTCGCCGTGGTGGCCGGCGAGGTCAAGGAGCTGGCCAAGCAGACCGCGGGGGCCACCGAGGAGATCCGCGACAAGATAGAATCAATGCAGAACAACACCGAGCAGGCGGTGGTGGCCATACAGAAGATCGTGGAGTTCATCACCGAGATAAACTCGATCATGACCACCATCGCCAGCGCGGTCGAGGAGCAGACCGCCACCACCAACGAGATCAGCCGCAGCCTGGCCGAGGCGGCCACCGCCGCCAGCAACGTCTCGGAAAACGTGCACCAGGCCGCCGCCGGGGCCGAGGACACCGCTCGCAACGTGGCCCAGGCGGTGGAGGCCGAAACCCTGGTGGCCCGCAACATCGCCGACGTTTCCCAGGCGGCCCAGGCCATTGCCAAGGAATCCTCCGACGCCGCCCAGAGCATCGACAGGCTGGGCGAGCACGTGGCCGGCCTGCGCGAGGCCTCGCTGGCCACCGCCCAAGGGGCGGGCAGCACCGACCGCTCGGCCTCCGAGCTGGACGAGCTGGCCAGGCAGCTCATGGCCATTGTCGGATCCTTCAAGGTGTGAGCCGCGCCGCCGTGAACGAGGAGCAAGGCAAGGCCCGAATCCTGGTCGTCGATGAGAGCGTCCTGTACCGCCGACTCCTGATCGAGGCGCTGGCCGAGTTGCCCGAGGTCGCCCAAGTCCAGGCCGCGGCCAACGCCAAGATAGCGCAGGCCCGGCTGGCCCTGGGGCCGGTGGACCTGGTGCTCTTCGATTTGGAGTGCGGCCAGGAAGGCGGCCTGGAAGTCATCAAGACCATTCGCCAGACCTACCCCGGAACGGCGGTGGCGGCCATGGGCCAGCCCGATGCCGGGGCCTCCCAGGCGCAGGCATCCAAGATCATCCGGGCGCTGGAGATGGGGGCCCTGGACGTGGTCATCAAGCCTTCGGGAAAGGCCGGCCCCGATGGCCTGCGGGAATTCCGCCGCCAGGTGTCCGGCCTGCTCCTGGGCATGGCCGGACGCCGGCACGCCTCCCGCGCCCGCCAGCTCCTGGCCTCCGGCGGCCTGCCCGCGCCAGCCGCGCCGGCGCCTGGCATCGCCCTGCCCCGCCCCCGGGAGCTGAAGACCGCGCCGGCTCCCGCCGAGCCGCCCCGTCCGGCCCCCGCCATCGTCCCCGCCGGCTTGCAGGTGGTGGCCATCGGGGTTTCCACCGGCGGGCCCAACGCCTTGAAGAGCGTCATACCCCGTCTGCCGCGCGGGCTGGGCCTGCCCGTGCTCCTGGTCCAGCACATGCCCGCCAATTTCACCCGGGCCCTGGCCGAAAGCCTGGACCGCTACTCGTCACTGGCCGTGCGCGAGGCCCAAGCCGGCGAGCCGCTCATGCCCGACACCGTCTACGTGGCCCCGGGCGGGGTCCACATGATCGTGCGCGTCGAGCGCGGGGCCTTCGGCTCCCGCCTGGTGATCGGCCTCGACGACGGCCCCCCGGTCAACAGTTGCAAGCCTTCGGTGGACGTGCTGATGCTCTCCCTGGCCAAGCAGCCGGGCCTGCGCGCGCTCACGGTGGTCATGACCGGCATGGGCAATGACGGACAAGCCGGGGTGGAGGCCTTGAAGCGCGCCGGCGGTTACTGCCTCAGCCAGAGCGAAGAGTCCTGCGTGGTATACGGCATGCCCCGGGCGGTGGACGAGGCGGGACTCTCCGACGAGCGGGTGGGGCTCGAAAACCTGGCCGAGCGCATCACGGCTGTCGTCAAGCAAAGCGCCGACAAGGGGGGCCAGGCATGACCGCCAACCTCACCCCCCAGGAGTTCAGCAACCTCCGCGAATTCATCCACCAGCGTTGCGGCATCCTTCTGGGCGACGACAAGGCCTATCTCATAGAGCACCGCCTGGCCAAGCTCCTGGAGGAGCAGCATTGCAAGACCTTTGGCGAACTCTACTTCAAGGCCAAGAACGACCAGCGCACCGGCAACCTGAGCCTGGCCATCGTCGACGCCATCACCACCAACGAAACCTTCTGGTTCCGCGACCAGCGGGTGTTCGACCTGCTGCGCGAGGTGATTTTGCCGGCGCTTTATCAGGAGGTGGCCAAGGGCCAGCGGGAAACCATCCGGCTGTGGTCGGCGGCCTGCTCCACCGGGCAGGAGCCCTACTCCTTGGCCATGGTGGCCCAGGACTTCTTCCGGGCCCACGGCGGTGAGGACGCCTGCCGCCGGCACGTGAAGATACTGGCCACGGACATCTCGCCGAGCGCCCTGGCCTCGGCCTGCCAAGGCGTCTACAACAACCTTTCCATGGGCCGGGGCCTGCCGGAGAGCCACCTGGACCGTTTTTTCCAGCGCCGGGAGGGTGGCCTTTGGGAGGTGCGCGACAGCTTGCGCTCGCTGGTGGAGTTCAGGCAGCACAACCTGCGCGACCCCATGGTCGGCTTCGGCGTCTTCGAGGTGGTGGCCCTGCGCAACGTGACCATCTACTTTTCGGAAGAGGTCAAGCGCCAGCTCTTTTCCCGCCTGACCAAGGCATTGGTCCCCGGCGGCCACCTCTTCCTGGGCACCGGCGAGACCCTGGGCTTTTTCAGCAAGGCCTTCGACCTACAGGACTACCAGGGCATGAACTACTACCGCCTGCCCCCCCGTCCCGCCCCTGCGGCGGCCTGAAACCAATCAGCGTTCAAGCAAATGATTTGAGCGCTGATTGGTATCAGGCAGCGGCGGCACCCGCCAAACTTGCCTTTGTATTTGCAATGAACCTGGAACGGGAGCGCGCAAGCTGCGCCCGAACGACGGCCTCGCCGACACGCTACGGGCGCGGCGGCACGCCGCCGGTACGCGCCTATTCGAGGACGACGCGGTTGCGGCCGTTGTTCTTGGCCTGATAGAGGAGCTCGTCGGCGCGGGTGAGCATCTGGTCTAGGTTGCCGCGAGCGCTGGTGACCACGCCCGAGGAAATGGTCATGCCGAAGCCTGCCACCCCGGTGAGGACGGGGGTGCGCTCCACCTGGCGGCGGAGCTGGTTGAAGGCGACCAGGGTGGCGGGGCGGTCCAGCCCGGGGGCGAGCACGCCGAATTCCTCACCGCCCAGCCGGGCCACCAGGGACGGCTCCGGAAACAGCCGCTCCATTATGCGGGCCAGCTGCTTCAGGGCCTGGTCGCCGGCGGCGTGGCCGTGGGTGTCGTTGATGAGCTTGAAATGGTCGATGTCGATCAGGCCCAGGGCCAGGCCCTCGCCTAGTTCGCCCTGGCGCTCCAGTATCCCGCGTCCGGCCTCGAAGAACCAGCGCCGGCTGAAAAGCCCGGTGAGGTAATCCCGCCGGGAGGATTCCTCCAGGCGCTTGATCAGTTCCAGGAGCTCGACGTTTAGGTTGACCCGTCCCTGGAACTCCTCGTTCTGGAAGGGCTTGGGCAGGAAGTCGTTGGCCCCGGCCTTTAGGAAGCGCGCCGGCAGCGAGGGCGAACTCTCGGCGGAGATGCCGATGATGGCCAGATGGTCCCGGCTGGCCAGCCCGCGCAGGCGGCCCACCAGCTCCAGGCCGTCCATGACGGGCATCTGGTAGTCGGTGATGACCATGCTCAAGTCCGGATGGACGGCGTAGACATCCAGGGCCTCCCGGCCGTTGGAGGCTGTAAGGGTCTGATAGCCCTGCAGGCGCAGGAGCCCGGCCACCAGCTCGCGGATGGGCCGGGTGTCGTCCACCACCAGGATATTGACCGCCAGGTTGCGGCTCAGACGGTTTATCAGGCGGGTGACGTACTCCAGGTCACGGGGTCCGCCCTTGACCACGTAGTCCACCACGTTCTTGGCCAGGATGCGCTCGCGCACCTGGTCGTTGAATGTGGCGGTAAGGATGATGGGGGCCAGGCCGTGGCCCAGGGCCAGGTCAACCACCTCGCCGTCGGGGGCGTCAGGCAGGTTCAGGTCCAGGACCCCCACGAAGAATCTGCGTCCGGACTCGAGAAGCCGGCGCGCCTCGGCCAGGGTAAAAGCCGGCACCGGGGCGAAGGCGGTGTCCTCGGCGATGCGCTGGCAGAGCAGGCGGGAAGTGAGCTGGTTGTCCTCCACCACCAGCACCTCGCTGGCCCCGCCGCGCACCGTGACCAGGCCGGAGGGCTGGCCCTCTGAGGCCGAGGCTTGCCGGCGGGCGGGAGCGGGGGCGGCTTCCTGCAAGGCGTAGAGTCCGGGCAGCTCCTCGGAAGCGGGGACCCGGTGTTCCTGGGGCGGCTGCCCGATCATGCGGCGCAGGCGGTCCACGGCCAACAGCAGGGTGTCCACGGCCTCGGGGCCGGCGTCGAGGCTTCCCTGGCGCAGGCGGGTGAGCACGTTCTCGACCAGATGGCTGAAGTCCTTCAGCTCCGTCAGGCCCACCAGGGCGGCCGCGCCCTTGATGGAATGCACCGCCCGCATAACCCGGTTGAGCGCAGCCTGGACGGCCTCGGCCTCGCCGCCCTCCAAGGCCAGCAGGTCGGGCTCGATCTGGTCCAGGTGCTCGCGGGCCTCTTCCGCGAAGCTGACCAGCAGGTCTGCCTCGACCCTGGACTCCAAGCTGGAGCTGTTGTGGTTTTCCCGGTTCATATTCACCCCGGCGGCCGGTTCGTTCTCTAGCTTCAATGATAACCCATTTCCGCCAGCACGTTAAGGAACCCGTGCCTTTGCCGCTATTTTTCCCTTGGCTGGCGATAAGACCGGCCTGGTCCCCGAAGCCGCGCGCGCCTAGCGGGCAAATAATTCACGGCTGTGAGTAATGCTATGTTGGATTCAAAGCCGCCCATGGCTTTGAATGCTTGCCGGTCGGGCCAGGGCTTCGCGCCCCGGCCCTAGAAGCTCAACACCGGCGTCAGCTCGGCCACCACCTCGCCGCGGTGGTTCTTGATGAGCGGGCGGTGCAGGTCGGCCAGGGCTCCCTCCAGGCTGGCATGGTCCAGCACGCCCAGGAGGTGCAGCACCTCGCAGACCGCCGGCCCCAAGGCCCGAGCCGCGCCATCCTCGATCTGCAAGGCCACCCCCAGGCCCCGGCCGGGAATGGCCAGGGCATAGGAACCCTCGGTCCCGGTCTTGGCCAGCACCCGGCCGGGCGCGGCCTGCATCACCCGCGTGCAGAGGCGGCCGGCGCCGGCGATCATCTCGGGATGTTCCAGGCAGGCGGCCATCAGGCGCTCGATCGCCGCCACCTTCTCCGGCGAGAGCCCGCTCTGGGCGGGCGCGGCCAGGCGGGCGTAGGCCCCGGCCAGGGCGATGAGCGGCAAGCGGAAGACCGGCACCCCGCAGCCGTCCACCCCCAAGCCGATCTGCTCGGCGGGATAGGCGCAAAGCTCGGCCACGGCCTTGAGGATCACCCCCTGCACCGGATGAGCGGCCTGGGTGTAGCCGGCGGGGTCGAAACCAAGGTGGGCGCAGAGCACCAGCATGGCCGCGTGCTTGCCAGCGCAGTTGTTGTGCACCGGCTGGGGTTTCTCCCCCCGCTCGGCCAGGGCCTTGGCCGTGGGGCGATGGCTGGGGGCGTGCACCCCGCAGGCCAGAAGCTCGGTCCCTAAGCCCGCCTTGGCCAGGATGGAAAGCACCCCGGCCACCTGGAAGTCCTCGCCGTTCAGGGAGCCGCACATCAGCGCCAGCTCGGAGGGGCTGAAGCCGTAGCGCTCGGCCGCACCGGTGAGCAGAATGGGTAGGGCTTGCAATGGCTTGGCCGTGGAGCGCAGGAAGGTGGCCATGGCCGGGTGCCCCAGGCCCGCCACCCTTTTCCCGCTGGCGTCGCAGATCGCCACCGCGCCCCGGTGCAAGCTCTCGGTCAGGCCGCCTCGCTTCAGCTCCACCAGGGGCGGGGCATACTCCGGCGGATCGGCGTGGCCGCCTCCGTGGGCGTGGGGCAGGGAGTGGTCATGGTGGCCGTGATGGTGGCCCTGGTGCCTGGCGATGTCCAGGTGCTTGTTCATTTTCGTCCTTTACACATAATAATGTGTAGAAGTTGACATGTACAAAAGGAGGCGCTACCTTTACCTCCAGAAGGGGAAACTGGCATGGGTAACCCCTTCGGTGAGGTGGCGGCCAGGCGGGATGGAACCCCCCCCTCTCCCGTCCCGGCCAGGCTGATCGCCTTGCTTCTCCTCCTCCCAGGGGGCCCCGTGGCGCAATACCGCGGGGCCCTCGTTTTTTTGCCTTCCCGCCCATAATCTCCCCCCCGTCCCCTCAGGTCAAGGGCGAGCGCCTCTCCGGCCGAGTGCCTCGGCTCCCGTAGCGGGTCGGGCAGGGCGTCCTTCGCCCGCTCCCCGGCGCGCTCCCGTTTAAGGGCTCTATGGAATCATGGTGTGTAGGCCGAGTGCCTCGGCTCCCGTAGCGGGTCGGGCAGGGCGCCCTTCGCCCGCTCCCCGGCGCGCTCCCGTTTAAGGCCGTCGGGAAATGGTCTGGGCGAATTGGTCTCGTAAGTTGGGTAGGGCGGAGCGGAAATCAACATCCTGGCTGCAATTGGTGGGCGGGTTGGCGAAAGCCAAACCCGCCTTCCGCGATGTATCCTTGACGATTCCCGAGCGCCCCGCCCAACGCCGCGCCACTCCTTCAGACAGAAGCCCTTGCCCCCTTGGGGGAAAGGGCCTGGCGGGGCGGCGGACGCCCAAGAAACTTGTCCCCCGCCGGAGGACGATGGTAGTCTTGGGCCCTGAAACCCTTAAGCGATAACACCCGCGAGGCATCCAAATGTCCTCCGCCCGACCCGTTGTCCAGACCGGCCTGGCCACCCTCTGCGCCGAGCCGCCCCGTGAACTCAAACGCGCGGCCCTGGGGCTCCTATGCAACCCCGCCGTGGTCCTGCCGGACCTGACCCCGGCCCCTGAGGCCCTCCTGGCCGCCCTGCCCGGCGCGCTCAAGATAATCTTCGGCCCCCAGCACGGCTTCTTCGCCGACAAGCAGGACAACATGGTGGAAACCGGCCACGCCGTCCACCCCCGCCTGGGGCTCCCGGTCTATTCCCTCTATGGCGAGACCCGCCGGCCCGCCCCGGAGATGCTTGCCGGCCTGGACGCCCTGCTCATCGACCTGGTGGACGTGGGCTGCCGGGTCTACACCTTCTTCAGCACCCTGGTGGCCTGTATGGAGGAATGCGCCGCCGCGGGGGTGGCGGCATGGGTCCTGGACCGGCCCAACCCCCTGGGCCGGGGCGAGGAGGGCCCCATCCTGCCCCCGGAGCTGATGAGCTTCGTGGGGGCTCACGCCATCCCCCTGCGCCACGGCCTCTCCCTGGGCGAATTGGCGCTGCTGGTGCGGGCCGAACGCGGCCTGGACCTCGACCTGCGGGTTCTGCCCGCCCGAGGCTGGGACGGCGGCGACTTCGCCTCCACCGGCCTGCCCTGGGTCCTGCCCTCGCCCAACCTGCCCACCCTGGACAGCGCCAGGGTCTACCCCGGCCAAGTGCTCCTGGAGGGAACCACCCTGAGCGAGGGCCGGGGCACCACCCGCCCCTTCGAGATCTGCGGCGCGCCGGGAGTGGACCCTTGGGCCGTGGCCGAGGCCGTGGAGCCCGGGGCCCTGGCCGGGTCCGCCCTGCGCCCGCTCTTCTTCGAGCCCACCTTCCACAAGTTCGTGGGCCAAACCTGCGGCGGCTGGCAGATACACGTCATCGAAGAACGCGCCTTCCGTCCCCTGCGCCTGACCTGCGCCCTGCTTTCGGCCATCAACCGCGTCCATCCCGGACTCTGGGACTTCCGTCCCCCGCCCTACGAGTACGAGCTGACCCGCCGGCCCCTGGACCTGTTGCTGGGAGACCCCGAGGCCGCCGAAATGCTGCGCCGCGGCGAACCGGCGCTGGAGATGGAAGAGCGCTGGCAGGAGGGCCTGGCCCGCTGGCGGAGACGGATGAGCCCCCACCTGATATACCCGGCCTGAGGCAAAGGGGGGACGACTCCCTTTTTCCGCCCGCGCCGGCCTGCTATCCTAAGAAAACGTACGCTGGGCATTCCGCGGAAGGGACCCTGCGGCACATGCCCCGGGGGCGCGCCAAACTGTTTCTGGCGGAAACCGGCCCGGCCAAAGAGGGAGGAAGCTCAGATGTCCTACAAAACCGCCCTCAGGGGCTACACCGCCAAGCGCCTGGAGGAGATCGACCGGGCCGACGTGCTGGTGGGCATACCCTGCTACAACAACCAGGAGACCATAGCCCACGTCATGCAGATGGTCTCCCACGGCCTGGCCAAGCACTACAAGGACCTGCGCGCCGTGATCCTGGTGGCCGACGGCGGCTCCACCGACGACAGCCGCGAGACGGCCAAGGACTGGGAGCTCAAGCCCTGGCAGGAAAAGCTGGTCAGCATCTACCGGGGACCCGCCGGCAAGGGCAGCGCCCTGCGCTCCATCTTCGAGGCGGCGCTCAGGCTGGAGGTCCAAGCCTGCGCCGTGGTGGACAGCGACCTGCGCTCCATCACCGGCGACTGGATCAAATACATGCTCGCGCCGGTGCTGGACAAGGGCTATCATTTCGTGGCCCCGGTCTACCAGCGCCACAAGTACGACGGCACCATCACCAACAACATCGTCTACAACCTCACCCGCGCCCTCTACGGCAAGCGCATCCGCCAGCCCATCGGCGGCGACTTCGCCATGTCGCGCGACTTGGCCCGCTACTACACCGCCGAGGAGGTTTGGGAGACGGAGGTGGCCCGCTTCGGCATCGACATCTGGATGACCACCGAGGCCATCACCGGCGGCTTCAAAATCTGCCAAAGCCACCTGGGGGTCAAAATCCACGACGCCAAGGACCCGGGCCAACACCTGGGGCCCATGTTCCGGCAGGTCATCTGGACGCTGTTCACCCTGATGGAGCAGCACGAGTCCGAGTGGAAGGACGTGCGCGGCAGCGTGAGCGTGCCCACCTTCGACCATCGGATGCAATCAGATCCCGAGCCGGTCAAGGTCAACCTCGACCAACTCGTCGCCCAGTTCAAGCTGGGCTTCAAGCAGTTCGGCTCGTTGTGGAAGGAGGTCTTCTGCCCCGACTGCTTCGCGCGCATCCGCGAGATTTCCCGTCTGCCCAAGCAGCGCTTCTACTTTCCCACCGAGGTCTGGGTCCAGGTGCTCTACGAGCTGGCCGCCACCTTCCACGCCTGGCCGGCCAACCGCATGAACCTCATGGACCTGGTCACCCCCCTCTACTTCGGCCGCGTGGCCTCCTTCGTCATCCAGACCAAGGACATTACCAGCGCCGAGGCCGAGGAGGTCGTCGAGGACCAAGCCCGGCGCTTCGAGGAGGCCAAGGGATACCTGCTCCAGGTCTGGGACCGCCCGCCGAGCGCCCCGGCCTTCAAGGCGGGCGGCTAGGGGCGCCCCTTCCGCCGACCTCGCGGCCTCGTCCGGCGGGGTCGGCCCGACTTATTGCTTCTCCGGCGCTAAAGGTTGTGGCGTGATCCAGGCCGCCATGGACCGGCGCCTCCTACTGCTTCAATAGCTGCTCGAAGTGGACGTCGGCGGCCAGCACCCCCAGGGGCCGGCCCTGCTCGTCCACCAGCTTGATGGAGATGGTGAAGCAGAAGCTGTCCGTGGCCGCCGAGCGGTAGATGTCGGAGATATATACCCTGTCGGCGCCCATGGCGCCCTTGAACCAGGGCCGCGATGACCAGCTCTGGCCGTAGCCGCCGCTGCCGTAGACCGCGCTGAACCCCGCCGGGGCCACGTTGTCCACCACTTGGCGTCCCTGGGCGTCGGTGACGTAGAGCAGCTCGATGAAGCGGTGGCGCTCCACCACTCGGCGCAGGAAGGACTCCATGCGCGCGCGCTGCATGGAAATAATCTCCGGGGCCAGGGATATGGACTCGACCAGTTCGCCGGCCTTGCGGTGGGCGGCCAGGCGAAAGACGCCCAGGCTCAGGAGCAGGTTCTCGCTGTGGTCGCGCACCAACCGCCCCAGGCGGTCCAGGGACTCCGAATCCCTAAGGTAGGCCTCGGCGGTGGCGGCCACGGACTGGATGTCGCCGCTCACCTGCCTGACCGCCGCCTGCTGGGCCTGGCC
>JAJZPI010000167.1 GCA_021811275.1 Deltaproteobacteria bacterium
CTGGGTCATCTCGCAGGCCGTATGTTTGTCCTTGCCTTCCGGAAGCTTTCCCGATATCGCCTCAACGATGGGGTGGATGGTGGCGTCGGCCACCATGTGGGAAACATAACCCATCGTCCAGGAAAATAGTGGAGCGATCAGATCGTCATCAAGGCCGTCCTTGCCGTTGAAGTATTCAAGGAAGGCGTTCGGAATGGCGTTTGTCGGTTTTTCGTCCTGGGCTGCGGAGCTGGTTTTGACGCCGTGGAAACGGTCGGCCCAATCGGCGCTGCCAATTGAAAGGTAGGGCAAGTCGGGACTGGCCGCGCCCAGGAGCAAGAAATTTTGGTTTCCGCCAAGAATTTCACCAAGGGGATCGGAGGAGATAAGTTTTAGGGCCTCCTCGGCGATCATCCAATGCGTGAATGGACCAGCCATGCGGCACCCCCGCGCAGATAAAAAACCCCGCGCGCGCAGGTCGCGCGGCGGGCGGTCCCGGCCCTGGTGAAAGCCCTTGTTGATAAGCCATTCTCCCTCCCCCAGGTTGACCGCGTCAATATTAAATAGCGGGCCCCACCCCCAAAATCTGGTATATCGTCCTTGCCATGACGCCTACGGGTAGGGTATGTTAGGCGCGATAAGGGGCCGTATCAGCCTGGCCCCGCGAGACTCGTTTCCTCTCCAACCAATAGCCCAGGGAGTTAACATACATGGAATTGACCGTGCGCAAGGAAGACCTGGCCAAGGGCCTGGCCCGCTCCCAGTCCGTGGTGGAGCGGCGCACCTCCATGCCCATACTTTCCAACGTGCTGCTAAACGCCCAGGGCGACAAGATCACCGTGACCGCCACCGACCTGGAGACCACCTTCGTGGGCGAGTATCCCGCCCGGGTCAGCGGACCGGGACGCATCACCGTGCCGGCGCGCAAGCTCTACGAGATCGTAAAGGAGCTGCCGGGCGAGGAGGTCTATCTCAAGGACAAGGAAAACAGCTTTCTACACCTTAGCGCGGGACGGGCGACCTTCGACTTGGTGGGGCTTTCGGCCGAGGACTACCCCGTTCAGCCCGAATACGGCGACCTGCCGGCGCTCACCATGCCCGGGGAGGCGCTCTCGGAGATGATCGAGAAAACCATCTTCTCCATTTCGCAGGAGGACACCCGCTTCAACCTGGCCGGTCTCTACGTGCAGAAGCGCAAGAAGGACGAGAGCCACCGCCTGCGTTTCGTCTCCACCGACGGCCACCGCCTCTCCCTGATCGACAAGGAGGTGGAGGGCCTGGCCGCCTTCGCCTTGGACCAGGGCGTCATCATCCCAAGGAAGGGCGTGGCCGAGATGCGCAAGCTGGCCGAGGAGGGCGGGGACCTGGTGCTCATGCTCAACCAGAAGCTGGCGGTGGTGGTCAAGGACGAGGTGCGGCTGATCCTGCGCATGCAGGAAGGGGCCTTCCCGGACTACGACGCGGTAATACCCAAGAGCACCAAGCGCAAGGCCGTGGTCAACCGGCACGCCTTCGGCGAGGTGCTCAAGCGCGTCTCTCTCATGGCCACCGATCGCTTCCAGGGGGTGCGCCTGGACTTCAAGGACGGCCTGCTGGAGATCGTGAGCCAGAACCCTGACCTGGGCGAGGGGCGCGAGGCCCTGGAGGTGGACTTCGAGGGCGAGGCCATGGGGGTGGGCTTCAACGCCCGCTACTTCCTGGACCTCTGCGCGGCCATGCGCTCGGAGGAGATAACCCTCTCTTTTATCGATGAGCAGAACCCCTGCCTGATCAAGGGCGAGGGCGATGCCGGTTTCCTCAGCGTAATCATGCCTATGCGTTTATAATTAAAGCGAAAGCTTTAATATAATCGCGGCCACATTAAGGTAAAAACATTAAGACGAGACCCTCGGAAGGGGGTTCCGTCTTGTTTTGCCGCACAGCTAACAAACCATGCCGGCAAGGTTAGTCAAGGACGCTCGGGTCGGGGTAGGCTTTGCCCCTTGAGGTGAAGGAAATCCCTTGCTGGTTGCGGGTGCCTATCATGACCGCTTCCGCAAGGAGCGAGGGGACAGGCTTTGAACTCTGCCAGGTCACAATAAACTTGGCACCAGGACCGCCCAGTTCCTCGGATTCGGGCACGGTGAAGCTGAGTGAGCCCAGGCCCTTCATGGCTTGCGGCGCGTCGAGGTGTTTTTTCAAAAGCCTGCCCTGGGAATCGTAATAATCCACCGCAAGGAGCCTGATTTCTTCCGTCAGGCTGGTATTGCGTAGGCTAAGGGTTACCGACAAGGGGAAGGGGCGGGAGTTGTCGCCGATCAGGATGTGCGAGTAGACCGGGACGTAGACATAACCGCCTTGAGAGAGGGTGGGCGCTTCTCCCGCCCGGGCCAGCGGGGGGGTGAGAAGCAGGCCAAGAGCCAATATCAGGAAAATGACGCCCGTGACTCCTCTTTTCACCACAACCTCCCAGGTAAGGTCCGACGGTTTATGTTTTCAGGTTATCGGTATAATACCAAAACAGGGGTCAAAACCCCCCCTGCGGGCAAGAAAATGGCCCCCGGAGACGGCAGTCGCGCCGCCCCGCCGGGTGCCAGATATGCGTCACGCCGCATCAGGGCAGGCTGCGGTATGGCCGGGCCCGCTGGGCATGGTCGCTGTTGGGGTACTCGGCCATGAGTATCTGGTAGCCCACCCGCAGGTTGTGCGGGTCCTGGGTGGTGCGGTAGCGGCAGATGGCCCGCAGGTAGACCGCCTCCGGGGCGGCGAAGCTCAGGGAATAGTCGGTGAGCAGGCGCTCAAGCTGGGACAGGGCGTCGTTGAAACGGCGGTGGCCGAAAAAGGTCTTGGCCTTGCCCAGCAGAAGGTGGGGGATGAACTCCTTCGGCCCCAGAAAACCCAGGTGCCTCTGGTGGGAGTTGCCGTAGGGATCGAGCATGAAAAGGGCCGGGGTCCAGCGGACCCAGAAATCGCTGGCCTGGGGCTCGGCATCGAAGTTTATCTTTAAAGGAACCACCTCGCGGTTCAAGAACTCGATTATGGCCGGCTCGGGGTACGTAACCGCACCCATCTCCTTGCAGCCGACTCAATTGGGGTTGAAGAAATCCAGGAAAACCGGCTTGTCCTCGTCCTTGGCCCGGTTAAGGGCCTGGTCCCAATTCTCGATCCAGGCTATCTGCTGGTCCATAATAATAATCCTTTCCCGCAAGTTCCGTAGGGCGTTCCGGTTGGCCGGCTCAAGGCTCCGGGACGGCAACGCGGCTTTGTAACAGGCCGCAGGTTTCGAGGCAATGGGGTCATCGCGTCAAGGCCCGCCTGGGTGGGACTCGCGGGCCGGGTCCGGGCGGTGGCTCTCGGCCCAGGCCAGCCAGGAGCCCGGCTGGCCTAGCGGGGTCTGGCGGGCGAAGTCGTAGAAGGAGCGGAGGAAGGCCGTCCTTTCAAGGTAGGCCTCGCGCCTCCAATCCGCCGGCGGGCTGCCCAGGAGATCCGACCCGCCCAAGAGGTGCTGGCGGCGGGCCAGATCGGCCAGCTCCACCTGGTGGGCGTTTGCCAGGATGTCCGTCATGAGCATGAAGGTGGTGGTGCGTCCCTTGCCGGCGTGGCAATGGAAATGCAGCCAGGAGCCGGAGGGCAACCCGCGCCAGAAAATCAGGAAGTCCTCCACGGCCTGGTCGCCGGGGCGCAGGTGGTCGGTGATGGGCAGGCGAAAATAGCCCAGACCCTGCAAAGCCAAGAGCTGGGCCTCGGTCTGGGCGCTGGTCACCTCCCATGTCGTGCTCTCGGAACGGGCGATACCGCCCTGGGCATCCTTGCTGATTATCTCCGCCAGCGCCACCCGGCCGGCGGCCAGGGCGGCCCGCAGGCGGGAATCCTCGTCGCGCTCCACATAATCAAGGCTCCCGCCGGCGTTGGCCTGGTCCCGGGGGCCGTACCAGCTCACAGCCAGGCCGCTGATCAGGCCGTGGGACTCCTGGCGCAGGTCCACCACCGTGAAGAAGCGTGGAAGGTGGTACCTCATCTCCAAAAGCTGGGCGCGCGAAAATTGGGCGCTGCCCGAAATCCCTAGACCCTTCAGCCCGGCCAGGGATGGCGGGTCGGCCAAATCCGGGGAGATGGAATCGTTGGCGGTGCGGAAGCTCCGGGGAAGGCCCATGCCGTCAGGGCTGTCCAGAATCAGGGTAAGCTCGGCGGCGGGCTGGGCCGGAGCTTGGGGTTGAGGAGCAAAGGGCGGCGGGGGCAGGTCCTCCTCGGCCCAGGCGGGCGGGGTCAGCGCCCAGAGCAGCGCGGCCAGACAGGCGGCGGCCCCAGAGCGGGCGAGGGACGGAATGAAAGCCCGGGCCGTGAACATGCGCGCCTCCGGGTTAGCGAACGGGTGAGCGGGTGCCCTGCTATAAGTTTAAACCCGGAGGCCGCGCCAAGGAAAGGGGAGGCTAATACCAAGGCCGCCCCCTTTGGGAGTGAAAACTCACAGGTATGCGGGCCAAGGATCCGCCCCAGCCAACAAGTTTTGGCTGGGGGCCCCGGAGGATCGCCCGCCGCGGGCGCCAGCGCTCGCGAGGCAGGGCAAAAACGGGGGTTCCCACAAAGCTTGCCTTGCGGGGTCGCGCCACGCCTCGGCCTTGCCGAGCGTCGATCAAGACCATGGATGGCGTTGATGGCATATAGGCATAACGGGCCGGCGGGTGGAATGGATCACCCGCCGCTTCGGGCAAAAGAGAAGCGGGCTCCCGCTGAGGGGGGCCCGCTTTATATGAAGACAGACGGGCGTCCAGGTTGAGGACGCCCGCCTGTTACGGCTTAACTATGCTGGTTCTAAGCCCCTTAAGGCTCTCCCCGAGTCCCGCCGTCCGTCACAGCCCCGCGCGGCTAACCGTGCGCGCGCTCGGCCACGCGCATACGGATCATGGCCCGCTTGAGGGCGGCCTCGGCGCGGACGTAATCGAGCTGCTCGGACTGGCTCTTGGCCAGGCGCTGCTCGGCCCGCTCGCGGGCGCGCTTGGCGCGATCCACGTCGATCTCACGGGCCAGCTCGGCCGACTCGGCCAGGATGGTGACCTTCTCGCCCGTGACCTCGCAGAAGCCGCCGGCCACGGCGGCGTAATCCAGGGCGTTGCCGTCGCGGTAGCGCATCTCGCCGATGGCCAGGGTGGCCAGGAGCGGGGCGTGCCCGGCCAGGACGCCGAACTCGCCTTCCACGCTGGTGGCCACCACCACGTCGACCTCCTTGCTAAGAAGGAGCCGGTCGGGGGTCACCACTTCCAGAAGTATCTTGTTGGCCATGCGTTAATAGCCCCTTTTGTCCATCGGGTGGGCCGGTTCTTCGGTTTCCTCGGCCGAGGGGGAACCAACCCCCCCCGGCACCAGCCAACCCGGTTTAGGCCTTGGCCATCTGCTCGGCCTTGGCTCTGGCCTCCTCGACGCCGCCGACCATGTAGAAGGCCTGCTCGGGCAGGTCGTCGTGCTTGCCCTCGACGATTTCCTTGAAGGCCCGCACGGTGTCCGGCACCTTGACGAAGGCGCCCTTGATGCCGGTGAAGGTCTCGGCCACATGGAAGGGCTGGGAAAGGAACCGCTGGATGCGGCGAGCGCGGCCAACGGTGAGCTTGTCCTCGTCGGAAAGCTCGTCCATGCCCAGGATGGCGATGATGTCCTGCAGGTCCTTGTACTTCTGCAGGATCATCTGCACGCGCCGGCTGGTCAGGTAATGCTCCTCGCCCAGGTAGTTGGGGTCGAGGATGCGGCTGGTGGAGTCAAGGGGGTCCACCGCGGGGTAGATGCCAAGCTCGGCGATGGGTCGCGAGAGCACCACGGTACCGTCCAAGTGGGCGAAGGTGGTGGCCGGCGCGGGGTCGGTCAAGTCGTCGGCCGGCACGTACACGCACTGCACCGAGGTGATGGAGCCTTTGTTGGTGGAGGTGATGCGCTCCTGGAGCTCGCCAAGGTCGGTACCCAGGGTGGGCTGGTAACCCACGGCGCTGGGCATACGGCCCAGGAGGGCGGAAACCTCGGAGCCGGCCTGGGTGAAACGGAAGATGTTGTCGATGAACAGGAGCACGTCCTGGCCCTGCTCATCGCGGTAGAACTCGGCGGCGGCCAGGGCCGACAGGGCCACGCGGGCGCGGGCTCCGGGAGGCTCGGTCATCTGGCCGTAAATCAAGGCGGCCTTGCTGATGACGCCAGACTCGCGCATTTCGCGGTAGAGGTCGTTACCCTCGCGGGTGCGCTCGCCCACGCCGGCGAACACCGAGATGCCGCCGTGGTGCATGGCGATGTTGTGGATCATCTCCATCATGACGACGGTCTTGCCCACGCCGGCGCCGCCGAACATGCCCATCTTGCCGCCGCGGGGGAAGGGGACCAGCAGGTCGATGACCTTGACGCCGGTCTCGAGCACCTTCACCGAGGTGTCCTGCTCCACCAGGGAGGGAGCGGAGCGGTGGATGGGGGAGAAGTTCTTGGCGGGGATGGGACCCAGGCCGTCCACGGGCCGGCCCACCACGTTGACCACCCGGCCCAGGATCTCGTCGCCCACGGGCATCTGGATCGGCTTGCCGGTGTCGCGGACCGTCAGACCGCGCTGGAGGCCGTCGGTGACGTCCATGGCGATGGTGCGCACCACGTTGTCGCCGAGGTGCTGGGCGACCTCGACCACCAGGTTGTCCTCCTGGTCGTTGATGGCCTGGTTGGTGATCAGCAGGGCCGAAAGGATGGGCGGCAGATTGCCTTCGGCGAACTCCACGTCCACCACGGGCCCGATGACCTGGGTGATTTTGCCGGTGTTCATGACCTATGAGCCTCCTAACGAAGAAGCGTTAAATTTCGAGACTAACCCTTCAATGCCTCGGCGCCGCCCACGATGTCCATCAACTCGGCGGTGATGGAGGCCTGGCGGGCCTTGTTGTAGGCCAAAGTGAGGGTGTTGATCATCTCCTTGCAGTTCTTGGTGGCGTTGTCCATGGCCGCCATGCGCGCCGCCTGCTCACTGGTGGCGGTGTTCAACAGACCGCTATAGACGGTCACGTTGACGAAGCGGGGCAGCAGGTCCACCAGGATCTGTTCGGCCGAGGGCTCGGTGAGGTACTCCAGGGACGGGCCCTCCTTGGTGGGGGCCGCCTCGCCGGCCATGTCCGGGGAGATGGGCAGGAGCTTTACCACCGTGGGGATCTGGGCGGCCATGGAGCGGAAGTGCGAGTAGACCATGTAGACTTCCTGCACCTCGCCAGCCAGGAAGGCGTTCATGCCCATGCGGGCCACCTGCACGGCCAAGTCGAAGTCAACCGTGTTCATGACGCCGGTAAGGGCGTTGTCCACGTTGACGCCCCGGCGGCGGTGGAAGTCACGGGCCTTGCGGCCCACCAGGAAATGCTCCACCTGCTGCCCGGCGGCCTGGCGCTCCTTGGCGAAACGCAGGCCGGCGTTGATCAGGTTCATGTTGAAGGAGCCGCAGAGGCCGCGGTCGGCGGTGAGCAGGATCAGGCCCACCTTCTCGACCTTTTCGGGCTGGACCAGGAGCGGATGCACGTCCGGGGAGACGCCACTGCTCAAGCTGGCCAGCACCTCGGCGTACTTGGCGGCATAGGGTTGGAAGCGCTCGGTCTTCTCCTGCACCCCGCGCAGCTTGGCCGCGGCCACCATGTTCATGGCCCGGGTGATCTGCCTGGTCTTTTTGACCGCGGAGATCTTGTTCAGAATATCTCTCTGTGAAGGCATGAGCTTCCTTTTCTAACTCGGCCCCCTTAGCCTCGCGGGCTCCGGGCCGTCTTGGCTCGCCGGAAGGGAGGGCCGGGGTCAATTGGCCCCGGGCCCTCCGTTGGCCTTCATCTTTCCTTGGCGCTAGGCCCCGAAGACGGCGTCGAACTCGGTCAGCGCCTTCTTCATCTTGGCGTCCAGATCGTCGTCGATGGCCTTCTTGGCCTCGAGGTCGGAGAAGACGTCGGGGTACTTGGACTCCACGAAATCGTAGAGCTGCTTCTCGTAGTCGGCCAGCCGGTCCAGGGGATACTTGTCCAGGAAGCCGCGGGTGCCGGCGAAGAGGATGGTCACCTGCTTGGTCATGGGCAGCGGCTGATACTGGGGCTGCTTGAGGATCTCGACCAAGCGGCGGCCGCGGTTGAGCTGCTGCTGGGTGGCCTTGTCAAGGTCGGAGCCAAACTGGGCAAAGGCCTCCAGCTCGCGGAACTGGGCCAAGTCGAGCCGCAGGGTGCCGGCCACCTGTTTCA
>JAJZPI010000168.1 GCA_021811275.1 Deltaproteobacteria bacterium
GAAGGCGTGGGCGGCGGTCTCCTTGCCGCCGGGCCGGGTGAGCACGATGCCCTCGCCGATGGTGATGTCGTTGACCCCGTGCTCGGCCAAAAGCTCCACCATGTCGGCCACCACCCGGCTGGTGGTGATGACGCCCCACTTGGGGAAGGGCACGGCCTTGGTCCAATAGACGATGTTGGGCTTGAGGAAAACCTTGGCGTTGGCGGGGATGCGCCCCAGGCCCCCACAGAGCTCGACTGCTTGGCGCACCGACTCCAGGGGCTTCTCGTATTTGACCAGCGAAACCTTGTGCATGCTTTCCCTCCCCTAGCTGATTTGAAGGCCGCCGGCCTCTTGGGCCCCGGCCGTCGATGTTTCCCTTATCCCCCGATCACCCGGTCGGCCTGGGCCAAAAGGGCCGTCACGCCTCGGCCCAGGCGCTCGAAGCGCTGGTCTTTGGTCTGGCCGTGGTAGTAACGGTAGTATATCTGCTGGGCGATGACCGCCAGGCGGAAGAGGCCGAAGCAATAGTAGAAGTCCAGGTCGCCCGTGGGGCGGCCGGTGAGCCGGCCGTAGAGCGCGAAGGCCTCGGCGCGCGTCAGGCTGCCCGGGCGATAGGTGGGCATGGTGGCCAGGGCCAACAGCTCGGGCGGGTCGTCGGCCTGCACCCAGTAGGCCAGGGTGCAGGCCAGGTCCATGAGGGGCTCGCCCAGAGTGGCCATCTCCCAGTCCAGCACGCCCACCACCCGCAGGTGGTCGGCGGGGTCCAGTACCAAGTTGTCGAGCTTGAAGTCGTTGTGGATGATGGACGGGGAGCCGCTCTCGGGGGGCTGGTTGCCGGCCAGCCAGGCCATGACCTCTTCGCCAACGGGCACGTCGGGGGTGCGTGCGTCCTGATAGCGCCTGCTCCAGCCAGCCACCTGGCGGCCCACGTAGCCGGCGGGCTTGCCCAGCTCGGCCAGGCCAGCCTTGACGTAGTCCACGGCGTGAAGCTCGGCCATGACCTCGACCATGCGCTCGGTCAGCCGCCGCATGGCCGCCGGACCCAGGTCCAGCTCCGTCGGCATCTGCTTGCGCAGGATGATGCCCTTGATGCGTTCCATGACATAGAACGGGCAGCCCATGACCGTCTCGTCGGCGCAGTAGGCCAGGGGCAGGGGGCAGTAGGGAAAGTGCGGCCGCAGGGCGGTGAGCACTCGGTACTCGCGCATCATGTCGTGGGCGGTCTTGGCCTTGGTCCCGTGGGGCGGCCGCCTGAGAACCAGTTCGCGGTCGCCGGCGGCGATCAGGTAGGTGAGATTGGAGTAGCCCGAGGGGAACTGGCGCAGGGTGAGCGCGCCGGTCAGCCCCGGGATGCTCTGCTTCAAGAAGTCCTCCACCCGGGCGAGGTCCAGTTCCTCGCCGGGCCTGATCTCGGCGGCCGAATCCATCAGGCTCATCGTTTTTTCTCTCCACTAACGGTCGCGACGGCGCCGACGGGCAGGCAGAAGGCCATGACCATCTTCACCACCATCTCGGCGTAGGCGTCCACCGCCAGCCGCCGCGCCGCGTACTTCCAGCGCTTGAGGTACCAATCCTGGAGCATGGCCTTGATCAGGGCCGCGGTCAGGTCCGGGTCGTGGCCGTTGAACACCCCTTGGGTCTGGCCCGCGCGAATGACGTCGGCGAACATCTTCTCCGTGGCCAGCTCGCTTTGCTTGGCCAACTCCTTCTGACGCTTGCCCAGGTGCCTGGCCTCCATGTAGGAGAAGAAGAACCAGGGCTGCATGGCCTCGCTCAAGAACACGTGGGTGCGGATGGCCGTCGCGAGCCTCTCCACCGGGTCCCGGACCTCCTCGAAGCCCTCGCGCAGGAGCCGGCCGGTCACCTCGCGGCCGGTGGACTGCACCATCTCCAGCAGCTCCTCCTTGCTGGAGAAGTAGGCGTAGAGCGCCCCCATGGACAACCCGCTGGCCTGGCTCAAGTCTCGCATGGTCATGGCCTGGAAACCCTTGGCGTTGGCCACTTTCAAGGTGGCGTCGAAGATCAGCTCCAGGTTCTTGACCGCCGTGGGCTCCTTCTTGGTCTTGATGGAGTCGCGGTGGCCTTCCAGTATCCGGCGGCAGAGGTCCCGCCGGGAGAGCCGGGCCCTCCTGCTGAATTGGGCGTAGGTCATGCTTTGAGCCCTTGCCGCCCTAGGCCAGGTTGTGGGCCCGGGCGTATTCCCGGAGGATGCGCTTGGCCACCGAGACCTTGTGCACCTCGTCCACGCCGTCGTAGATGCGCGCCGAGCGCTCGTGGCGGAAGAACCAGGCCACCAGGGTGTCGTCGGTCATGCCCAGGCCGCCGTGCAATTGCAGGGCGCGGTCGATCACCCGTTGCATGATACCGGCGGTGTAGAACTTGATCAGCGAGATGTCCTGGCGCGCCTCTTTTTGGCCCATGGTCTCGATGCGCCAGGCGCAGTTGAGCACCATGAGCCGGGCCGCGCGCATCTCTGCGGCGCTTTCGGCGATCCAGGACTGGATGATCTGCTCGTCGGCGAGCCGGCGGCCGGGGGCGCTGGCCCGGGTCAGGGCCCGCTCGCACATCATGTCTAACACTCGTTTGCAGATGCCTATCCAACGCATGCAGTGGTGGATGCGCCCCGGTCCCAGGCGCTCCTGGGCGATGACGAAGCCCTGGCCCTCCGGCCCCAGCAGGTTCTCCCGAGGCACCCGGCAGTTCTGGTAGAGAATCTCGGCGTGGCTGTGCCAGCCGCCCCCGGCGTGGCCCATGACCGGTATGTTGCGCACCAGGTTGAAGCCGGGGGTGTCCGTGGGCACGATGATCATGGAGGCCCGCAGGTGGGGCGGGGCCTGGGGATCGGTCACCGCCATGACGATGGCGAACTCCGCGCCGTCGGCCGAGGAGGTGTACCACTTGTGGCCGTTGATGAGGTAGTCGCCGCCGTCCTTGACCGCGGTGGTGTCGAGCATCACCGGGTTGGAGCCGGGCTGGTCGGGCTCGGTCATGGAGAAGCAGGAGCGGATGCGTCCCGCCACCAGCGGCTCCAGGTAGCGTTCGCGCTGGGCGGGCGTGGCGTATTTGAGCAGTATCTCGATGTTGCCGGCGTCGGGGGCCTGGCAGCCGAAAACGTAGACCCCGGTGGGGGTGCGGGCCAGGGCCTCGCAGACCAGGCCGTATTCCACCAGGCCCAGCCCCATGCCCCCGTGCTCCTTGGGGTGCAGGGGGGCCCACAGCTCCATGCGCTTGACCATCTCGCGCTTCCGCTCCAATACCGGGGCGATCTCCTCCCAGGGCCGGCCCAGGAAGTCTTTCTCCAAAGGCATGAGCTCGCGCTCGATGAACTCGTTGATCAGCTCTAGGACGGCTTGCATCTTCTCGGATATGGCGAAGTCCATTTAAGTCTCCCTGGCGGAGCGCCGCGCTAGCGATAGGTGATGAGCCCCTGATCGTCTTCCTGCTCCAGGTGGGCGGTGGAGTTGAACAGGGACAGGGTGAGTCTTTGGGCATCGAACAAAAAGCTGGTAAGGGAGGCGTTCTTGATGACCCAGGTGAGCCTGAGCGCGGTTTCGTCGGCCAGGCTCAGGGCCAGGCGCATCACCGCCGATATGGGTCCACCGGAGGTGACCACCATGACCTGGCGGCCCGGCCCGTTCTCCCGGCGCACCCGCTCCAGCCCGGCCTCGGCCCGGGCCAGGAAGCCGGCCCAGGTCTCGGCCGGACCCACGTCGTAGCGGCCGCTGATCCAGCGCAGCATGGCCCCCTCATAGATGGTCTGGAAGGCGCGGCGGTCGCTGAACATGCGGGGCTCGGCGACGGCCATGGCCGGGTCCTCGGCGCGCATGGCCGGCAGCAGGGCCTGGATCACGGGGCCGGACTCGTACTCGTCGAACTCCCTCAGTTCGCGCACCTCGGCCCGGGCCCCCAGGCCTTCCAGCAGCGCCTCGGCGGTGTCGCGCTGGCGGGCCAGAGCGCCGCGGTAGACGGCGTCCAGGCGCAGGCCGCGCCGGCCCAGGTATTGGCCGGCCAGGCGGGCCTGGCGGCGGCCCAGCTCGGAGAGCTGGTCGTAGTGGGCCTGGCCGAAGGATGCCTGGCCGTGGCGCAGGAGGTGCAGGACGCTCATGAGAAGGTTCCCTTGGTTTGAGCCGGCCAGGCGGCGGCGCTCGGCCTCGCTGCAATGTTGCCTTGGCCGGTGCCTCTTGGCAAGAAAAAAACGAGCGAACGCTCGCTATTTTATTATTGGCCCCCGGCGCGTCCCTGGCCTATACTTTGATGGAGCGCCAACCCCAAGGGGGCATCAGCCGTGCGGATATTGACTTGCCTGAAGCAGGTGCGCCACCCCGAATCGCTCTTTTCACTCGAAGAGGGCCGCGCCCTCTGGCCGGAGCCGGGGCTGTTCAAGATGAGCGCCTGCGACGAGTTCGCCCTGGAGGAGGGCTTAAGCCTCAAGGACGCCCTGGCCGGCAGCGAGGTTTGGGCGGTGAGCCTGGGACCGGCTCGGGCCGAGGCGGTGCTGCGCCGGGCCCTGGGCATGGGCGCGGACCAGGCCGCCCTGCTCCTGGGCGAGGACGAGCCACCGCTCCGGCCGGCGCGGGTGGCCGCAGCTTTGGCGGAGTGGGCCCGGCCCAAAGCCTTCGACCTGGTGCTCACGGGGGTCATGAGCGAGGACGCCATGCAGGGGACGGTGGGGCCCATGCTGGCCGAGCTGCTGGGCCTGGCCTGCGCCACCTCGGTGGTGGAGATCGCGCCCGCGCCCGAGGGAGGCCTGCGGGTGCTGCGGGAGATGGAGGGTGGACGCCGCCAGGCCCTCAAGATCAACCTGCCGGCTCTGCTCACCGTGCAGTCCAGCGCCCGCGCCCCCCGCTATCCGACCCTCTCCGCCCTGCTCAAGGCCAAGAAGGCCACCATCGCCAGCCACGCGCCGGAACTAAACGCCGGGGCCGGCGACCGTGAGCGGCTCTTGGGCCTGGCCTGGCCCGGACGCACGCGGGCCGGGCTTACGCTTGAGGGCGACACCGCCGCCAAGGCCGACCGGCTTTACGCCATTCTGCGCGAAAGGGCCCTGCTGTGAGCGGGTCGCGCCAAGCCCTCCCCGCCGGACCCATCGTGGTGGTGGCCGAGCAGGGGCCCGAGGGCGTGGCCCCGGTGAGTCTGGAGCTGGTCTCCTGCGCCAGGGCCCTGGCCGCCGGGCTGGGCGGGGAGATCAGGCTGGCGGTGCTGGGCGAGAAGGCCCGGCCCCTGGCCGAGGAGGCCGCCCGCCGCGCCGGGTGCCCGGTCACGGTGGTGCGCGCGCCCGGCCTGCGCGAGTTCCAGGGCGAGGCCTGGCGGGAGATCCTGGCCCCGCTGCTGGCGGCCTGGGGGGCGCGGGCCGTGCTGGCGGCCCACACCACCAGCGGCCTGGACTGGCTGCCGGGACTGGCCGCCCGCCTGGGCGCGGCCTGCGTCACCGGGGTGGAAGCCCTGGCCTGGGCGGGAGGGGCCTTGACCCTCACCCGCACCACCCTTTTCGGCAAGGCTCTGGAGGCGCTCAGGCCGGAGGCGTCGCCGCTGGCCCTCACCGTGCAGCCCGGCGCCTTCCCGGCCGCCGGCCCGGCGGAGGGCCCCGAGCCCACGGTGGAGCAAATCACGGCCGAGGCGCCCGCGCTGTGTTCGCGCCTGCTGGAAGCCCCGGAAGGGCCGGCCCGCGACCAGGCCCTGGCCCGGGCCCGGGTGGTGGTGGCCGCCGGGCGGGGGGTGGGCAGGCCCGAGAACCTGGACTTGGTGCGGCGGCTGGCCGCGCGCTTTTCCGGCGCGGCCCTGGCCGGCTCGCGGCCGGTCTGCGACCTTGGCTGGCTGGGCTATCAGAGCCAGGTGGGCCAGACCGGGGCCGCGGTGGCGCCCCGGCTCTATATCGCCTGCGGCATCTCTGGCGCGCGCCAGCACACCATGGGCATGCAGGGCTCGGGCTTTATCGTGGCCGTCAACAGCGACCCCCGCGCCGCCATCTTCAACCTGGCC
This sequence comes from Deltaproteobacteria bacterium, assembly GCA_021811275.1. GTDB lineage: Bacteria > Desulfobacterota > Desulfarculia > Desulfarculales > Desulfarculaceae > JACRDC01. The sequence continues at coordinate 5,962 of JAJZPI010000168.1, forward strand.
GACGTCTGCGTGGTGGAGGACCTCGTCGCCTTCATCCCGGCCTTCCTGGCCCGCTGCGGCGAGCCGGAGGCCATGGACCCGCCCGCCAGCTAATTGGGCGGCATGCCGCTCCGGGCGCGTGCCGCGCCGGCCGTAGCGGGTCGACGAGGTCGGCCCCTGAACTAACTTCGCCCGCTCCCGGTGCAAGCTTGTCAGGTAATCGAGGGAACTGGCCCGGCGCGACCCTTCCGGGTTACCCGGGCCAAAGAATGCTTGACAGCGGTGGTAGTCATGCGTATTGTACTAATCAAGTGATGTGGCTACAACTGAGGAGCAAGCAATGGCCGCGCCGACCCTCAAGGAACTGGGGCTGTACGAGATCGAGCTGGACGAGGTGGAGATTCCGCTTCTGGGCACGGTGGCCGCCGGCACGCCCATCGAGGCCGTGGCCAACGAGGAGAGCGTCTCCATCCCGGCCGACATGCTGGGACGCTTCCGCACCTTCGCCCTGAAGGTGCGGGGAACCTCCATGATCGATGACCACATACGCCCCGGCGACGTCATCGTGGTGGAAGAACGCCGGACAGCCGCCAATGGCGAGACCGTGGTGGCGCTGATAAACGAAACCGACGTGACGCTCAAGAAGTACTTCGTGGAGCGCGACCACATCCGCCTGGAGCCGGCCAACGCCAGCATGAAGCCCATCATCCTGCGCCGAGAGGACGTGCGGGTGCTGGGCGTGGTGGCCGGGCTCATCCGCCACTACAAGAAGCACTGACCAGAAGACCCTCCCTCCGCCCTGGGCGGCGCTGCGTCCGGCTCATGAGGCCAAAGGCGTCGCGCCGCCCGGCGGGGTCCTGCCTGGACCGGGCGCTTGACTGGGGCGCCGCTGCTCCGTCTTGGCCGCCGGGGCGCCCGGGCCGGCGCGGCGCGCGCCTCTAGAAGTGGTCCCAGGTCAAGGGGGTGAGCTTGGGGGCGTCCTTGACCAGGGTACGGCCCAGCACGTTCTCCAGCTGGTCGGGCATGATGCCGTGCTGGGGGCGCAGGATGACCAGATCGCGGCGGCGCACCTTCTGCCCGGCCTTCAAGTCGCGGGCGGCGAATAGCGAGCGTCGCATCACGATGCGGGTCTCCCGCTCCTCGGGGGAAACCTGCTTGACCCCGTCGCCCATGGCCTTTTCCAACTCACGCACCGCCTTGACCATGGCCTTGAAGTCGGAGGCGTCCATGGCGAAGGGGTGGTCGGGGCCGGGCCGGCTCTTGTCGTCGGTGAAGTGCTTCTCGACCACGCAGCCGCCCAGGGCCACCGAGGCCAGCGCCACGGTGTGGCCGGGGGTATGGTCGCTGAATCCGTAAGGCACGCCGAACATCCGCCCCATGTTGACCATGGCTCGCAGGTTGACGTGGTCGAAGCCGGCCGGGTAGTTGGTCACGCACTGCAGCAGGATCAGCCTTTCGCAGCCGGCGTTCTTGAGCACGCGCACCCCCTGGTCGACCTCGGCCAGGGTGGCCGCGCCGGTTGCCAGCAGGATGGGCAGGTTCTTGCCGGCCTGGTAATGCAGCATTTCCGGCCAGGTGAGGTCGCCCGAACCTATCTTGAGGGCCTTCACCCCCAGGTCCACGGTCAGGTCCACGCCGGGAAAGTCATAGGCGCTGGACATGAAGATGGTACCCGCCTTCTCGCAGTAGCGGGCCAATTTCTCATGCCACTTGCGGGGGAAGACCGCGTCCTGGTAGACGCTGAACACGTCCCGCTCCCATTGTGCCTGATAACCTTCCTTGATTCCGCGGAAGGCCTGGGCGTTGACCAGTCGCTCGGCCAGAAAGGTCTGAAACTTCACCACGTCGGCCCCGCACTCCACGGCCAGGTCGGTCAGCCGGTAGGCGCGGTCGAGGTCGCGGTCGAAGTTGCTGCCGATCTCGGCGATGAGCAGGGCCGGGCATCCCTCCCCCACCAGGCGCTTGCCAATCTTGAACTGCTTTTTCATGCTCTTCCTCCGAAGCGGCGGAATTGTTTCAGCTCGCCGCCCAGGGCCATGGCCCGCATGGCCGCGATCTGCTCGTCGATGCCGGGCTGGTCCTGGCCCAGGGCCCGGAAGAAGCGCGCGCTGTCCAGAGTGGGGTCGCTGGGCCGGGGGGCCTTGAGGCTGGCCAGATTCACCCGGCTGGCCTGGACCAGGCCGGGGTCGAAGCCGAAGGCCAAGGCAGA
>JAJZPI010000169.1 GCA_021811275.1 Deltaproteobacteria bacterium
AGGGCCAGGGTTGGGGCTTTCTAAAAATCAATAATAATATAAAATAAGTCCAAAAAAAAAGAAAAGGCGCCGATCCTCCCAGCAAACGGATAATGATGTTCCTGTTTAATAATAATAGAAATATCAAATAAGTCCAAAAAGCCAAAAAATGCTCTGCCACCCGTGTTGATGGTTCGCCGGGCTCGAATCGGGCATGAGAATCACCTGCGCTTGCCTCTGGTTTGCCCTTGACAAATGTAAAATACTTTCATATCATGTTGGGAAAGCAACCAAGGGCGGGCCGGGCAGGCCCGGCGCACCCAGGAATGGGCAGGCGCTTCGCCATCGGCAAAGTGGCGGACAGTCGTGCTCCTGGCCCCATCCCTGGGGGTGAGTGGGGCCCTTAGAGCCCACACTTTGGGGGGGGCAAGATAATTACAAAGGTAATTACCTTTATGATAAGGGCAGCGGCATGACGGAGTCAGAGATTATATCGCAGAAAAACCAAGAGTTGCCCGTAAAGGGCCCGGCCCCGGCCGGTTCGCCAGCTGCCGCGGGGGCGGCCGAGGTCTTCGCGCAGGCTCAGGCCCTGGCTCGGGGGATTGAGGCCCTTCGCCAGGCTCAGGCCGAGGCCGCCGGGTTGCGCCTCCCGGCTTTTTCCTTATTGCAGACCACCGCCCAGGCCGGTCCGGGAGGCATGACCGTCTCCGAGGCGGCAGCCCGTCTGAAGGTTAGGCCGCAGGCCCTGCCCGGAGTGGCCGGGGAGCTGGAACAGGCCGGGCTGCTTAGCCGGCGGGTGGACATGGCCGATGCCCGCGCCCGCCGGTTGAGCGCCACCCCCGCCGGACTGGAACGCCTGGCCCGCGCCGGAGCCCTGCAAGAGCGGGTGCTGGCCGCCATCCTGGCCCAGGTGCCCCACCCCAGCGTGGCCAAGCTGGTGCTCTCGCGCCTGGAGGAGTCGGTCCGCCTGGCCCTGCCCCCGGAACCAGAGCCGGAGCCCGGGGGCGGGCGGGAGTCATCACCCGCCTGAGCGTGCCTGCCTTGGTGTATAGAAATTATGCGCCGACCGTGCCAGGCGCAAAAAAACCACCCACCTAGGATGCCGTCCGCGGTGCGGCCCAAGCGGGGCCCTTGCCTTCAACCCGTTGATCAAAAGTAATAAATTACCTTTGACCCCACATTGCCGACAAATGGCATGGCTTTCGCTACGACTTGGGGGTGTCTGCCGGGGTTGCCGCATGCCAATCGGCGTTCCAACGAGTAGTTTGAGCGCTAATTGGCAGGCGGGCCAGGGAGCCACCCCAGCCGACAAGTTGGCTGGAAACCCCGGCGGGGGATGGCCCGCCGGGCGCGCAAGCGCCAGCTAGACAAGGTAAAACCGCGCTTTGGCCTTGCTGGCCGGTGACCAGGGCCATGGCTGGCTTTGATCGCGTATAGATATTAAGAAGCCCGAAGGAGAATAGCCATGAACTGTGATAGGCGTCATTGGCCCTGGGTTTTGGGCTTGGGTGCGCTGGCTCTGCTGGGCGTGGCCCACTACCTGGGCTGGTTCGGCCTGGGCGGGGCCTACGGCTGGATGCCGGGCTACGGCATGGGGCCGGGCTATGGCCGGGGTTGGTTCCATTTCGGATTCATGGGCCTGCCCATGATCCTGTTTTGGGGGCTGATAATCGCCGTGATCTGGGGCCTGGCGGGCGGTCTGGCCGGCGGGCGCTCCTGCTCCGCCCCGCCCCGGGCCTCGGGCCGGGCCTTGGACATCCTGCAGGAACGCTACGCCAAGGGCGAGCTGAGCAAGGAGCAGTACCTGGAGATGCGAAAAGAACTCCAGGACTAGTTGTGGCCTCGGTTAAATTAAATTCAAGATGAAATAAACATAATGTGGCCAGGCCAGCCACTCAACGCAGCAAATGGCCCCTCTCTTCCTCTTCCCCCAGCCCCCGGGTTCCGGCCTGGCCTGCCCCGGCCGGAGCCCGGAGGCACCCCCCTCCGCCGGGCATGCGTTCCCTACCTTATCCGAATCGGCAGCCTGGCCTCGGCCGGGGCCACGCCCTGCTTGTCGCGCACCGTGAACTTGAGCACGTAGTCGCCGGGCGGCGCGCCGGAGATGTTCAGGGTGATGGTCAGGTAGAAGTCGCGGTTGAAACGGCGGCTCTCCACGGTCTTTTGGAAGAAATTCTCCTTGCCCCAAACCACCTCGCCGGCGGGGCGCAGTATGGCCACGTCGACCGAGACCCCGAAGACGAACAGCCCCGGCTGAACCTCTCTCACCCTGTAGCCCACGGGCTCGAGGTAGGCCTGTACGGGTTGGCCCTTGGCGTAGACGTTGTCGTCGCGGGGGTTGTAGATGCCGTAGCCCTGGGCCTTTTCGTGGGTGAGCAGGGCGGTAGGGATGCTGAGCCCCATGCGGTTCCAGATGGTCTGGGCGGCCTGGTCGATCAGCTCCAGGGCCTCGGCCTGCTGCCCCGTTCGCAGGCGTTCCCGGGCCTCGTCCAGAAGGACGGTGGGCCGGGGGGCGGAAGGTTCGGCCGAAAGCAGGGGCGCGGCGAGGCTGAACAGGAGCGAAGCGGCCAGCAAGACAGACAAAATGGCGCGGCATGAACGGGTGGGCATGGGCTGTCTCCAGGGGGGCGGGCAGAGGCTTGAATCCATGCTAGCATGATGGGCGCGCCCGGGGCCAGCAAAGCCTGGATTTTCCCAAATATTGTTGCCGTTTCAGGGCCTTGGTGATATACTTCCCCCGCGAGCGCGATAGGTGCGAAGTGGATCCCGGACTCGCCCGTTCTGCCCCTGGCCGGCGCCTTTTCACCGCCTCGGCCGGCCTCCGTTGACAACCCAAGCAGGCTTTAACGATGCTGCCCATAGACCAGCGCAAAGAGGATGTGCTCATCGAGGAGGAGATCAAGCGCTCCTATCTCGACTACGCCATGAGCGTAATCATCGGCCGGGCCCTGCCCGATGTGCGCGACGGCTTGAAGCCCGTGCACCGGCGCATCCTCTTCGCCATGCACGAGCTCAAGAACGATTTCAACAAGCCCTACAAGAAGTCGGCCCGCGTGGTCGGCGATGTCATAGGTAAGTACCACCCCCACGGCGACAGCGCGGTTTATGACGCCCTGGTGCGCATGGCCCAGGACTTTTCCCTGCGCTACATGCTGGTGGACGGCCAGGGCAACTTCGGCTCCATCGACGGCGACGCCCCGGCGGCCATGCGTTACACCGAGGTCCGCATGGCCAAGCTGGCCCACGAGTTCCTTGAAGACATCGACAAGGAAACCGTGGAGTTCATAGACAACTACGACGGCAGCCTGCAAGAGCCGGCGGTGATGCCCACCAAGGTGCCCAGCCTGCTGATCAACGGCTCCTCGGGCATCGCCGTGGGCATGGCAACCAATATCCCGCCCCACAACCTGGGCGAGGTGGCCCGGGCCATCGTGGCCCTGATCGACCAGCCGGAGATAGACATCCCCGGCCTGATGAAGCATGTGCCCGGCCCGGATTTCCCCACCCGGGGCTTCATCCAGGGCATGGAGGGCATCAGGGACGCCTACTTGACCGGGCGCGGCATCATCCACATGCGCGCCCGGGCCAACATCGAGGTGCACGCCCGTAGCAAGAAGACCGCCATCATCATCAGCGAGTTGCCCTACCAGGTCAACAAGGCCAGGCTCCTGGAGCGCATCGCCGAGCTGGTCAAGGACAAGAAGATCGAGGGCATCACCGACATCCGCGACGAATCCGACCGCGACGGCCTGCGCGTGGTGCTGGAGATCAAGCGCGAGGCCCAGCCCCAGGTCATCCTCAACCAGCTCTTCAAGTACACCCAGATGCAGTCCACCTTCGGGGTGAACCTGCTGGCCATCGTCAACAACCGGCCCGAGCTGCTGAACCTAAAGCAGATTCTCTCCCTTTTCATCGACCACCGCCGGGAGATAATCCTCAAGCGCACGGCCTTCGACCTCAAGAAGGCCGAGGCCCGCGCCCACATCTTGGAGGGCCTGAAGATCGCCCTGGAGCACCTGGACCAGGTGATCCAGATGATCCGCGCCGCCAAGAACCCGGCCGAGGCCAAAGCCGCCCTGACCATGCGGCTCCAGCTCTCCGAGGCCCAGGCCCAGGCCATCCTGGAGATGCGCCTGCAACGCCTGACCGGCCTGGAGCGCGAGAAGATCCTCGACGAGTACCGGGAGATCATCAAGGAGATGACCCGGCTGCGCGCCATCCTGGGCTCCGAGGAGCTTGTTCGGGGCATAATCCGCGAGGAGACCCAAAAGCTGGCCGATACCTTCGCCGACCCCCGCCGGACGGAAATTGTCGGCCAAGCCGACGACATCGAGCTGGAGGACATGATCGCCGAAGAGGACATGGTGGTCACGCTCTCCCACGCCGGCTACATCAAGCGCGCGCCCATCAGCCTCTACCGCTCCCAGCGCCGGGGCGGCAAGGGCAAGCGCGGCATGTCCACCCGCGAGGAGGACTTCGTCGAATCCCTGTTCGTGGCCTCCACCCACTCCTATCTCTTGGTCTTCACCAATCTGGGCCGGCTCTACTGGCTCAAGGTCCACGAGCTGCCCCAGGCCGGCCGCGCCAGCAAGGGCAAGGCCATAGTCAACCTCTTGAACCTGCTGCCCGAAGAAAAGGTCGCCACCGTGGTGGCCGTGCGCGAGTTCAGCGAGGGCCGCGAGGTGGTCATGGCCACCGCCCAGGGCGTCATCAAGAAGACCGAGCTCATGAGCTTCGCGCGGCCGCGCGCCGGGGGCATCATCGCCATCAACGTGGGCGAAAACGACCGCCTGGTCAGCGTGCGGCTCACCGACGGCAGCATGGAGATATTCCTGGCCACCCGCCAGGGCCAGGCCATCCGCTTCAAGGAGGATCAGGTCCGCTCCATGGGCCGCAACGCCGCCGGCGTGCGCGGCATCACCCTGGGCGAGGACGACGCCCTGGTGGCCATGGAGGCCCTGGCCGGCGCGCCCTCCATCCTCACCGTGACCGCCAACGGCTATGGCAAGCGCACCCGCCTGGACGAGTACCCCCTGCAAAACCGCGGCGGCAAGGGCGTCATCACCATCAAGACCACCGACCGCAACGGGCCCGTGGTCGGCGTCATGGTGGTCGAGGACGCCGACGAGATCATGCTCAGCAGCGACGCCGGCGACGTCATCCGCATGAAGGTCAGCGGCATCAGAGAGATAGGCCGCAACACCCAGGGCGTGACCTTGAAGGACTTGAAGGACGGCGAACGCATCGTCAGCGCCGCCCGCCTGGCCGAGCGCGAAGAGGAAGAGCTGGCCACCGGCGGCCAGGGCGACCTGCCCTTGGAAGGGGAGGAAGCCGAAGAGAACGGGAACGGGGAAGAGGGGGAGGAGTAGGGACTACAGCAAGAGTTAAGCGGCCCGGGCGTGACGAGCGCTCGGGCCGCGACAACTAGGAGAAGACATCGAGTTAGTTTCGCCTGCCTGAGAAGCCCGCCCTCATATTGCCTACGTTCATTTTTGGTTCCTTGTGTCTGCGACAATTGGGCAGCATGTGCTACCGCAGGCCATCCGCTTGGGCGATTCAGAATAATAAGATCGTAAACAAAAACACCACTAAAGCTACCTAACCAAGGCCCAAGCCGAATACGATGCCAGAGGATAACATCACAGCGCACATGGGCATTTGGTTGACAAAAAAAATCACAATGAGTTAGGATGCAATGGCGGTGGTGGTGAAAGGCATTAGAATCGTTAAAAAAGGGCAGACAGTAGATCGCTATGCTGTAGGGTGGGCCGAGATAAAAGGTTTGAGGGCAGGCCTATAAACTACTTATAGCGTGGATGATGAAAAATTAAGTTACAAGGTTTTCGCGGGGGGAAGCACAATGCAAAGAGCAAGATACATCAATGAAGCCTTTGTGATTCTTGGTCTACTTATTTTATCACTAGTTGGCTGCCAAAAAGATCCTGCAATAAAGGGCAAGGTTATTGATAATTTTAACCAACCATTGAAGGGGGTCGCGATTTCCATAGAAGGGATGCAGTTCACGGCAACAACAGATGAAAAAGGGGAGTATTCTATCCCATATGTGCCCGGGAAGATAAAAATAAACTATAATATTTCACGATACAAATCCGAACGGCTTGAGCTTGATATTGCAACTAAAGAGCAGATTCCCGCGAAGACGATTACTTTGTTCAAATACCCGCCGACAGAGATATGTATTAAGGGAGAGAACGACTATGTAAAATTAAAACCAGCCAAAATAATTGAGAATAAGGATGGTGGGCGACAATTTTTATTATCCGGCGAAATAAATTTTACATCCGGTCCCATTTCCATAATGAGTGAAAAACCAAAAGCAACATATGTTGTTTTTGGTAGGGCATCTATGGCTGAATTGCCTATAGCATTGCCAATAGTTAAAGATATTTTTGGAAATGTGTTGGATACGAAAAAAGCGATAACTGGCTTTAGTGAAAACAAATCGGAACAATTCTCGGTTATTAACCCAACACCTGGAGATTGTTTTATATTAATACCTGTATTCAGGCGGCTAGACAACCTGTTCTTGCCCGAAAAAAAGCTTCCTGCCTATATATTAGTTTATCAACCAGATGCTTCGGCGCGCTCGGAATTGGTTGAGAAATACAGTGCGGCTATGGCCCAAAAGGAAATGCAAAACAAGAAAGCAGAAGAAGCACGTCGGCAACGCGAAGAAGCCAAACGCCTGGAAGATGAACGCCTAAAGGAGGAGCAACGACTGGCGCGAGAAAACGCCCAGAAAAATCAAAATGCTCGTACTTATTGGGAAGAGGGGGAAAGAAACTATAAAAAACGTAATTACGAATTGGCGATGGAGTACTATCAAAAAGTTATTCAAAGTGGAGCGAGCGATATTTTCGTTCTCAGAGATACTCATAACAGCATGGCTTGGATATACGCAACATGTCAAAATGCAAACTTTCGAAATGGTCAAAAAGCCATTAAGCACGCCCAGGCAAGCCTCGAGTTTTGGGAAAAGGCAAGACTAAAAATAGACAGACAAAAATATTACAAATTTTTATCAGAAACCCTAGATACATTGGCGGCCGCATACGCGGAAGCTGGCCAGTTTGAACAGGCTTCTGTTACACAAGAAAAGGCTACAGATAATGCCGTGCTGGCTCATGCACCAGCTAGCCTAGTAACTAAATATAGGAATCGGTTGAACCTTTATCAGAAAAGGTTGACCTATACAGAATGAATTTTCTTTGGGTGGCCGGGCCTCCTATTTGTCCCGGTCGCGCCAGCGACGAACGGTTCCGCCGCCTGCCCCCGCCCCGGCGCGAAGCCCCGGCCAAACCAACCCCCCGCTGACCTCTTGTGCATGCGGCACCCGGACGGCGGCCCGTTTTGCTTGGCACCCATTGTTTGACTTGCAAGGCCAAAAGCGTATGCTGCGCGAACGGGGCTTGCGCCTTCTCCGGGGTTCCCCCGGGAAAAGCCTCGGGCAACCGCCAATTCTTACACTGGTCGCAACGGCTTGGAGGGCTTGGTCATGAAGCGGCGTTTCAGCATCGTGATAGTCGGTATGGCGTTGTCCCTCCTCTTCGCCGGCGCGGCCCTGGCCAAGAACGAGGCGGCCCTCAAGGCCCAGGTGCAGGCGCTCTTGGACCAGGCGGCGGCGGGCTTCGCCAAGAAGGACGTGCAGGCCGTGGTGGCGACCAGCGTTCCCCAGGCCACCTTCAAATTCCGGTATGGCCGCACCATGACCCTGGCGCAATGGGAGCAGGAGACGATCAAGGAGCTGAAGGACTGGAACGACCTGTCCTCCCGGTTCGTGGTGCGCAAGGCCTGGCCCATGGGCAAGGGCCAGGTGGGAGCGGTCTACAGCGAGCGCCACGAATTCACCCTGGCCAGCGACCCCGGGCACAAGCACGCCATTACGGCCCGCTTCAAGGCCGTGCTGACCAAGACGCCCCAGGGCCTGCGCTTCCTGGAGTTCCAGGAGCTGAGCTCGAAGTTCACGCGTGACGGCAAGCCCGTGCCGGCCCCAGGCGCGCCCAAA
>JAJZPI010000170.1 GCA_021811275.1 Deltaproteobacteria bacterium
TTGGCCCGCATGCCAAATTAGCGCTCAAACTACTTGTTTGAACGCGAATTGGCATAACAAGCCTTTGCGGGAGGAAATCGTCTTGCTGCCACCGGACGCCCCTCTGCTGCGCTCCCTTATCTTCGTGGCGGGCTTGGCGATATTTCTGGCGCTCGAATTGCTGATCCCCTATCGCCCCAATACCGTGAGCAAATCCCGGCGCTGGGCAGTCAACTTGGGGTTGACCGCCTTCAATTCCCTGGCCATGTTCCTGATCATGGGCACGGCCATCCTGGCCGTCGCCAGGCTGGCAAGCCAAGGGGGCATCGGCTTCCTGAACATGCTGGAGGCTCCCTACTGGGTTAAATTCCTTGCCGGCCTGGTCTTCCTGGATTTCATGCTCTACGTCTGGCACTTGCTGAACCACGTGGTGCCCCTGCTCTGGCGCTTCCATCGCGTGCACCACACCGACCTGAACATGGACGTTTCCACCGCCACCCGCTTTCACCTGGGTGAGCTCTTGCCCTCGGTCTTCATCAAGATGGGACTGATCTATCTCTCCGGGGCAGACCCCCTGCTGGTGATCGCCTTCGAATCCCTGCTGGTGCTCTGCGCCCAGTTTCACCACTCCAGCCTCAGGGTCCCGGCCGGGTTCGAGCGCCTGTGGTGGGTGTTCTTCGTGCCGCCCTCCATGCACCGCATCCACCACTCGGTGAAGATCAAGGAGCGCAACAGCAACTACGGCACCATCTTCAGCCTCTGGGACCGGATCATGGGCACCCTGGTCAAGGACGTTGACCAGGCCGGCATCCTCATCGGGGTGGGCGGCCACTACGAAGCGGGCAAGCTGGGCCTGCACCGGCTTTTGGCCATGCCCTTCACCAAGTACGTGCCTTAGCGGCTATAAGGGAGGGAAGAAATGCTCATCAAGGCCCTGTTCAGCGCCGCCCGCGACCTCACCCCCGATGAGGTCCGCGACTACCTGGCCTCTCACCGCGAGGACGCCTTCACCCTCCTGGACGTGCGCCAGCCCGGCGAGTACGAGGGCGGCCACCTGCCCGGGGCCGTGCTCATCCCCCTGCCCCAGCTCTCAACCCGCCTGGGGAAGCTGGACCGGGACAAGCCGGTCATCGCCTATTGAGCGGCCGGGGTGCGCAGCCGGGCGGCTGCCGAGATGCTGGCCGGGGCGGGGTTCAAGGAGGTCTACTCGCTCAAGGGCGGAATGCACGCCTGGCAGGGGCTCACCGCCGCGGGTCCGCCCACCCAGGCCTTGGGGCTCATCAGCGGCGGCGAGAGCCTGCCTGAGATGCTCACCGTGGCCTACGGCATGGAGCTGGGCCTGAGCCATTTCTACCAGGAGGCCGCCGGCCGGGCCGAGTCTCCGGCCACCGCCGAGCTGCTGAGGCTTTTGGCTCAGGTGGAGGCCAAGCACCAGGCCCGCGTCTGGGATATGTATGCCGCCTCCTCGCCCGTCGGGGAAAACCAGGAGGAGATCAAGCGCCTGGCCTCGGCGAAGGTGATGGAGGGCGGCCGGGAGGTGGAGCAGGCGCTGACCGAGCTGGCCCCGGCGGCCCTGCGCCCGGCGGCGCTGTTGGAGCTGGCCATGTCCCTGGAGACCCAGGCCCTGGACCTCTACCTGCGTATGGCGCGCAAGGCCCGCGCAGAAAGCGCCCGCAAGGCCCTGATCGATCTCTCCCAGGACGAAAAGGCGCACCTGCAGGCCCTGGCCGAGAGGCTCGAAGGCCTGGGCGGCCATTGATCACCCCGGCCAAGGAGGACAGCATGGACCAGGAGCGGAACCACCACCTGAACCCTCACCAGATGGCCCTCAAGCAGGTGGAGATCGCCGCCGCCCACATGGACCTGGACCCGGGCATCCTGGCCAAGATCATGGCCACCGAGAAGGAGATCACCGTTCACTTCCCGGTGAAGATGGACGACGGCCAGGTGCGCATCTTCACCGGCTACCGCGTACAGCACAACGATACCCGCGGTCCCTACAAGGGCGGCATCCGCTACCATCCCGAGGTTGACGCCGACGAGGTGCGGGCCCTGGCCATGTGGATGACCTGGAAGGCGGCGGTGGTCAATATCCCCTTCGGCGGGGCCAAGGGCGGGGTGCAGTGCTACCCCAAGGAGATGAGCGCCCGCGAGATGGAGAACATGACCCGGCGCTTCACCTGGGAGCTGCACACCTTCATCGGCCCCGAGCGCGACATCCCCGCTCCGGACGTCTACACCAACCCCAAGGTCATGGCCTGGATCATGGACACCTACAGCATTCTGAAGGGCCACGTGGTGCCTGGGGTGGTAACGGGCAAGCCTCTGGAGCTGGGGGGATCGCTGGGGCGCTTCGAGGCGACGGGGCGCGGGGTCTTCGTCACCGCCGCCCAAGCCGCCGCCCTCCTGGACCTGCCTCTGGCCGGGGCCCGGGTGGTGATCCAGGGCGCAGGCAACGTGGGCGGGGTGGCCGCGGCCCAGTTCGCCGCCGCCGGGGCCCGGGTGGTGGCCATCAGCGACTCCAAGGGCGGGCTCTACAATGAAAAGGGCCTGGACGTCGAGCAAGCCCTGGCCTGCAAGAATCGCTACCAATGCTTTTTGAGCGAGCACGTCCCCGCCCGGGAGGTGACCAACGAGGAGCTTCTGACCCTGCCCTGCGACATCCTGGTTCCTTGCGCCCTGGGCGGGGTGATCCACGCCGGCAACGCGGATTACATCCAGGCCCGCATCATCGCCGAAGGGGCCAACGGCCCCACCACCCCCCAGGCCGACGCCGTCCTGCGCGGGCGCGGAGTCTTCGTGGTGCCCGACATCCTGGCCAACGCCGGTGGCGTGACCGTGTCCTACTTCGAGTGGGTGCAGAACCTGCAAAACCTGCTTTGGAGCGAGCAGGAGATCGCCCAGCGCCTGGAGGGCATCATGCGCGGGGCCTTCGCCGAGGTGCACCGCATCTCCCGCGAGCGCGGGGTGGACATGCGCACCGCGGCGCTGATCCTGGGCATCGGCCGGGTGGCCGCGGCGGTTCGCCTGCGCGGCATCTACCCCTAGGCTGGCGCCGGGACCTTCCAGCTTCGGGGCACCCCCCCCTCGGCTCAGCTCGCCACGGGACCATATCCCGCCCTCGCCTGGCGGCCCCATTACGGACTCGCCGTGGCCTCCCCAGCCCTACACGGGCCATATCATAAATGTCTTTCCTGGCATATGCCATTCGTGGCATAGTACAGCCAAGCTCACACATCATGGCCCGAGCCCTTCCCCGTCCTGGACGACCGCCGGAAGCGCCGGGTGAAGCAAGCGAGGGAGAGGAATACATGCGTAAACAATTTGTTATCATGCTGATCTTGGTTGGCGCGCTGCTGGGGGCGGCCCCCATGGCCTTGACCGCCGATTCCATCCTGCTGGCCACCACCACCAGCACCGACGACACCGGTCTGTTGGATTACGTCGCGCCCCTGATTTTGAACGACACCGGGGTGGAGATGCGCTGGACCTCCACCGGCACCGGCAAGGCCCTGGAGCTGGGCAAGAACTGCGACGCGGACCTGGTGCTGGTCCACGCGCCCAAGGCCGAGCAAACCTTCGTGGAGCAGGGCTTCGGCGTGAACCGCCGCCAGGTCATGTTCAACGACTTTGTTCTGATCGGCCCGGCCAACGATCCCGCCGGTATCAAGGGCATGGGCACCGCCGCCGCGCTGGCCAAACTGGCCGAAAAGCAGGCTACCTTCGTAAGCCGGGGCGACAAGTCCGGCACCCACATGAAGGAGCTTTCCCTCTGGAAGGAAACCAGCCTGCCCGAACCTGACAAGCAGGCTTGGTATGTGGCCGCCGGCCAGGGCATGCTGCGCACCATGGCCATCGCCGAAGAAAAGAAGGGCTACACCCTGACCGACCGGGGCACCTTCTTCAAGTACGAGAGCGACCACAAGGGCAACCCGCCCCTGGTGGTGCTGGTGGAGGGCGACGCCAAGCTGCGCAATCAGTACAGCGTCATCGAACTGCCCGGCGCGCGCTGCCCCAAGGTCAAGGCCGCGGCGGCCAAGAAGGTGGCCGACTGGTGGGTTTCCAAGGCCGGGCAGGCGGCCATCGCCGGCTTCAAGCTGCACGGCAAGCAGCTCTTCATAGCCAACGCCGACAAGTAGCCCGCCGGGAAGCCGGCATGCCGAAGCCTGGTCTCGCTCCGGCCGCTGAAAACAACGAGGCCGCCCCGGCTGCCCGGAGCGGCCTCGACTTTTGATGCATCGCTCAGGCGCGGGTCGGCCTGAGCGACCCCCCCAACGCGCCTCTTGCCCGGTCCATGTCACGGCGCTCCACCGAGCACTCGTCCCAAAGAGTGGGATGAATGACCTCCATGGTGGAGACCAGCGACCTCTCGAACAGGGCGCGGTCATAGAAGCATATCGCCTTGAGCGGGTACGGTTCGATCAATTCCGCGCCCACCCGCCGTTCGTAATCCTCAAGGCGGTCCCAGGCCGAGGCCTGGTAGCAGGCCCAAGCCATGTCCCCAACCGCGCGCAGACCGGCGAATCCCGCCTCCATGGCGCTCTCGGTTGCCCTGATGTAGCTGGCGATGGTGGCATCGGGGTCGAACCAGCCCTGGGGCATGTAGCTCCGGGCGGCGTCCAGCACCCGGAAGCTGCCCCGCGCCAGGGCCTGGTCCACGTCCACCCCCTCTTGGGCCAGAAGGCTCATTATGGCCTTGGGGGTGTGCAGGGTGGTCAGGTATACGCTCTTCTCGCCCTGCCTGATCCCCTCGGCCAGGAAGGGGAAAACCACCTGACGCCAAGTCGTGGGGCGGGTGCAGATCAGCGCCGCGTGGTCGCCGGCCGGGAGGCGCTCCCTTCGGGTCATGTCTCGCCCTCCCTTCACCTGGATTCGCGGTATAGGGGCGCTCGACAAACTTTCGCTCAGGCCGCGGCTTGGCCTTGCGCAGTCAAACCGACCTGTCACGAACCGGCAAGTGCATACAAAACTATTATGCGCCGCCGCCCGGGCGGTTGCAAGGAGGTGTTTTATTAGTAATAATGACTATCTATACAACCATTTCACTTTATTTGATGATAACGATGGGTCGGGGGGGAAGGCCATTCCGATTAATCGAGCCATCTAATCGTTTTTACAACATATATTATGTTTGGCCTCTGGAAGGAATTAGGCGGCCTGGGGCATTTGGTTCCAGAGGCGGCCGGCCAGTTCGCGGCCGGCCTTCTTCTTGTTGGTGCCGCCCCACTGTTTGAAGAAGAAGGGCACCCGCGCGGCCAGGCATTGGTCGCGCAGGTCCAGCGCCCACTCCTCGGCCATGGGCCGCGCGCCGGGGCCGGACTCCCCGCCCACGATGACCCAGTCGATGCCCTTGAGCTTGAGCCGGGGCATGGGGCCCAGGAGCGGCTCCAGGGAGAGGAACTTCACGCTGGCCTTGACCCGGCGCAGTTGATCGATACGGTAGGCGTAGTCGGCGTTCTCCACGGTCACGCCCTGCCAGATGTTGGCGGCCCAGGGCAGTCGGGGGGCCAGCCCCGCCAGCCGCTCGGCGCGCTTGGTGAGCACCTGGAAGCGGTGCTGGCCCGCCGTGCGCATGACCTGGAATACCTTTATGATGAAGTCCTCGGGAACCTCGTCATGAAAAAGGTCGCTCATGGAGTTGACGAACACCATCTGCGGCTTGGCCCACTTGAGGGGAGCTGGAAGGGTGTGGGGATGCAGGGTGACCTTGAAGCCGTTGGCGTAGTTGGGCTGGCCCATGGCCTTGAGGCGCTTGGCTAGGCGCTCGGCATAGCAATGCTTGCAGCCCGGGCTGATCTTGGTGCAACCCGTGACCGGGTTCCAAGTGGATTCGGTCCACTCTATTTTGGATTGGGTTGACACTTGCTCTGTTACGCTCAGTTAGTATCTCCTCTGATCTACTAACATAATTACTATCAGTTCAACTCCGTGCTATTTGCCGTCAATCAGAATTCACGAATAATGCTTCAATTCTATTCTGTAGTTTTTGTGCAAATTCGTCAATTTTACCGTCCTCCCATAAGAGACAATTATATTGTCTGATATCAAAATGAAGCCCTTCAATGTGGTCTTTTCGGCATGTCCATATTATCGGTATGCCCAAACCCATACCATAACCAGCTTCATAATATACACCTCCCCGATGCTCCGTAAAGTCCGCCACAATAAACCTGCTACGGTTTATCTCCTTAATTATTTCGTCGTCAATTTTGTTTACATGTTCCTTATTGTCTATACGCCTTGGGCTAAAATGAGCGGCGTGTATCGCCTTGGCTACGCCATTCTGATAAAACTCATTTAAAGATTCATCAAACCACATAGCCACAAAACATTGTTTACTTTTTTGGTTAATATTGCGCAATTCATCTAACCGCATCCACCCTCTCGGCGCAATACATAACTTCGTGGCCACATATGAAGATAGATCATCAAAATCAACCGCTTCAACAAGTCCACCCTCAATGTATCTCTCATTACTTAAGTGTCTAACAAGGTATGCTAGTTCAGCCTTATTCAACACCCATGCCCTAGCAAGGTAATATTCATTTTCCCAATCTATCATTTCTCCAGCGTATTCTGTATGGTCCTCAAAAGCCCTTAACAGTTTGTCCATTTTATCGTTAAATGTTGGAGTAGCCACAGACCAAAATTCATGACCAAGGCCGTCTAATTTATCTTTGTCAAAGAAAGTACTATCAAGCATTTCGCTCGGCACTCTATCTCTAATCCATGCCGCAAGGTTAGCCCGCAATCTGCTTCCTTCCGGGCCCAGCGTCTCTGATGTTTGAAAAATTCTTGCCGCAGTTCTGGATATTTTAAATTTGCCACATCGGGGACAGACAATAACGTAATAATCACCTGAACTTATATTTGGCGAGGAGATTAATCCTTCAAAGCACACGGGGCATATACCGTAGCCCAAGTCCGTATTTTGGTTCATCTGCCACCCCCTAATTTTTGGGTTTAATTATATTTATTATCTCATTGATTAACATCGCCTGAAGAATCTGTTGTCCACTTCTTCCTTAAGCACCTTCCCCTTACCCTACCTTTCTTACCCCATTCTGCCCTGGCACTCACCACTACGTTCCGCCCCGGGGCGCAAGCCCCGGGGCGGAAACCGGCGTCCGGCATCCCTGCTTCTGCTCCGAGCCTACTCCGGAAACTTCAGCGTCAATTCCTCCCGGCCTCCCTCGCTGGCGACCTTGACCTGAATCTCCAGGCTGTCGTTCTTGAGCCCCAGGGCCAGGGGCATCTTGCCCTTGGGCACGTCGATGTGCGTGATCTGGCGCATGGCCTGGATGACGCCAGCGCCGATCTCGGCCCCTGGCGAGGGCAGCGTGGCCTCGCGGTACTTGGCCTTGACCACGACCTGGCCTCCGGGGGCGACGGCCAGGGTTACGCTCTTGGCCCCGGCGCTGACCGCGTGCAGGGTGGCCAGGGCCAGCCATTTCAGGGCCGCCTCTTCCTTGTCCGCGTCCCCGGGCAGGGCGGACATCTCCTTGAGAGGGTCTGTGCTGGCGTAGCACTCGCAAAGCTCCTGCACACGCAAATGCAGATTCCTCTTGTCCTCCATGGCGGGCGCTCCTCTGCCCTCTTGGGCAATGGGGTTGATGAGTGCGGTACTTCATAAATTATAAGCCCTGCCCGCGCCCTGTTCGCGTTTTGACGCCTCCCCCCCGGTCGCGGCCGGTTGACCCCCTTCCCCCCTTCCTGTAATACTTCCCCCAGCTTCTCTCCCTTCTTCCCGGAGGCTTTGGCCATGTCCTTCCCCCTGGTGCGCATGCGCCGCCTGCGTCGCAGCCAGAAGCTGCGCGACATGGTGGCCGAGACCACGCTCAGCGTGAACGACCTGCTCTACCCCATGTTCGTGGTGGAGGGGAAAAACGTGGTGGAGCCCGTGAGCTCCATGCCGGGCATCGACCGCTTTTCCGTGGACAAGCTGGTGGAGGAGTGCAAGGCCGTGGCCGGCCTGGGCGTCCCGGCGGTGATGTTCTTCGGCATCCCGGCCAAGAAGGA
>JAJZPI010000171.1 GCA_021811275.1 Deltaproteobacteria bacterium
AAGTCACTTTTGACAATATTTTCAATATCAATGCCTTCGGAATCCCTTTTGTTAGATGCGATAAACAAGCTAGCTCATAACGCCGCCGAAGTTGAGGGCAATCGCCTCGATTGGGAAAGATGCTCCCGCGCAAAGCAGTGTCTTTATGAAGCGAACAAAATTAAAAAAGAACTTGCCCTTGAAAATCGGGCCTTGGTTTACTCCAGGGTGAATGCCCTAACGAAAAAATTTCCCGCGATGCACGATTACGAAGAGGACTTGATAAACGATGGTATGCTGGGCCTCTTGAGAGCCATAGACAAATACCACAAAGGCAGATCCAAATTTTCTACCTACGCCACCCCATGGATTAATGAAGCTATATTCCGCTCTTGCGACAGGTTTCTGGAGCGAGACCGCCAATCAAAGGAATATCCAAGGGTTATCAGCCTATTCGGGCCACCTACCGGCGCTTCTGACCTCGAGCATTCTGAGGATGACAGCCTGGTCAACGTCATCCCTGACATGAAGGAGGAAGTTCCTGAAAGCGCCACTTTTTACGATACGTTGGCTGACAAGGTTGTACCTGGGCTGATGTTATTGACTGAGCCAGAGAAACTCGCAATCTGCCTCCTTAACGCCTACCCAATTCCCGTATGAAAGCACCTCCCTTGCTTGCCTTACCCTCCCCCCCCGACTCCACTCTTCTAAGCATTTAAGTCCTTTTCCTTTCATTTCCAGCCCTTCCGGCCCCTGAAAGGCCACCTACTACAATGTAAGCAGGCGGAGACGATTTGCGGAGGACCCTACTTTGTGCATCCCAACTAACATGATCCTGTCCGATGCCGTTCAGAATCTCAAAGACCTTATAGACAACCCCTCGTCCGGCCAAAGCGCCCATTTGGCTGACATACTCTCGGCGGTTCTGCGCCCGATTGCCGAGCATGCCCCCGAGGGCCTGCCCACCGTTTTCACGGACCCTAGGGTCCTATTCTTCGTACCCGGTTTCAATGCAGCCGCGTCTGCGCGCACCCAATAGGTTAGCCATGTTCAGATCACGATCCCACGGATATCTGGTCATAGAGCTGGTGGTGGTCTTTGCAGTGAGCGCCGTGCTCATGCTGGGCTACCTGGATTACTCCAAGGGGCAGAAGCAGGCCGCCAGGCTGGAGCGCACAGCTACGGAGATGGAGAGCATTCTTCAAGCCTCCGTTGATTACCGCTGGCGCAACGGGGCTTGGCCAGCAACCTTCTCGTCTCTTAACTTGCCCTCCGGCTTCACCGCCAACCCGTGGGGCAACGTTTACCAAATCTCCGGGGTCGGCAAGACGGCAACCTGCACCACCACCATCCCCACCAACAAGGACGTCCCCTACTACAAGTTGCCCTTCAAATTCACCGTAACCGCTTCGGGGCAGCTCACGGCAACTGCTTCCCTGGAAGGCGGTTCCTGGCAAGCTGCTTCCTACGAAAAAAATCGTTTGTACCTAGAAGAAACGCCATGATCAGGAGCAAGCTCGAGGGCTGGGCCTCCATGCTGGCCCTAATCGTTTTCCTGTCAGTCTCGGCCATCCTGGCGACGACCTACATCTACTCCGGGCTGGATCAGAAAAATCTCGCCCTGGGGCGCAAGGCCGCCCAGGAGATGGTGTTCATTCAGGATGCCTCCAAGCGCTACTACAACATCAACAGCGCCTGGCCAGGCAGTCTAGCCCTTTTACAGTCCAGCGGTTTTTTGCCAGTAAACCATCCCATCAGCAATCCTTGGGGCAACGCCTACACGCTTTCGACTTCAGGCGCTAACCTCGTCGTCACGACCACGGTCCCTTCTAAATATTCGTCCTCACTATCTGCCATACTTCCCTCTCCCACAGTTTCTGGCAGCGCGGTGAATTCCACAGTGCCCCCGCCAGGCCAGGAGCCCCTCTACAACAAGTACATGCACAAGGCGGGCGATTTAAATACCAGGACAATGGAAGGCAACCTGGTCATGGGGGGTAATCAAATCAACAACGTCTCCGACGGAGTTGACCCCACGGACGCCACCACCCTCAAACAGGCCCGACAGAAGTACGTTCAGGTGTCAGGTGACACCATGACCGGCTCGCTCTCCGCACCCGAAATTGACGCCTCGTCGTTCATTGATGCCAACAACAACGCCTACGCCATCAATCCCGAGGGTTCGGGAGGCGAGACGAACGTAAACGACGTAAATCTCCAGGACGTCTTCCTGCGCAAGTTGGGCTGGTGGGCTACCCAAGGCTCAGACATTGGCAACCCTGCCGGATGGGAATGCTACGCGCGTCCGCTCCAGGTCAACGGTTGCTGCGACCCCGGCTACATAACTCTGATCCTCACCGGAGACATTACAACCAACTACACCTTGGTGGACGCCCAGTGCACCACCGGCACCACGAGCGCCATATGCTGCAGATAAATGCGCGTAGAAAACAAGAGGGGTTTGCCATCTGGGATGTAATCATCCTGCTGGTCCTGGGCGGCATACTCATGCAAACACTGGTCAATATCAACGTCGGCAACAACATTCCTAAGTACCTAGCCAAGACCTCTGGAGAGCTTCTGCAAATTGTAGATGCCTGTAAATTGTATAAGCAGTCCAATAACGGCACCTGGCCAGCAAACATCGCCGCGCTGCAGACGGCCGGCTACCTCGATACAGCCTGGGTTTCCAACAATCCTTGGGGCAACCCCTACCTCCTTTCAGCCACGGGAGACATTCTTCAGGTCTCCACCACAGTTCCCACCAAATACACCGAAGGGCTGGTTAAGACCACGCCTAGCGCCTACTCCACCGCCGCCGGCGTGGTCACCGTCCTGGGGCAGCCATCCGCCCGAGAAATAGCCGGTGGCTACTCAAACATCATCCACAAGACGGGCGCCTTGACCGACAGGACCATGAACGACACCATGGACCTGGGCGGCAACCGCATCACCAACCTGGGAGCTGCCACAAACGACCAGGACGCTCTCTCCCTCGACGCAGCCGATAATGAGTTCGTCAACCTGACCGGCGACACCATGACCGGCGACCTGGTCGTGCAAAGCCCGGGCACGGTTTACGCCGGGACCCTCCGCGACAAAGAAAACACAACCTACTACGTACAGCCCTCCGACACCGACTACCTGAACACGCCTAGCGCATGGGACATGTACATTCGGCCATGGAACATCTGGGTTAGCCAGCTTCACGGGCAGCCGCAATACTGGCAGTGCGAAGCGGTTCAGGGCAACTCAAGTGCTTGCTGTCCCACCGGCTACAAGCTGCTCCACGCCGGCCTCAACTATTACGGTAATTGGTGCGAGTTCTACCAGGATGGCGAGTCAACCTGTGCCAGATGCGCAGTCCCCTACGTAACCGCGATGTGCTGCAAGTGATAAGAATACTCAGAACTAAATCCGAAGGTTCCCTTCTAATTAATCTGGCGATCGGGCTTGTCCTGGCCGCTATTCTAGTCCAGGCCATACTTCCCGAAACGGTGACCCTGGCCAAGACCAAAGCTGCCGCAAAGGTGGCCAAGGAGATGGGCAAGATCATCGATGCCTCGCGTTGGTACTACATCGACAACCAGGCCTGGCCCTCCACGGTCTCCGCGCTGGTCACGGCCGGATACATGCCAACCGGCTGGAACGGCAATAACCCCTTCGGTAATCCCTACACCATAACCTCTACAGCAACGACGCTCTCCCTTTCGTCTCTGGTGCCCACCAAAGTCCAAAACGTGGTCACCTCCTATCTTCCGCAGTCAAAAACCAACGGCACCGGGACCGTAACTGCCACTACTCTGGTCCCCGGACTGGAGGAGGACAGATCGAACTTATTGGCGAGAAGCGGCACTGACATTGAACGCAGCATGGGCGATTCGTTGAACATGAACAACCACCGAATCACCAACCTCGGCAATCCTATCGACCCGAACGATGCACTCAGTGTTTCCGCTGGTGATGCGTACTATCTCCAAAAAGCCGGCGGTACCATGACCGGCACTTTGTCTACTCCCCATCTTATTGCTGATAGGGTTTATGATTCTAACGACCCTACGTATTTCGAAGATCCCTCTGGCACTTCCTATGTTAACAAATGGAATACCTATGATGTGTGGATTGGTGCCAGGTCAAAATGGCTTTCCGACATATTGACCGAACAAGTGGATTCCAGCGATTGGAACTGTTACCAAACTGCAGGCACTTGTTGCTGGAGCCAGGGAGACGTATTATTCGGGGCGGGTCAAACCTATAAAACAACAGCAAATATGTGGAGTTACAACCCGGCGAGCGGGAGATCATATTATTACTACAATGCCAGCGGTTTGCCTTGCATATCAAGCAACGTTGCGAACGCAAACCTAACCTGTTGCAGATAGGATTTTGCCATGAGTAAGATTGTCAAAATAATTATCGGCGCTCTTTTCTTAGCAATTATTGCTTCTTCGGCTTATGCACGTCCTGGCACTTGGTCATGCTATGTATCTACCAACTTTAGATGTTATAGCGCCTCATGCCATCGCACCAGTTCCTTTGGCTATTGCATGGCTTGTTGTGCTGCTGGTTACCAAAATATCAGTTACTCACATTCTCTTACCGGCGCTAAAATACTTTCTTGGACGGACGATAATCGCGACTTGCTTTGTGGCCCTTCTCCTTGGCCCAACATATATAAGACCGCTCCCGGGTCCACAGGAGTTGGCCCCTCATCATGCCTAGTGACAAGAGCGAATGCTCCAAACGTCAGGATCCTCTGTTGCCAATGAGCCCTTCCATTCTTCAACTTATTGCAGCAGCGGTCGCCGGATCCCTGCTCTCCGTGCTAGCACAGTTCCCCGACCTGGTTCAGTCGGCCCAGGCCATCTCTTCCAGCCCCGCACTTTTTTTGCGGGCCATTACCTATGCCTCCCTTGTCGCCCTTGCGCCGGTCATCCCCCTGGCCGCAACCCTAGTGGCCACTCGCCACTCGGCTCTGGCCGCCCAACATAACGAGCACCTGGCGTGGGCCTCTTTCGGCCTCCATCCCTTGCGCCTCTTGCGGCCCTACCTATTGTTCGCCACTCTGGCTACCGGCCTAGTCCTGATCGCTTCCCTGCAGGCCTCTCCCCTGGCCCTGGGCAACCTAATAGACCTGGTCGCCACACCTGCGAACGCCTCTATCACCTCATCATCCAGCCGCCTTGACCCCGAATCATGGGCCGCCTGCCAAAGACCCAACCACGACTGCCTCATGATCCGAGCAAAGGAGGACGGCCGCATGATGCTTGTGGCCACAGACTCCTTCAACAACAAGACCATGCTCAACGGTACCGCCGTCATGCAAGGCCGCACCCCGGGAGTCCTCAACTTCTTCAAATTCTCAGAGCTTTATCTCCCTCAACATGATTTGCCCCGCCCTCCCCTACCCCTGGCTGCTCTGCCGGCCTGCCCCTCTCCTCCCTCTACCAGTGAACTGGCCTCACGCTTCACCACGGCCATGGCCACTCCCCTGCTCATCCTCATGGGAGTTTTCGTAGGGTTCAGGTTTGGGCCGCGCATACCAGCCCTCCCCCTCGGGCTGGCCACCTGCGCCCTGGTTCGCGTCTCCTTCATGCTTTTCGACTCCCTGGTGGCCCAAACTATGCTCCCGGTCACCGCGGCGGCGATCCTCGCGCCCTGTCTCTGGCGGCCGAGTTCACGCTCATGAACCACTACCTCGTCAAGTGGTCCCTTCTCGGCTTCCTGCCGCGCCTGGCTGCCTCCTGGGCCGCATTTCTCGCCCTGGCCGTCATAGGAGCTTTGACTACCGGCGGCTACTCCATTAACGAGGCCGTCCTGCTTCTGCCCTGGTTTATCTTCGACACGGCGCCCTGGGCCTTCGCCATCTCCGCCGCGTCCTGGGCCTCCAAGTTTCGTGTGCAGATCCAAACCTGGCAAAACCTAGGCATGTCCCCAGGCCGAGTCTTCATCCCCCTGGCCTTCACGTCCCTGGCCTGCGCGACCCTTCTGTTCCCCCTCGCCTATTCATGGGCCCCGCACGCCAGCCGACCTCTAAACGGTGACCCGCAAAATACCGTTTCCGCCTACATGCCCGACCACAGCCTCTGGTTGGCCCAAAAGGAGGCCGGCCACTGGAAAGTCATAGCCGACGTCTCAAAAAACAAGGAGCACCTTTCCATCTTCATCCAGGTCGCAGCAGCCCATACAGCTGTCCCCTCAGACGCCCCGAGTCAAAACCAGCTGGAGTCCATGGCCAGCCCTCCCCGATCCCTCGACCTCGGCCTGGCCCTGGGCTCCCCTGACATCAAACGCCGCGGTGAAGGCATGCTGAGGCTGGAAGGCCTGCTGGCAATACCATGCCTAGCGTTCCTGGCCTTCCTGGTCGGCTGCCGGCGCACCGCCTCCATCAGCCTGCTTTCTGGCGCGGGCATGGCCCTGCTCCACGCCCTGGCCCGTGAAGTCATCAGGGCCTTCATCTAGGGGAAAAAGCCATGAACGTACTTTCAGTCTTGGACCTCGCAAAAAATCAGGGCCAGCACCAGGTCCTCAAGCGCATCGATTTCCTCGTCCAAAGCGGCCAGATCTTTGGCCTGTTGGGCCCCAACGGCGCCGGCAAGACCACCACCATCCAGGCCATCATGGGCCTTGTCCGGCCAGCCCGGGGCCGAGTGCTGCTCGACGGTCGGGACATCACCGGCCTTCCCATGTACCAACGTGCCAGGCTGGGCATCTGCTATCTTCCCCAGGAGCCCAGCATTTTCGTCAACTTGACCGTGGAGGAGAACATTCTCGCCGTGCTCAAGGCCCTTAAGCTGGGCAAGCCTCAAGCTTTGAAGCGGCTCGAGCAGCTCCTGAGCGATATGGGCCTCCAGTCGGTCCGTCGGCAGCCCTCCAAAACCCTCTCTGGCGGCGAACGGCGGCGCGTGGAGATCGCCCGGCTCCTGGCCACAAGCCCAAAGTTCCTGCTCCTTGACGAGCCCTTCGCCGGTCTGGACCCCCTGGCCATCATCGACTTGCAGGCCGCCATCCTGGCCATGGCCAAAAATCAGGTAGGCGTCATCATCAGTGACCACAACGTCAGGGACACTTTGTCTATGTGCACCATGGCCACGATCATCAAGGCCGGCAGCATCCTGGCCGAGGGCACTCCCACAAGTCTGGCCGCTAGCCCCGAGGCGCTGGCCGGCTACCTGGGCAGGGAGTTCACCCTTTAACCCCATGGCCCGGCGGCACGAAAACGGCAATTCCCTGGAAGAGCACTTACACCTGGGTATGAACACCCCCTTCATCCGGCGTTCCGCGCTCTTCGCTGGGCTGCTCGCCGCGCTGCTCGGTATCTCATCCTGGCTTTCTTCCAACGCCTCCAACGAAATGCTTCTGTATCAGCAAAAGGCGGCCGATCAGTGGTCTTACTACCAAGGCAAAACCACCAAGGAATACATCCTCTTCCATGAAGCCAAATCTCTTGAGCTGAACCTGGCCCAAAACGGCGACAGGATGTCGCCCCAGGTAAAAAAGCTTTTTGATAAAGCCTTACAGAACAACGTCGCTTCCGCAAAGCAAATGCGCTCAGAGGCTCACAGGATCCAAGACAGGGCCCGACGCTATGAAGCGCTCTCCAAGGAGAACCTCTACCGCGGCAACCAGCTCGGCTATTCCGAGATAATGCTTCAAATCGCGATTGTCTTGACCTCGGTGGCCATCCTTTCCCAATCTTTCCCCATCCTCTCCCTCGCGGCTGTTCTTTCGGCTGCCGGCCTCTTGCAAGGGCTCAACGCCCTCTTCATCTGGATCAGGTTCTAACCAGGCAAACACCCCCTCATCTCCTTTTTTGATACCTGATCGCCGGCTGTCCCGGGCCGCCCCTGGTTCCCATGGGGGATCCCCGCAGACCTCGGTTAACACCCCTCCCTCTCCCTAATTGCAAGTTTTATCTAATTAATTCTGAGCAAGGATTGCCATCTATGTCCTCGCCAAACCAACTTGCGCTCGGTGACGCCT
>JAJZPI010000172.1 GCA_021811275.1 Deltaproteobacteria bacterium
TTGATCGCAAATTGGTATAAGAGCAAAAATTCGCCCGAGGCCGATGCGCGACGGGCGGTTTGCAAGCGCGCCAGGACCCCATGGCGGGCTTTTGGATGGAATCCATCCGCCTCCTGGTCCCGCTGTGGGAGGCGCCCCCAACAAGCCTTCGCCTCTTGTATCTTGACAATCGTTTTTTTATTTATATGATAATAGCAACTCAAAAACAGGAATATCTTTTCGGTATATGGAAATCCTGCTCGCACCTCTAATTTCATCCAATACCAGAGCAAAGCTGTTGCTGCGTTTCTTCAGTAACCCTGGAGTTAGTTCGTATCTACGTGCTTTATCTGGAGAATTTTGCTTATCATCAAACACGGTGCGCGAGGAGCTCAACCGCCTGACCGAGGCCCAGCTGCTCAGGGCACAGAAAAACGGTCGCGAGGTCCGCTACCAGGCCAACGACAAGCACCCGCTATTTTCGGAACTAAAATCCATAGCTAAAAAGGTGCTAGGAATTGATCGGGTGATAGAGGAGATAATCGAGCAGCTGGGTGACCTGAAAATGGCCATGATCATGGACGATTATGCCGAGGGGCGGGATTCTGGAATCATAGACTTGGTCCTGGTGGGCCTGATCGACCAGAGGCTGTTGGCCGAACTGGTCGCCAAGACCGAGGGATATATAAAGCGCAAAATTCGGACCCTATGCCTCACATGGGATGAGTATAACAACTTGGCTCCCACTCTCGCCAAACGACCCCGCCTGATCCTCTGGGAGCAGGGCGAAACAGTGGAAAAGCAACGTTTGCTCGGGTAATAAGGCCCGGTATAAATTCTATAGAGGTCGCGAATCAAAGCATGGTCAGCGCACCGCTACAGGTCACGCACATCAGACCCCGCCAGGGCTGGTCAAGTCTTTCTCTTCGGGAAGTGTGGGAGTTTCGGGAGCTTCTGTACTTTCTCGTTTGGCGGGAAGTTAAGGGACGTTATCGCCAGATGGCCCTTGGGCCGCTCTGGATCGTTCTGAAGCCCTTCATCACCATGGTGGTGATGAGCGTGGTTTTCGGGCGCCTGGCCAAGGTGCCCAGCGATGGGCTGCCCTATCCTCTCTTCAATTATGCCGGTCTGTTGCCCTGGACCATGTTCAGCATCGCCGTAAGCAAATCTTCCACCAGCTTGGTAAGCAACATGAGCATCATTAGCAAGGTCTACTTCCCCCGGCTGGTGGTGCCGATCTCCACTGCCTGCGCGGGACTGTTGGACTTTTGCATGTCCCTAATCATTCTGGTGGCCATGATGGTCTATTATGGCCACCTACCCGGGTGGCAGGCGGTGTTTTTGCCGGTCTACGTCCTGCTGGCCATCCTAACCGCGCTGGCCCTGGGCCTCTGCCTGGCCACTGTGGCGGTAAGGTACCGCGACGTGGGCTTCGCGGTGGACCACCTGCTTCAGGTGGCCATGTACGCTACGCCCGTGGTCTACCCCAGCAGCCTGGTGCCCGAGACCTGGCGTTGGCTCTATCTGCTGAACCCCATGGCCGTGGTCATCGAGGGATTCCGTTGGTCGTTGTTGGGCAAGGGGCTGCCCCCTGGTCCCAGCTTGTACCTGGCCTTGGGTTTGGTGCTTCTTCTTCTTTTCCTCGGGGCGCATCACTTCGTCCGCAGTGAGCGCACCGTGGTGGACTTGCTGTAGCCATGAACGGCATCGCCGTCAAAGTGGAGGGCCTGGGCAAGCGCTACCGCATCGGGGCCGCTCCCCAAAAGGCCCGGGGCGTCGCGGGGGCTCTCAAAAACGCGGTGGTCTCGCCCTTTACCTACTTGCGTCGGTCGCTGCGCGAGGCCGCACCGGACGAGGTCATATGGGCGGTCAAGGATGTCACCTTCGAGGTGCCCCCCGGCCAGGTGGTGGGCATCATCGGCCGCAACGGCGCCGGGAAAACCACACTGCTCAAAATACTCAGCCGCATCACCGACCCCAGCGAGGGGCGGGTGGATATTTACGGCCGGGTGGGCTGCCTCCTGGCGGTGGGCACCGGTTTCCACCCGGAGCTGACAGGCAGGGAAAACGTCTACCTGAACGGGGCGGTCATGGGCATGAAGAAGGCCGAGATCAACGCCCGTTTCGAGGAAATCGTGGAGTTCGCCGAGGTTGCCAAGTTCATCGACACCCCGGTGAAATACTACAGCTCAGGGATGTTCGTGCGCCTGGGCTTCTCGGTTGCCGCCCACCTGGAGCCAGAGATCCTCATCGTGGATGAGGTCCTGGCTGTGGGCGATGTGGGATTCCAGAAGAAATGTTTGGGCAAGATGGGCTCGGTGGCCGGCGAGGGCCGCACCGTCCTCCTGGTCAGCCACAACATGGAGGCAATCCTGGGACTCTGCCAGCGGGCGCTGTGGATAGACGGCGGTCAGTTGAGCGTCGATGGCCCCTCGGAGGAGGTAGTGCGGGCCTACACCCAGGCCAGCATGGACTTGGCCGGCGAAGGGTACTTTTTAGCTGACGAGGCCAGAGAGGGCGATGGCAGGCTGCGCTTCACCGGCGTGAGCCTGCGCGACGGCCAGGGTCGTCCGCTGGAGGCCGCGGCCTGTGGCGAGCCGCTGGAGATCGCGATCTCCTATAAAACCCAGGGCGAGGAGGTCAGGCATGTCTCGGTGTGGCTATGGATAAAGAATCACCTAAACCGCGAAATCATTTGCCTGTACACCCGCTTGACCGGCGAGGATTTTGACCGTCTTCCCCCCGGCGGCCAACTGGTATGCCGGGTGCCCCGCCTGCCTCTGCCCCCGGGCACCTATCTCCTGGACCTGAACGCCAGGGTGGCCGGGGTCCAGGCCGACCGGGTACGTGACGCTGCCAGGCTGGAGGTTGCACCCGGCGACTTTTTCGGCACCGGTAAGGCCCTGGACAACGTAGGCGACCTGCTTTGCGACCACGGCTGGCGGCTAGAGGCCTAGCGCCGGCCCTTTAACTGGATAAGATGACATGCTCAATGACAAGGTTATCCTGGTCACCGGCGGTACCGGCTCCTTCGGAAAAAAGTTCGTGGAAGTCGTGCTCAGAGACTACCGCCCCAAGAAACTTATCGTTTTTTCCCGCGACGAGCTGAAGCAGCATGAGATGCGCCAGATCTTTCCGGACGGTGGCGAATCACCCATGCGTTATTTCATCGGCGACGTGCGCGACCTGGGAAGGCTGGAACGGGCCTTGCGCGGGGTGGACGTGGTGGTGCACGCCGCCGCGCTCAAGCAAGTTCCGGCCTGCGAGTACAATCCCTTCGAGGCCATCAAGACCAACGTGCTGGGCAGCAAGAACGTAATTGACGCCTGCCTGGATGCGGGCGTGGCCAAGCTCATGGCCATCAGCACCGACAAGGCCGTCAACCCCGTCAATCTCTACGGTGCCACCAAGCTCTGCGCCGAAAAGATGTTCATAAACGCCAACGCCTATTCGACCGAGGGCGGCCCCAGGATAAGCGTGTGCCGCTACGGCAACGTGCTGGGCAGCCGGGGCAGCGTGGTGCCGATTTTCCGCAAACAGGCCGTCACCGGCCGGGTCACGGTCACCGATCCCCGCATGACCCGCTTCTGGATCACCCTGGAGCAGGGAGTGCGTTTCGTCCTGCGCTGCATCGAGGAAATGCACGGAGGCGAAATCTTCGTGCCCAAGATCCCAACCATGTCGATCGTGGAGCTGGCCAGGACGCTGGCCCCTGGGTGCAGCGTCGAACACATAGGCATCCGCCCCGGCGAAAAGATTCACGAGGTGCTCATGAGCGACGATGAATCGCGCCAGGCCATGGAGACGGATGGGATGTACATAATCAAGCCCCAACGCCCCTGGTGGCGGGAGGAGAACTGGTCCCATGCCACCCCGGTTCCCGAGGGGTTCGTCTTTTCCAGCAGCAACAGCCCCGAGCTATCCGCCGAGGAGCTGCTGGCCATGATCGAGGAGGGTTGAGATCAGAGCATGAGCGCCACGGATAACACCCCACTGGAAGCCAAGTATGGGCTGCCCAGAGATGTGGTCTTTTGCCGGCGGTGCGTGATGAGCAATCAGCGCCCCAGCTCCTATCCTGAGTTCAAGCATACCAAGCAACGCATCACGCCCACCCTCCATATAGACGAGGAAGGGATCTGCGACGCCTGCCGTTATGCCGAGCGCAAACCGGTCATCGACTGGGAGGCCAGGGAGAAGGAACTCCTGCGGCTGCTCGAAAAACACCGCCGTCAAGACGGGGGCTACGATTGCATCGTGCCCGGCAGCGGTGGCAAGGACAGCGCCTACGCCGCTCACCTGCTCAAGTACAAGTATGATATGCATCCCCTGACCGTGACCTGGCCGCCAATCCTTTACACCGATGTGGGCTTGCGCAACTTTCGCAACTGGATCGAAGTGGGCGGGTTCGACAACATCGCTTTCAAGCCCAGCGGCCGCAGCCAACGCCTCTTGACCAGATTGGCCATTGAGAATCTGCTTCACCCATTTCAGACCTTCATCTTGGGCCAAAAGAACCTGGCCCCCAAGGCGGCGCTGCAGTTCAATGTCCCCTTGGTTTTCTATGGGGAATCGGAGGCCGAGTATGGCAACCCCATCGCCGAGACCAACTCCTCCCTGCGGGACAAGGCTTATTTTGCCATCCAGAATTTATCGGATATCCATTTGGCGGGCGTTCCCATACCGGAGTTGATGGAGACCCACGGCTTGAGTGTCAACGAGCTGACTCCCTATCTGCCAGCCGATCACCGCGAGCTGGCCCAGTCCAATATCGAGGTCCACTACCTGGGTTATTACATCAAGTGGACGCCCCAGGAAGCCTACTACTACGCCGCCGAGCACACGGGCTTCGAGGCCAACCCCTTCCGCACCGAGGGCACCTACAGCAAGTACAACAGCCTGGACGACAAGATCGACGGCTTCCACTACTACACCACCTTCATCAAGTTCGGGTTGGGCCGGGCCTCCTATGACGCCTCCCAGGAGATACGCAACAGGCACCTCACCCGCGAGGAGGGCGTGGCCCTGGTCAAGCGCTTCGACGGCGAGTTCCCCCAAAAGCACTTCCAGGAGGTCATGGACTACATAGGCCTGACGCCCCAGCGATTCCTGGATCTTTGCGACGAATTTCGTTCGCCCCACCTGTGGGAAAAGCAGGGCGGCGAGTGGAAGCTCCGTCATAGCGTGGAATGACCGGGAATTGATCGCCGATCTGAAAAAGATATGTCTTCCTGCCTCGGCTGATTTGCGCGCCTGCATCACCAGCCTTAACCGGGGCGAGAAGGGCATCGTGCTGCTGCTGGATGAGTGGGGGCGATTGCTGGGTACGATCACCGACGGCGACGTGCGCCGGGCCATCCTGGCGGGCAAGGACCTGCGTGCCCCGGTGAACGACCTGTTGGAGGTCAAGGCCCGTTCGTCCTACTCCCGGCCGGTCACCGCCCCGCAGGGAACGCCGCGCGCGGATCTGCTGAGCTTGATGCGGGAGCATTCGATACGCCAGATCCCCCTGCTCGACGAGTCGGGCCGGGTGGCCGACCTGGTGACGATAGCCGACCTGACGCACGACCAGTGCGCTCCCCTGGCGGCGGTCATCATGGCCGGCGGCCAGGGCAGCCGGCTGCGCCCCATGACCGAGACGGTGCCCAAGCCCATGCTGCCGGTGGGCGAAAAGCCCCTGATGGAGCACATCGTCGAGCAACTCAAGGAGGCCGGCATCCAGCGGGTGAACGTGGCCACCCACTACCTGCCGGAAAAGATCAAGGACCATTTCGGAGACGGCAGCGGGTTCGGGGTGCAGCTCAACTACCTTACCGAGGAGCGCCCCCTGGGCACGGCCGGGGCCTTGAGCCTGATGGGCCCCCCCGAGGACACCCTCCTGGTCATAAACGGCGACATCCTCACCAAGGTCGACTTTCAGGCCATGCTGGCCTTCCACCGCGAGCAGGACGCGATCATCACCGTGGGGGTGCGCAAGTTCGAAATGCGCGTGCCCTATGGCGTGGTGGAGGGCGAGAGCGGCTTCGTCACCGGCTTGCAGGAAAAACCCAGCCTGAACTTCTTCGTCAACGCCGGCATCTACCTGCTCGAGCCGGACTGCTTCCGCTACCTGCCCGCCGGCCGGCGCATGGACATGACCGAGCTGATCCAGTCCGTGCTGGCCGAGGGCGAGCGGGTGGCCAGCTTCCCCATCCACGAATACTGGCTGGACATCGGCCGGCACGACGACTACCTGCGCGCGCAGGAGGACCTCAAGAACGGGAGGCTGGCCAAGTGAGCTGGCGGGGCAGAAAGGTTCTGGTGACGGGTGCGGGCGGCTTCATCGGTAGCCACCTGGCCGAGCGCCTGGCGGAGGAGGGGGCCCGGGTGCGGGCCCTGGTGCACTACAACGCCCTGGGCTCCTGGGCCTGGCTGGACCATACGGCCCTGGCCGGAGAGATGGAAGTGCTGGCCGGCGACGTGCGCGACCCCGGCAGCGTGGCCCAGGCCGTGGAGGGCGTGGAGGTGGTCTTCCACTTGGCGGCCCTCATCGCCATCCCTTACTCCTACCAGGCCCCGGCCTCCTACGTGGCCACCAACATCCAAGGGACCCTCAACGTCTTGCAGGCCGCGCGCCAAGCCGGCGTGGCCAGGCTGGTGCACACCTCCACCAGCGAGGTCTACGGCACCGCCCAGAGGGTGCCCATCGCCGAGGACCATCCCCTGGTAGGCCAGTCTCCCTATTCGGCCACCAAGATCGCCGCCGACAAGCTGGCCGAGTCCTTCCACCTCTCCTTCGGCCTGCCCGTGGTAACCGTGCGCCCCTTCAACACCTTCGGACCACGGCAGTCGGCCCGGGCGGTGATTCCCACCATCATCACCCAGGCGCTGGCCGGCCAGCCGGTCAGGCTGGGCAACCTGAACCCCACCCGCGACCTGAATTACGTGGCCAACACCGTCGACGGCTTCCTGGCCGCGGCCCAGGCCGAGCGGGCCCTGGGCCGCACCGTCAACCTGGGCTCGGGGCGGGAGATCAGCATCGGCGACCTGGCCCTGCTCATAGGTCGGCTCATGGGCCGCGACCTGGGCCTGGAGCAGGACGCTGGCCGCCTGCGCCCGGCGGCCAGCGAGGTCGAGCGCCTGCTGGCCGACAACCGCCTGGCCGATCAACTCCTGGGCTGGCGGCCCCGGCTCAGCCTGGAAGAAGGCCTGGAAAAGACCATCACTTGGCTAAGGCAAAACATGCAGAGGTACAGACCTGGTGTCTACGCCGTCTGACAAGCCTTCCTTCATCCCCTTGAGCGAGCCGCTCATCGCCGGCCGCGAGTGGGAATACGTCAAGGAGTGCCTGGACACGGGCTGGGTCTCCTCGGCGGGCAGGTTCGTCGAGCGCTTCGAGGCCGACCTGGCCCGCCGCCTGGGCGTGGCCGGCGCGGTGGCCACGGCCAGCGGCACCGCCGCCCTGCACGTGGCGCTCCTCTTGGCGGGGGTGAGGCCGGACGACGAGGTGCTGGTCCCCTCCCTGACCTTCATCGCCACAGCCAACGCCGTGCGCTATTGCGGGGCCCAGCCGGTGTTCATGGACGCCGAGCCGGTCCACTGCCAGATGGACGCGGGCAAGGCCGTCGACTTCCTGGAGCGCGAGTGCGTCTGGGCTAAAGGCGAGCTGCGCAACCGCGTCAGCGGCCGGCGGCTGGCCGCTCTGCTGCCGGTGCACCTCCTGGGCCATCCCGTGGACCTGGACCCCTTGCTGGAGCTGGCCGGAAAGTACGCCTTGGCGGTGGTGGAGGACGCCACCCAGAGCCTGGGCGCGCGCTACAAGGGCCGGCCCGTGGGGGCCCTGGGGACTCTGGGCTGCCTGAGCTTCAACGGCAACAAGCTAATGACCACCGGCGGGGGGGGGATGATCGTCGGCAACAGCGCGGAGCTGATGGAGCGCGCCCGCTACCTTACCACCCAGGCCCGCGACGACGCCTCCGAGTACGTG
>JAJZPI010000012.1 GCA_021811275.1 Deltaproteobacteria bacterium
ACTGCGCGCGCCGCCGGGCCGAGGCCGAGGACCTGCCCGTGGCCCGCCGCCGCACCCGGGTGGTGGAGCTGCCGGTGGGGGCCACCGAGGACCGCCTGCTGGGCACCCTGGACCTGGAGGGCGCGCTGACCGAGGGCCAGGCCCGCTTCCTGCCCGGCCTGCTGGCCGCGGCCAACCGGCAGCTGCTCTATGTAGACGAGGTGAACCTCTTGGACGACCACCTAGTCGATGCGCTCCTGGACGCGGCGGCCATGGGCGTCAACTCCGTGGAGCGCGAATCCATCAGCGTCAGCCACCCCGCCCGCTTCACCCTGGTGGGCACCATGAACCCCGAGGAGGGCGAGCTCAGGCCCCAGCTCACCGACCGCTTCGGCCTGTGCGTGCAGGTGGCCGGCCTGAACGACCCCCTGGCCCGCGAGGAAGTCATCCTGCGCCGCCTGGACTATGAGAAGGACCCCGGCCGCTTCGCCCGGCGCTTCGCCGCGGCGGGCCGGCGCGTTGGCCGCGACATCGAGCGCGCCCGGAGGCTGCTGCCCCGGGTCAAGGCCGGGGAGGAGGTGCTTGCGCGGGTGGTCGCCGTCTGCCTGGGGCTGTCGGTGGACGGCCACCGCGGGGACCTGACCCTGCTCAAGACCGCGCTCACCCTGGCCGCCCTGGAGGGCCGCCGGCAGGTGAGCCGCGAGGACGTGGACCGGGCCGCGCTGCTGGCGCTCCCGCACCGCCTGCGCCGCCGGCCCCTGGCCGAGATGGAGTTCGACATAGCCGAGAGGGTGAAGAGGATTTGAGGCGCGGGAGGGGCGGGGGAAAAATTGCGAAGAAATGAGACATGAAGGGGTGAAGGCGGGAAGAATCAATTTGAAACTGACTGCCGTTGCGGGCGAGAGCGGAGCAATCTCCCGCTTCGCTCTTTCAGCGGCCCAAACCGGGTTGGGAGCGAAGCGGGAGATTGCCGCGTCGCATCCCGTCTGGGATGTTCCACGCCATGACGCTAGCCGCTGTAGGGGTGGATGCCTTCAATTCGTTCCGGGTGGCCCGGCCACCTGGGAACGCCTTTTTTCGTAGGGGAAGGATTTATCCCTTCCCGTCTTTCCGGCGAGGGCTCCCACAGGTTGAGTTGAGGAGCCTTGGCGGCGAAACCCAACACCGCGACAATGCCTGGATGTTGGGTTTCGCTTCGCTAAACTCAACCTACAGCAATGGCTTTCGCCTAGATATCCATCTCCAGGTTGGTCATGTCGCCGGGCTGGAAACCCATGCTGTCGAAAAACTTGAGAAGCTTCCAATCGCGGCGCTTCACGAAGGTGTGCATGGAGGTGATGCCGGCCTTCTTCAACCTGCTGGCCAGCTCGGCGAACAGGAGCTTGGCGACGCCGGCGCGCTGATATTCCGGGTCGATGCCGATGGTGTCGATCCAGCCGACGTTCTCCGGCACGCCGTATTCCCAGCGGCTGGCCCCGCCGATGATGAAGCCAATCACCTTGCCGTCCAACTCGGCCACCAAGGCCGCCACCTCCGGGCGCCTGCCAACCATCTCGATCTTGGATTCCCAAAATGCCGGCCTTGGCTTGCCCAGAACCTTGATGTCTATGGCAACGATCTGCTCCAGGTCCGAGGCAGCCATCTTGCGGATGGCAGGAGCGCGGGAAGGTTCATCGCCCATATCACCCTCCTTTGTTTGCCGCCGTTAACTATGAATTATGCGGCAGCGCGGCGGGGCGGGTCAACGTGGGGCAGAGGGCGTCACTCGCAGTTCGGCAGGGCCAGCCCGCGGTATCAGGCCTTTTGCCCGCGCAGCAGCTTGAGCAACTCCTCGCGGGTGGGCATCGGGGTGCCCGGCGGGGGGAAGAGTGGGGCGAACTCGGTGGCCGCGCGCTCGAAGCTGCCCGCGAAGCCCTTGTGTGCGGCCCAGGCTTGGGCCTTGCCCGACCATTGGCTGATCTTCCAGGCCAGAAGCGCCACCGCCCGGCTGAAGGCGGCGCGGGGGTTCAGGTCCAGGGCCACCCGTCCGGCGGCGGCGGCCTCGGCCACCACGTCGTCCTCGGGCACGAAGCCCAGCACCTCCACCATGAGGCCCAGATCCTCGCTGGCCCAACGCTCAAGTTGGCGAGCGTAGGCGAAGTCGTCCACCCGGCGCACCCGGTTGAGCACCAGCTTGGGCCGCCAGCGTTGCACGGCGTTGGCGGCCCGCTCGCCGGCCCCGGGCAGGGCCGCTTCCATGGCCGCGATAAGGTCGGCCACCTTCATGGCTCCCGGCCCCCGGCTGCGGCTCTGGAAGGAGGCCAGGGCCTTCTTGGTGGCCAGGTTGTCGCGGAAGATGCGCTCCAGCGCGCGAAAGAGGGCGTTTTTCAGGAAGTTGAAGGCGTTGAGCACGGCGGGGCGCTCGGGGAGCATCA
This sequence comes from Deltaproteobacteria bacterium, assembly GCA_021811275.1. Lineage (GTDB taxonomy): Bacteria > Desulfobacterota > Desulfarculia > Desulfarculales > Desulfarculaceae > JACRDC01. The sequence continues at coordinate 2,394 of JAJZPI010000012.1, forward strand.
CCACCAGGGAGACCGGGCTGGTGAGGTAGAAGTCCATCACCGTGATGGCCGTGCCGGCGCCCAGGTCCAGAAGCACGAAGTCGCTGGCCAGGTTCTTGATGGCGCGCAGGAGCTTGCGTTTTTTTTGGAAGCTGGGGTTGGCCGTGGCCACCACCATGGCGTCGCCGGGCACGAAGAAGAAGCGCGGTTCCAGGGCCGGCTGCCAGACCTCGGCCAGGCTCAGGTCCTTGGCCGTGAGCACCTCCCCCAGGCCCGGGCGGTCATTGTCCAGACCCAGGAAATTGTGCAGGTCCGAGCCGCCCAGGTCGGCGTCCACCACCGTGACCGAGCGCTCCAGCCGGGCCAGGGCCAGGCCCAGGCTGGCGGTGAGCGCGCTCTTGCCAATGCCCCCCTTGCCCCCGCCCACCGGCAGCACCACCGGTTCTATGATTGCCTTTACCGCCATGACCGGAAAACTAGCACAGCCCCCCCACCCTGGTCAAAGGCGGCGGGGTCGCGGGAGGCTCGGCGCTCAGTGAGTGCCGGCGGCCTCGAAGCGCCGGAAGACCTTGCCTCCACCGGGGACGGGAGCGGCGCGGATCATCTCCATGTGGCGCAGGGAGGCTATCTCCCGCTCCAGTTCCTTGGGGCTCAGTCCGGCGGCGGCCATGAGCTCCTGGGCCGTGGCCTGGCCCTGGCGGTCGATCATCTTCAATATGGCTTCTTGCGCGGGGTTGACGGTCTGCTCGGAGAGCCGGCTTGCGGTGTAGACGGCCCAGGGGTCGCAGGTGCGCGCCGGGCTAAGGGCGTCCATGTAGCAATCTTCGCAAAGCAGGGAGCCGGCATGCTCGCGGGCATCCTCGGGCTCCAAGGGGCGCTGGCATTTTTTACAAAGCATGGGTTACCTCCTGGCCAAAAATTTATCATGGAATCCACGTGGAAAAACCCTTGGCCTCGGCCTGCGGATCGGCGATAATCGGTAAGAATATCCCGAAATGATGGCTTTGACCATGAATGCTTTGCCCGCAAATCTCGCCAATAAGGAATCAACGCCCGAAGGTTGGCGGCCCAACGTCTTGGTGTTGGACGATGAGTGGTCGGTGCTGGAGCGCATCAAAGTCTCTCTGGCCGACGGCTACGAGGTGACGGTGGCCAGCCGGGCCCAGGACGCGGTCCAGATAATGGCCACGCGGGCCTTCGACGTGGTGCTGACCGACCTGCGCATGCCTGACCAGGACGGCTTGAGCCTGGTCAGAGAGATGAAGGCCATCTACCCCGACACCCAGTACATCCTCATGACCGCCTTCAGCGACATCGAGGACACCATCAGCGCCATCCGCTTGGGGGTGGCCGACTATCTGCGCAAGCCCTTCACCATCAGCGAGGTCCGTCACGCTCTCTCCCGCTGCCTGGAGCAGCGCAAGCTGAGACGCGAGGTGGCGCGGCTTCAGGCCGGCGGCGGGCTCACCCTGGGCGACGTGATCGCCCGCAACGCCAGCATGCGCGAGACCATAAAGCTGGCCCAAACCGTGGCCGCCACCGACGTCACCGTGCTCATCAACGGCGAGACCGGCACCGGCAAGGGCCTCCTGGCACGGGCCATGCACAACTCCAGCCCCCGGCGGGACCGCCCCTACGTGGAGATAAACTGCGCGGCGATTCCCGCCAGCCTGATCGAGAGCGAGCTTTTCGGCCACGAGCGGGGCTCCTTCACCGGAGCCGTGACCCGCAAGATCGGCCGGGTGGAGACCGCCCACTCCGGCACCCTGCTCCTGGACGAGGTGGGCGAGATGCCTTTGGAGATGCAGGCCAAGCTGCTTACCTTCCTGCAGGAGTTTTCCTTCGAGAGGGTGGGCGGCACCAAAAAGCTCTTCGCCGACGTCCGCGTCATCGCCGCCACCAACCGCGACCTCCATCAGGCCGTGGAGGATGGGCGCTTCCGGCGCGACCTCTACTACCGCCTGCACGTGATCAATCTGAACCTGCCGGCCCTGCGCCGCCGCCGAGAGGACATCCCGCTGCTGGCCCAGCATTTCCTGGAGCGATTCAACCTAAAGTACGGCAAGCAGATACAGGGCTTCGCCGCGCGGGCTCAGGAACAGATGCTCACCCACGCCTGGCCCGGCAACGTCCGCGAGCTGGAGAACGCCTTGGAGCGGGCGGTGATCCTCACCCGCTCCACCTCGGTGGAGCAGTTGGACTTGGGCGGGCCCCCGACCGCCGCCGCCTTGCCGCCCTTGCCGCCCTTGCCGGTCCCGGACCAGGACGAGAAGCGAGGCTGGCCCGTCGAGGCGGCTCCCCATTCCCTGGCCAGCGGTCAGCCCTGGCCCAGCCTGGCCCAGCATCTGGCCTCCTGCGAGCGCCAATACCTGCGCTGGCTGCTGCGCTCCAACCAGGGCAGCATCAGCAAGACCGCCGCCGAGGCCGAGGTTGACCCCAAAACCCTCTATTTGAAAATGAAACGTCACGCCATCTCCAGACGCGAGTTCCGCCCGGCTCGCCCCATACGGCGGCCTGGCGGCTCCAGGCCCTTTCCGGACGAGGGGTCTTGGGACTGAGCCGCCAGGGCGGCGGCGAACGCCGGCTTGCTTTTGCCGCGGCCCTGGGGTAAAAGCCAACAAAACCCCACGCGGCCGGGTGGCCCCCTGATGCAAGTGGCGGATCATGTCAGAATTCAACCCTGCGGCTGACGATTCCCTTACCAGCGGCTCATCCCACGGCGGCAACATATGGGGGGCGGCTCGCCGCCTGCAGGTGCCCCTGGGCGACATCCTGGACCTCTCGGCCTCGCTCAATCCCCTTGGCCCGCCTCCGGGCCTGGCCGAGGTGCTTCAGGAGGCCATCGGCCAACTTTGCCATTACCCCGACCGCGACACCCTCGATCTCAGACGGGCCATCGCCGCCAGCCACCAGCTTCAGCCCGGCAACGTGTTGGCGGGCAACGGCTCCACCTCCCTGATCCGGCTCCTGGCCCGGGCCATGGACTTGAAGTGCATCGTCATCATGGCCCCTGCCTTCGGCGAGTTCGCGCGTTCCTTCGCCATCGCCGGACGTCACTTCCACTACCTGATCGCCAAGGACTCGCGAACCTTCTCACCCACTCGCGAGGACCTGGACAAGTTATGGGCCATGGAGCCGGGCCTGGTCGTGCTGACCAACCCCCAGACTCCCTCCGGGGCCATGGCCGAGCCCGAGGTGATCAAGGCGCTGCTGGCGCGGGCCAACCTGGAGCGCACCTGGGTGATCCTGGACGAGGCGTTCATCGACTTTTGCCCAGACCAGGCCCCCCGCGACCTGGCCCCGGCGTTGCTCAAGCAATACTCCCGTCTCATCGTGCTCAGGTCCATGACCAAGTTCTTCTGCCTGGCCGGTCTGCGCCTGGGCTATCTGCTGGCCGATGAGCACTTGGTGACCGAACTGGCCCCCCTGGCCGAGCCCTGGTGCGTCAACACCCTGGCCCAGGCCGCCGGGCTGCATTGCCTCAAACAGTCCGACTACGCAGCACGAACCCTGGAGACGGTGGTCAAATGGCGTGAACAGCTGGCCGCGAGCCTGGCCGGCCTGGGCCTGAAGGTCATCCCCAGCAAGGTCAACTACCTTCTTTGCCGCCTGCCCGAGGACGGCCCCAACGCCGAGATGGTGGCCGCGGCCTGCGCGGAAAAGGGCGTGCTGGTGCGCGCCTGCGCGGATTTCGTGGGCTGCACGCCCTGGCATCTGCGGGTGGCGGTATGCACGCCCGAGGATCAGGAGCGTCTTCTGGCCGTGCTCAAGCCCGCGCTCAAGATCTGGCTCTTCGGCGGCTCCTACAAATAGGCCGTCCGCCCCGTTCCGGCGGCTTCGGCCGCAGGCGGGCACTCGACCGCGGGCGGGTTTCCCCGGCTGCGCCGACATGTCATACTGGGTTAAATGGCCAAACCCCCCAGCAAGCAAAAGAGAGGCGTTGCCATGCCCGCCAAGAAGGATGCCGGCGATAGCCGTCCCGCGCCCCGGGTTCGCCACGACGTAAGCCTGCTCAGCGAGGACGACCTCTACCTCTTCAACGAGGGCAGCCACTTAAACCTCTACGACAAGCTGGGCTGCCACCCCATGACCGTGGAGGGCGTGCAGGGGACCTATTTCGCGGTCTGGGCTCCCAACGCCGACCGGGTCTTCGTCATGGGGGACTTCAACAACTACCAGCCCGAGGACTTGGGCCTAAGCCAGCGCGGGCTCTCGGGAATCTGGGAAGGCTTCGTCGCCGGGGCGGCCAAGGGCCAGACCTACAAGTACCGCATTCATTCGGGCATTATGGGCTACCGGGTGGAGAAGTCCGATCCCTTGGCCGTGCACCACGAGACTCCGCCCAAGACCGCCTCGGTGATCTGGGACTTGGACTACGCCTGGGGCGACCAGGACTGGCTGGAGAAGCGGCGCGAGTCGAATCTCATGGAAGGCCCCTTAAGCGTCTACGAGATGCACCTGGGTTCATGGATGCGCGACCCCGCTCAACCCGAACGCTTCCTCTCCTACCGCGAGTTGGCTCCGCGCCTGGCCGAATACCTGAACAAGATGGGCTTCACCCACGTGGAGTTCATGCCGGTGATGGAGCATCCCTTCTACGCCTCCTGGGGCTACCAGGTCACCGGCTACTTCGCCCCCACCAGCCGCTACGGCGCCCCCCAGGACTTCATGTACCTGGTGGACCACCTGCACCAGGCGGGGGTGGGCGTGATCCTGGACTGGGTGCCCTCGCACTTCCCCGAGGACTTGCACGGCCTGGACTACTTCGACGGCACTCACCTTTACGAGCACGCCGACCTGCGCCAGGGCTTCCACCCGGACTGGAAGAGCAAGATATTCAACTACGGCCGGCACGAGGTGCAGAGCTTCCTCCTGAGCAGCGCCCTGTTCTGGCTCAAGGCCATGCACGCCGACGGGCTCCGGGTCGACGCCGTGGCCTCGATGCTCTACCTGGACTACTCGCGCCAGGAGGGCGAGTGGATACCCAACGAATTCGGCGGCCGCGAGAACCTCGAGGCCATCTCCCTGCTCAGACGCATGAACGCCGAGGTCTACGCCCACTGCCCCGGCGCCCAGACCATCGCCGAGGAGTCCACCGACTGGCCCATGGTCAGCCGCCCGACCTACCTGGGCGGCCTGGGCTTCGGCTTCAAGTGGGACATGGGCTGGATGCACGACACCCTGCACTACTTCACCCGCGAGCCCATCCACCGCAAGTACCACCACAACCAGCTCACCTTCCGTATGCTCTACGCCTTCCACGAGAACTTCGTTCTGCCGCTCAGCCATGACGAGGTGGTGCACGGCAAGGGCTCGCTCCTGGGGAAGATGCCCGGCGACGACTGGCAGAAGTTCGCCAACCTGCGCCTGCTCTACGGCTACATGTTCGGCCAGCCGGCCAAGAAGCTCCTGTTCATGGGCGCGGAGATCGGCCAGTGGCGGGAGTGGAGCCACGACCGCAGCCTGGACTGGCATCTGCTGGACTTCGAGTCCCACCAGGGTTTGCAACGCTGGGTGGCGGACCTCAATCGGGTCTACCGGGCCGAGCCGGCCCTGCATGAGCTGGACCTTTCGCCCGCTGGCTTCGAGTGGATCGACTGCCACGACAGCGACGCCAGCGTGCTTTCCTTCGCGCGCAAGGCCAAGGACCCCCACGACATGATGCTGGTGGTGGTCAACTTCACTCCCGTTGTGCGCTACAACTACCGGGTGGGCGCTCCCTTCGCGGGTTACTGGGAGGAGATGCTAAACAGCGACGCGGCCGAATACGGCGGCAGCGGAGTGGGCAACGCCGGCGGGCTCACCACCAAGCCCCGGGCCCACCACGGCCGCCCCCACACCCTGGAGGTGACCCTGCCGCCCCTGGCGGCGCTGTTCTTCAAGCACCGGGGCTAGGCGGCCGGCGTCTGACGGCCCGCCAGGGCGGGCTTCTCTTTTTTATTCCCCCCGTCATCTAGCCCCACCCGTCACCGCGGCCCGCGCCTTAGCACGGCCGCTCACGGCCCCGGCACGAGGAGCGTGAAGCGAGGCCCAGCTTGGGCGATGGCCTGGATCGGGCCGAGCGGTCGCGCAAAGGGGAGCGGGCGGGGCGGGGGGCGTGACGCCAAAATAGCCTTTGCGGCCGGCGTGGGTGCGGGCCGTAAAAAATGGTTCTGGGCTTCTCCCGGAATTATTTCCCATTTTCCATCTTCACGGGCGCGGCGCTGGGAATCGCGGATGCTCCTCTTTTTTGCGTCCCGCGCCTTGGCCGGCCGCAAGGGCGCTCGCATATTAGGCAGGCCACGCCGTGGGGCAGTGCGCCCTGCCGGGGCTATGAGCGGCCGGTTTGCGGCGCGGGGCGCGGGGATTGGGGGAATACGGGAACCGAGGACGTTGGCCCTGCGAGGGGGGTGTGGGCGGGACGGGAAGGAAGGAAGGGAGGGCGGGCGGGGCTGCCGTGGGTATTTTTTGTTGACTACGGCCTACACCCCTGTATAGTAAAGGTCAGGCTCGCCCTTCAGCCGGAGGAGAACCATGACCAAGGGACTCACCGATCGCCAGAACCAGGTGCTGCAATTCATCCAGGAGTTTCAAGCCGAACGCGGCTACGCCCCCACCGTGCGCGAGGTGGCCGCCCGCTTCGGCTTCCGTTCGCCCCGGGCCGCCCACGACCATATGAAGGCCCTGCAAAAAAAGGGCTTCCTCAGCTCGGTGCCCGGCTTGCCGCGCACCCTGGCCGTGCTGGGCTCCCGGCGCAACATCCCCATCCTGGGCCGCATCGCCGCCGGCGCGCCCATTCTGGCCGTCGAGGAAGCCGACGAGTTCCTGGACCTGGAGCCCAGCTTTTTCGGCTCCGGGCGCTTCTTCGCCCTGAAGGTCAATGGCGACTCCATGGTGGGCGACCACATCCAGGAGGGCGATCTGGTCATCCTGAAGGCCCAGGAACAGGCCCGGGCCGGCGAGGTGGTGGCCGTGCTGCTGGAGGACGAGGTCACGCTTAAGCACTTCCACCCCACCAGCCAGGGGGTGGAACTCAGGGCCTCCAACCCCAAGATCCGCACCATCCTGGTGCGCCCCGGCGAAGAGCTGCGCATCTTGGGCGTGATGTCGGGCTTGGTGCGCAAGGTCTGACACGAAAGGGGGAGCCATGCCCTTCTGGGAGAGCGTGAATGGACTTGAACTGCGCGAGTTCCGCCCCGGCGTGCGCAGTACCGCCGAGCTGGGCCAGGGATTGAACATGGTGTGTATGGAGATCGGCCCAGGCCTTCAGGACACGGGCCACGAGCATCCCTTCGAGCAGTGCGGCATCGTCACCGAGGGCAGGATGGAGATGTTCATCGGCGACCAACGCCGGATGCTCGCGCCTCTGGAAGCCTATTTCATCCCTGCCGGAGTGCGCCACGGCTGGAAGACCTTCGGGGAGCCGGTCAAGGTGCTCGACGTATCGGGCAAACCGCCGCAAGCCTGACCCAGCCTGTCAGGTCACATCAAGGAGAAAGCGCGCACGCGGTTTCTCCTTCGCCTTTTTAGGAGGGGGGGGCTGGGGGAGAGCCCTTTTTGCGTAGCAAAAAGGGCTCTCCCCCCGTTTTTTCCTTGGCGAACCACAGGCGCAGGCCGTGGGCGGCGTACAGGCAAAGGACGGGCAGGGCGGGTATGCGGAAGCGGGCTCCGCCGCCGGGGCCGGCCGGGATGATCAGCAGATAGAGCAGGACCAGCCAGAGAAAGACATGGGCGAAGAGTTGGCCGCGCTCCCTCGCCAGGGCGGGCCAGGCCGCGCGCAGGGCTCCGGCGTAGAGGATCAGGAGGTAGCACAGGCTCAGGGTGTTGACCAGGAGGTAGGGCAGGTTGGCCGGCGTCAGCCACTTGGCCAGATAGGCCCGTGGCGGGAGTCTGAGCAGGTCGCCCATGCTGCCGCTGTCGGTGGAGTTGCCGCCGTAAAAATCGTAGAGGGTGGCGTCCACGGGGTTGAAGAGCACCTTGGCCAGACCGGCCGCCATCTGGCCGGCGAAGGCGAGGGGATGCTGGGAGATGACGCGCAGAGCCAACTTTTCGTAGGCGCTGAACCGCGCCCCGGGCGGGGCCTGGGATGGGACTCCTTCTTCGGCCTGGGCGCGCAGGCGGGCCCGCGCCTGCGCGGGGCTTGTGCCCTCCAGGCCGGCCACCAGGTAGGCGGCTTGGTAGTCCAGCAGAACCAGCGGCTGCAGGTGGCTGAAGTAGGCGGTGCCGGATACCTGATAATTGCGCCACTGCCAGCCGCCGATGAGCGCCGCCCAGACCAGCAGCGCGGCCAGGGCCGAGGCGGCCAGGGACCGGCTGGGAACGCCCCGTCCCCAGGCGTTCAGCAGGGACCAGGCCAGGAGAGGCCAGAGCAGGAAATAGGATATGGGCCGCACCAGGGTGGCCAAGGCCAGGGCCAGGGCGAAGGCCAGGGCCCAGCGGGCGGACGGGGCATCGCTCCGGCCCAAGCGCAGGCCGGCCCATACTGCGGCCATCATGATCGCCACGAAGAGGGTCTCGGTTTGCAGGACTTGGCTGAACAGGAAGCTGGTGGGGTCCAGGGCCAGGAGCGCGGTGGCCAGGAACGCCGTGGGCTCGTCCCAGAGCCGGACGGCGATGAGGTAGGCCAGGGCCAGGGGTAGCAGGCTGATGAACACCTGCAGGGCCAGGGCCGGCAGGTGGCCGGGGCCCATGAGTTTGTAGCACAGGGCCAGGTAGGCGCTGTAGCCCGGTGTGCGCAGGGTCTGGTAGGCCTCGGGCTCCTGGGGGCTTTTGACAAATTTGCCCGTGGCCAGGAGCGCCCGCGCCCCGGCATCGTAGACGGCCCCGTCGGCGGTGACCACCCGCTCGGGGTGCTGGGCGAAGACCACCCCCAGGCTGAACAGGCGGGCGGCCAACACCGCCAGCAGCAGCATGAGCAAAACGCGGTGGCGCACGGCTCAGGATCCGGACCCGGCCGGGGCCAGGGGCGGCCGCCGGGAAAATGCCTCGGCCAGGCGGCGGTCGGCCTGACAGAGGTCAAGGGAAATCATCTCGGCTATGGTGACCCAGCGCAACTCCCGGTGTTCCAGAGGGCTGGGTTCGCCCTCCAGCAGGCGGCAGACGAAGGCGTGCAGGTTAAGCGCCCGCTCAGGGCCGCGTTCGGCCACAGTGCCGCAATGCTCGAGCACCTCCACCCGGGCGCCCAGTTCCTCGATGATCTCTCGCGCCAGGCAGGCCCGAAGCTCCTCGCCGTCCTTGACCTTGCCCCCGGGCAGCTCCCAGAGGCCGCTGTCGGAACGCCGGGCCAGAAGGATGCGCCCCTCGCGCCAGATCACGGCGCAGGTCACTTCCAGACAGGCCGACTTCGGACCGGCTTCTTCAGGGGCTGGCGGGGGTGAGGGGGGCATCACTTGGCCGGAGCGGATTTGGCCGGGGAGGCAGAATTCTTGCCGCGCTCCTTGCCGTGCAGGAGCCGCGTCTTAAGCAGCAGGTAGCGTTCTTGAGCGTCCATGAAACCGGAATCCTTGTCCAAAATTTCCTCGTAAACCTTGAGGGCATTCTCGTCTTTGCCGGCTGATTCATACAGGCCGGCCAGCTTGAGCTTGATCTCCAGGTTGTCGGGCAGGGCGGCGGCCTCGGCCTCCAGGGCCTTGACGGCCGCAGCGGTGTCGTCCTGGTCCAGGGCCAGGGAGGCCCGCAGTTCGAAGAGCCGGTGGTCCTTGGCCCCGGCCGCCATGGCCGTGTCGAGCAGGGTGGCCATAAGCTTGGGCTTGGCCTTGGCCAGAGAGGGGTAGAGGCGCAGCAGCAGGGAGGGGTCTTGAGGGTGGTCCTTGATATGGGCCTCCACCAGGGCCGCGGCCTGATCCCAGCGGCTCAGGCGAATCAGGGCCTCCAGGGTCAGGCCGCGCACCTCGGCATCCTTGGGCCGCTGCTGGGCGACGGCCTCCAGGGCCGTCAGAGCCTGCTCGGGCTGTTTTTGGTCCATGAGCAGCACAGCCAGGTTGAACTGCACGTCGGGGTCCCGGGGGTTCAGCCGGGCCAGCTGGCGGTAGGCCTTGGTCTGGGCGGGCCGGTCTGAAAGCTCCTCGTATATCCTGGCCAGGCGCAGCCAGAGCGAGGGATCGTCGGGCCTGAGCGCGGCGGCTTTTTCCAATTCCTGGGCGGCCTCGCGCTTTTTGCCCGCCTCGATCATGGACTGGGCCAGACGCAGGTGGGCGTCCTGATCCGTAGGCGCCAGGGAGGCCACCCGGCGCTGGGCCTCCAGGGCCCCGGCGGAATCGCCTGCGCCGGCCCTTGCCTCGGCCAAGGCCTGCCACGCCTCGGGGTCCAGGGGCCGCGCCCGGGTGGCGCGCTCCAGGGTCTGGGAGGCTTCGGCCTTGCGTCCGGCCTTGAGCAGGTCCTGGCCCAGGCGATACCAGACCTGGCCCCGCTCGGCCTCGGGCAGCGCCTGGCTCAAGGCCTCCAGGTAGAGCACGGCCTTCTCCCAGCGCTCCATCTGTTCGTTGACGCCGGCCAGCCTTTCCAGGAGCTGGGCGTCCTTGGGGCGTTTATCGAGCAGCTTCTCAAGGACCTGGGCCTCCTGGAAGCCCTGGCCCAGGCGCTGATAGAGATCGGCCATCTTGCTCAAAAGCTCGGGATCGTCCAGGCTGCCCGGCTGCTGCTCCAAAAGCTCCACCGCCTCGCGGTAGCGCCGGGCCTCCACCATGAGGTCAACCAGCCGCGCCAGGAGCAGGGGGTCGTCGGGAGTCAGTTCCAGGGCCTTGGCGGTGAAGGCGATCCTGTTTTCGAGGCTGCCCGCCGCTTCGGCCTTGCGCAGCCAGTCGATGGGCATGAAACGCGCGGACAGCGCCACCGAGCCCAGCTTGCGCTCGCCCTTGCTGACCACCAGCTCGACTTGGCCCTGGGTGTAGACCTTCTCGCCCAGCAGCTCGGCCAGGGTGTGGAAGCGGTTCATGTCCACCTCGGGCAGGCCGGCCAGGGAGGTCTGCAAGCCGATGTCGAACCAAGCGTCGGAACGCACCTTGAGCACCCTGAAGGGCGCGTCCGGATGCAGGGCCATGACCCCGCCGGCGGTTACGCGCACCGGCAGCCCGCCCACGGAAAGCTCCACCCATTTGAGCACCTGGCCGCCGCTGGCTGGCCTCGTTTCCGGCGCCGCGGCGGAGGGGGCCTGCAAGGGCTTTTCGGGCGTGGAGGCGGGCTTGTCGGCCGGGGCGGGAGCCGTTGGGACGGAGGAGGCCGGGATGGGCGCGACCGTGGGTGGAGGCGCGGGGGCTGTGGCGGGCTCCGCCGGAGTCGCGGGTTTCTGCTCAGGCTGCGGGGCGGGGGCCTCATTTTCCGTCGCGGCCGGCTCGGCCGGTGGCGCCGGAGTCTCCTTGGCCGGGGAAGCGGCGGGCAGGGGGGGCTTGTCTTCGGCCGGCACGGCGGTGGACCCGGCCTGGGCCGCCCAGGTCAGGCATAGCACAAACACCAGCAGGCATGTCAAACGGCGCGCCATGGCCTTCGCACCCCATGGAAAAGATTCGCTTTGGGCCTGTCTAGCTTACCCAAGGCGCGCCTCCAAGTCAAAGCGGGTGAGCGCCGCGTCTACCATGGGGAGGCCTCAAGCCCGGCCTAGGGACAGACCCGGCGGGCTCACTTGGAGGGCTTGCGTCGAAAAAGGCGAAGGGGGTCGGAATCCTATAAAACCCTGGCCACGAGCAGCGGCCCGGCGGAGGTTTCCTCGACCGCCAAGGACTCGATCTCCACCAGGCTGCCCGCGGGCAAGCGGCGGTCCAGGCGGGCCAGGCAATAGTTGCCCGTGCGGGCCAGGCCCTCGCCCTCCACCACGGCTAAATCCTGACGGCCGATTTGGGCCTGGTGAAAGGCCAGGCGCTTGGCCTGGCCCAGGGCGCGCAGCTCCGCCGCCCGGGCGCGGGCCAGAGGACCGGGCACCCGGCCCGCCATGGCCGCCGCCGGGGTGCCGGGCCGGGGCGAGTAGGGGAAGACGTGCAGGTAGGCCAAGGGCAGGGAGGAGATTAGCGCGCGGGTGTCGGCAAAGTCGGCCTCGGACTCGCCGGGCAGGCCCACCATTACGTCCGCGCCCAGGCATAGGCCGGGCAGGGCCCGGGCCGCGGCCTCCAGGCGTTGAGCATACTGGGCGCGGGTGTAGGGCCGGCCCATCCCGGTGAGCAGACGGTCGCTGCCGGTTTGCAGAGGCACGTGGAGGTGGGGGCAGAGCCGGGGCTGGCCGGCCATGAGCGCCAGCAGGTGGTCGCTCACCTCGCTCACCTCCAGGGAGGAGAGCCTTAAGCGCGGGCCGGGGTGGGTGGCCAGCAGAGAGGCGAGCAGATCGGTCAGGCCCAGCGGCGGGGTAAGGTCCCCGCCCCACCGGCCCAGGTGCACGCCGGTGAGCACCACCTCGGCCGCCCCGGCCTGGCCCAACAGCAGCCAGGCGGACGCCGCCTCGGCCAGGGGCAGGCTGCGGGGCCGGCCGCGCACCGCGGGGACGATGCAGTAGGCGCAGCCGGCGTCGCAGCCGTCCTGGACCTTCAAGAGGCCCCGGGTGCGTCCCTGGCCGGCCAAGCGCGCGCCGGGGCATATGGGGCCGGCGTCGGGCGCGGCCAAGGGGCCGGTCTGAGAGGGACCCTGGCCACCGCCGGCCAGCAGATCGGCCAGGCCCGCGAGGTCCGCCCGGCCCGCGACCCGGGCCCCTTCCTTGCGGTAGGCTTGGGGTGCCGCCTGGGCGTCGCAGCCGCTGACCACCACCCTGGCCTCGGGGTGGGCCTTGATGAGCCGGCGGGCCATCTGGCGCGATTGGCGGCCGGCGGTGGCGGTGACCGTGCAGGTCATGAGCAGCGCCACCTCGGGGGCCTCGCCTTCGGCGGCCTCGCGCCAGCCCCGGGCCATGAGTTCGGCGGCCAGCGAAGCGGCTTCGGCCTGGTTTACCTTGCAGCCCAGGCAGGCCAGGACGAAGCGGGGGGCCTGGCCGCAATCGGGGCTCAAGCCATCAGCTTGAGCGCCGATTGCGGTGCGGGCCATGGACGGCTTTGCTCGGGCTCTAGGATCAGACGCCCCCCCGCTGTCATTGTCTCCGGTCAAGGCGCTAGAACTTGGCCCGCACCCGCTTGAAGGCCTCGGCCGAGCGGGTGATGGTTTCGTCGGCGCAGCAGAAGGCGATACGGAAGAAGCCGGGGCCCATGAAGCCCGACCCCGGCACCAGAAGCAGGTTTTCCTTCTGGGCTTCGCGCACGAAGGCCACGTCGTCGGCTATGGGGCTCTGGGGGAATACGTAGAAGGCCCCCAGGGGCTTGTTGAAGGCGTATCCCGCCGCCTCCAGCACCGCGCAGATCAGGTCGCGCTTGCGGGCGTACTCGGCCACGTCGGCGGTGTGCTCCAGCAGTTCGGCCACCGCCCGCTGCATGAGGCCGGGGGCGTTGACGTAGCCCAGGATGCGGTTGGCCAGGGTCATGCCCGCGATCAGCATCCCCTTGTCATCGATCTCCGGGTGCACCGCGGCATAACCGATGCGCTCGCCGGGCAGGCTCAGGTTCTTGGAGAAGCTCGTCACCACGATGCTGTGGGGATAGGCCGCGAAGACGCTGGGCACCGTGGCTCCCTCGTAGACGATCTGGCGGTAGGGCTCGTCGCTGATCAGGTAAACCGCCCGTCCCCGCCGCTTGCCGATATCCGTGAGCGCCTTGGCCAACTCGGCGATCTGCGAGGCGGGGTAGACCGCGCCGCTGGGGTTGTTGGGGTTGTTGATCAGGACGGCGCAGGTATCATGGTCGACCGCCTGGGCGATGGCCGCCACGTCCAGGGTGAAATCGGCCTTGGTGGGCACCCGGGTCACGCTGCCGCCGTGGTTGTCCAGGTAGAAGTCGTACTCCACGAAGTAGGGCGTGGGCACCACCACCTTGGCCCCAGGGTCGACGATGGCCTTGAGCACGATGTTCAAGGCCCCGGCCGCGCCCACGGTCATGATGATTTCGTTCTCGCCGAAGGCCACTCCGTGCAGGCGGTTCAGGTGCTCGGCCACCTTGGCGCGCACCGCCGGGTAGCCGGCGTTGGGCATGTAGGCGTGCTGGCCGGGCGCTTCCTCGGCCACCAGGCGCCGCATGACCTGTTTGAAGGCCGCCGGCGGCTCCAGGTTGGGGTTGCCCAGGGAAAAATCGTAGACGTTTTCGGCGCCGACTTCGGCCTTGAGTTTGGCCCCGGCCTCGAACATGGCACGGATCCAGCTGGAGCGCTCGATGAAACCGTGGATTTTCTGGGCTACGGGCATGACACCTCTCCTCCTGCCTGGGAGCGGATAAAAAAAAGCCGCGGAAGCTTCCCTGAGGGCCTTCCGCGGCTGGCTCTGCGACCTGATAAGAGCTCTAGGGCCGGCGCAAGGACCTCCCGCGGCAATAATAGCCGCTAAATCGGTCGCGCGCCCGGGCCTTGTCTACTTGAGTCCCCATGACCGCACCCTACCACTTTCCCCCGGAGGGGTCAAGGGCGGCGGCCGGCCAGGGGCGGCGGCCTACTCGTGCAGGATGGCCGGTCCCATCTCCTTGAAAGAGAAGTTGTAGAAGACGTGGTGGCCGTTGTAGTCCAGCACGCGCAGGTCCTCGTCCTGCTTGAGGTCATCCATGATGACCTGGAAGTGTTGGCCGTAGCGCTTGCGCACCAGTTCCACGTCCAATTCGTGGGCGATGAACTTGACGATGCCCTTGCGGGCCAGCTTTTCCACGAACTTGGGGTCGGCGAAGGAGCCGTAGGTGGTCAGGATCAAAATGGGACCGGTGCCGGTGAAAACGATGCCAGCCTTCATGGGGCGCCTCCAGCCGTGGGAATGCATGCCTGTGAGCGGGGTAATCTCTACTTGAAGGATAAGGCTGGCGGGCGGCGGCTGTCAACAGGCCGCGAGTTAGATGTGGCCTATGAAGCGGACGAAATCCTCCAGGATGCGCTGGTCCACCTGGGAGGCCATCTCTCCCCGCAATAGGCGCAGGGCGGCGAAGGGAGTCAGCACCTCCTTGTAGCCGCAGCCAGAGGTGGCGCTCTCGTAGAAGTCAACTATGCGGGCCAGGCGCGAGGCCGGCGGCAGGTCGGCGGCCTTCAGTCCCCGGGGATAGCCGCTGCCATCCAAATTCTCATGGTGGTTGGCTATGGTCTCCAGGGTCTCCAGGGCCATGCCCGGCACCCGGCTCAAGAAGCGCTGGGAGATCAAAGGATGATTGCGCAGCTCCGCGTCATGCCGGGGATGGCAAAGCGCCTCGCGCTGGAGGTCGGGCTGGTTCTGGTCCATCAGGCCCAGGTCGTGGAAGAACAGGGCCACGCCCAGGTTCTCGGCCTGTTGGCGGGGCCAGCTACGGGCGCGGGCGAAGCCTACCCCCAGAAGAGTGACGTTGAGCGAGTGGGTGTAGAGCTGCTTGTCGCTGGTGAGCACCCTGAGCATGCCCGAACGCGTGTGCTCGTCGTCCCACATCATGCCCATGATCTGGCGGACCGTGGTCACGCCCATGCCCAGCCGGCGGCCGTTGCGCGGGTCCAACATGGCGGTCTTGATCGAGCAGAGGGCCTGCTCATAGACCAGGCAGTGGCCCAGGTCGGGATCGGAGGCGTCCTGGGCCAGCAGCTTGTGGGTGTGGCGGGCCAGGTAGTCCTGGAATAGCTCCAGGTCGTCCAGGGCGATGAAGGCGTGGGTCACGCCCTCGTTGATCAGATGGTCACGCCAGGACTCCTTGACCTTGGCCCCGGCCTCCAGGGCGGTGATCAGACGCAGGTGCTGCAGATGGCCGGACCAGGCCTCCAGGCGCACCGAGCAGGGGGCGAGGGTGTTGGGAACCAGGGCCCGCAGCGAAATGTTGACGAAGCCCGGATACAGGTTGGGCGGCGCGGTGACCTCGGTTATGCTGATCGGCTGGTTCATCTTCGGTCAGGGGCCTTGGCAAGGGGTGCGCGGAGCCGGCGGATGGCGTTCTCGGAGCCCGGGCCGCCTGAAGAGCCGGGCTGGCGGTGATCTAGCGGGTGGGGCTGAATCCGGGCTCCAGTTTGTTGGGGTGCCGGCAATAGGGACAGTAGGCCACGCCCAGAAGGCTGGTCTTGAAGGGACGCTTGCACTTGGCGCAGGTGATTTCCCGCTGCCGGGGCGGCTTGAGCGTGGGCATGGCTTGATCCTCGCACTGGCGTTTTTGGGGGCCAGATTTTTCCTTGCGTTCCCTGGCTGGTGTTAACGAGTATAAATTCGAGGCGGTCGGCTGTCAACGAGACTGAGGGTTCGGCGGGGGGGCCGGGTCGGGCTGGGAGGTTGTCGTATGAATGGAGAGGCCGGGCGGCGGGCGCGGATGGCCGAGGCCGAGTCGGCGGTTCGGGAGCTGTACGCCGCCCTGGAGGAATTGGCCCAGGGCCAAGAACGGGCCTGCGGACCCGGTTGCGCGACATGCTGCACCGACCGGGTGCTCCTGACCGGGGTGGAGGCCCGGCTGCTGGCCGCCCACTTGGCGAAACAGGCCGGGGAGGGCGGCCGGGAACTGCTGGGGCTGGTTCTGAAAAGCCCGGTGGCGGCGGGGGGCCGGCCGGCGTCCACGGTCAACGGCCTGGCCCGGCGCTGCGTCCTTGGCCAAGAGCCGCCGGCCGAAGACGAGCCCCCCGGCCCGCCCGGGGTATGCCCCCTGCTGGCCGAGGGCCTGTGCCGGGCCTACCAGGCCCGGCCCCTGGCCTGCCGGGTCATGATCTCGCGCCGGCAATGCCAGACCGGCGGTTGGGCGGACCAGGATTCCTGGTGGTTGACCCTGGGTACGGCGTTTTTTCAGCTGGTGGAGCAGGCCAGCGCGGGCGAGCCCTTCGGGCTTCTGCCGGAGGTCCTGGCGGCTGAAGATGGGGCCGCCGGACCGGGCCTGCTTGTTTGCGAGAACCTAGCCGGCATCCCCGCCCCGCCGGAGCACCAGGCCAGGCTGGGCGGAATCCTGGAAAAGCTTTTTCAGAGGCCCTGCGCCGGGGAGCCGCTGGGCCTGCGCCTGAATAGGCTGCGCCTGGAACAACCAGGCTTCGCTTGACACCCGCCCCGCCAGTACGTAGGGTTAGAAACGCCTTCACAATCAGCAGGAACCCTGGCGAAGCGAGGAAGATGACTGATCGTATCGAGAAATATAACGACCAGGGACAGATGGTGGCCTTGGTCATCAGGCGCGAATGCGACTTGGGCCCCGGGGTGCACTTCCTCACCGATTCAGAGCTTCCCCTGCAACTGGCCCTCATGAGCCACCCCCAGGGCAAGACCATCTCCGCCCATGTGCACAACCACGCCCGGCGCACGGTGGAAAACACCAGCGAGGTGCTGCTGATCCGCCGCGGCCGCCTGGCGGTGACCCTCTACCACGGCGACGGCTCGATCCTGGCTGATTTCATCCTGGGGCCCGGCGACCTGATCCTGCTCTGCGGCGGAGCCCACGGCTTCAAGGCGCTGGAGCCGCTGGACATGATCGAGGTCAAACAGGGCCCCTACCTGGGCGAGGGCGACAAGCGTCTTCTATTTCCGGACAAGCGATGAGCGCCGACCAGTTCATTCCGGTCTGCGAGCCGGTGCTGGCCGGCCGCGAGGACCAGTACGTGGCCGACTGCGTGGCCACGGCCTGGATCAGCTCCGCGGGGGCCTATCTTAACAAGTTCGAGCAGGGTATGGCCGCCCTGTGCGGGGTGGGCCAGGGGGTGGCCTGCGCCAATGGCACCGCCGCCCTGCACCTGGCCTGCGCCGCCCTGGGCCTGGCGCCGGGCGACGAGGTGATCGCTCCGGCCTTCTCCATCATCAGCACGGCCAACGCCATAGTGCAGACCGGGGCCACCCCGGTCTTGGTCGACGTGGAGCCGGACACCCTCTGCCTGGACCCGGTCCAGATCGAGTCCAAGGTGGGTCCGCGCACCAAGGCCATAATGCCTGTGCACATGTACGGACACCCGGCGGACATGGACCCGATCATGGAGATCGCCGGCCGTCACGGTCTGGCGATTATCGAGGACGCGGCCCAGGTGCACGGCGCCGCCTACCGGGGGCGGCCCCTGGGCGGCATCGGGACCATGGGCTGCTTCTCGTTCTTTGCCAACAAACTCATCACCACCGGCGAGGGCGGCATGGTGGTGACCAACGACGAGAGCCTGGCCGAGCGCCTGCGCCTCTTGCGCAACCTGGCCCACGGCCGCCGGCGCTTCGAGCACGAGGAGCTGGGTTTCAACTACCGGCTGACAAACCTCCAAGCCGCGGTGGGCCTGGCCCAGCTGGAACGGCTGGAGGAGATCAAGACCGCCAAGGCGGCCATCGGCGACCGCTACAACGCCAACCTGGGCGACTTGCGCGAACTGACCCTCTTCTGGGGCAAGGCGCGGCCGAAGGCCTCGCCGGTGATGTGGATGTACGGCCTGCTCCTGCCCGAGGGCCTGGACCGCGACCGCTTCATGGAGCGCTTGCGCGGGCGCGGGGTGGACACCAGGGCATTCTTCCTGCCGCTCAACCGGCAGCCCCTCTACGACGGCTCGCGCCGGGGCATGCCCGATCTGCGCGGCAGCTTCCCCGTCAGCGAGGACGCCGGCCGGCGCGGATTCTACCTGCCTTCAGGCGTGGGGCTTGGTGATGAGCAGATCGACCGCGCCTCGCAGGTGGTGCGAGAGCTGCTGGCGGAGGGCTAGGGAAAGCGCAGGGCCTTGAGCCCTTCCTCGTCCAAATCGAAGCGCTTCTTTAGGGTCTGGGGGTCCAGTTGGAAGACCAGCCAGCCCACCAATTCCTGACCGTTCATCAATTCAAAGGCCAATTCCAGGTCTCGGCGGCCTTGGGGGTGAGCCTTGTCCTGACGATAGAGTGACAGCAGGCGGTGGACGGATTTTTCGTCACCCTGGAACCGGATATGGGCGTAGGTGGCGCCCAGTTCATGCCTGGTCAGGGGCTGCCCGTCAAGGGTCAGGCCTCCCAGCACCTCCTTGGCCTTGTCCAGGAGCACCAGGCCCAAGAAGGGAGGCTGGGCCTGCTTGTCCTGCCCTGCCAGGAAGCCGGCCAGCACCGCCAGGGCCTTGTCGCGTTGGCCTCGGGCCATGACTTGCTCAAGCTGATCCTGGAGCAAGAGGTAGTCCCTGGCCAACTGGTTGCGCAGGCTCTGCTGCCTGGAGTCCAGGGCCTGCGCGTTGGTGAAGAGATGGGGTTGCCAGAAGGCCAGCCCGCCCGCCAGGCCGGCCAGCAGAAAGACCGCGGGCAGCAGCCAGGTCCTGATCCGACGCATTCGGCGGTGCAGGTTCTGGGTGGAAGTGACGTCGCGGGCCAGGACCAACACCCCCTGGAAGGCGTGGCGTGGGTCGTAGAGGGCGGTGAGGCTGGCCGAGACCCAAAGCGCGCCCCGCAGGGGGTGCTTCACCTGCAAAAGCGATTCCCTGATCTGCTTCTTGGCGCGGACCTGCTCCAAAAGCGCCTTGAATGCCTGGGGTTCGGCGAACATCGCGGCGGCATCGTGTTCAGCCGACTCCGGCAGGGGCTCTTCCTGCTCGGAGCACTCCATGCCGGCGTTGGCCGACCAGCATCGGCCGTAGAGGTCCTGGGCGGCCCGGTTGTGGGCCAGGACGCGTCCCTTATCGTCGGTGAAGATGACCGCGTCGGCCAGAAGGTCGCACAATTCTTGGAGACCGTGCAGGGCCTGGCTGGTGTGGTCCAGGCGCTGGGCCAGGAGTTTGGTCATCTCCAGGCTCAATTCCGGATAGCGGCGGGCCAGGGGCTCGATCTGGTCGGGGGGGATGCGCAGGACCTTGGTCTGCCCCAGGGCGCGCACCGTGGCCGTGCGCTTGGCCCCCAGAAGGAAAGACATCTCCCCGAAGACCGCGCCCGGCTGGCTTACCTGGCTGATAGTGACTTGGCCCTTGAGAACCTCGACCTGGCCCTCGGCCAGGAGATAGAGGTCCTGGGACTCCTCGTCCTCGAAGAAAATCACCTCGCCGGGGGCGAAGTCGCGCAGAAAACGTCCCAGCTCAGGGTCGTTGACAATGTTGGCAAGCACCCGCGCTCCCTGGGGTTGTAATGGTATTAGACGGTCTTTTCAATGTATTGACCACAATAGGGGATGAAGGGCATGTTAGTCAACCGCCAAACGCCAGCAAACCGGCGGTCGGGCTTTTTACCTTGACAGGCCGGGGGTTGCCCGTCTAAATTCGAAACAGTTATTTTGTAGCTAAGTTATAACTATGGGGAACCCTGGGACAGCCGCTCCCCCAGGGCCGGGCAGACCAGGTAATCCTTTAGACTTACAACAGGTTGAGGGCCTCGCACGGCCCTGGCCGGGAGAAGAGAGAGCATGGACAAACTTTTGACCCCCTCGGCAGGCCAGACCCATCTGCTACTGGGCAACGAGGCCATTGTGCGCGGAGCCCTGGAGGCGGGGGTGGCCTTCGCCACCTGCTATCCTGGCACGCCATCATCGGAAGTCCCCGACACGCTCTACCGCCTGCGCAAGGAGAGCCCGGACAAGGTCAAGTACTACTTCGAGTATTCGACCAACGAGAAGGTGGCCATGGAGTGCGCCGCCGGCGCGGCGGTGGGCGGCTTGCGCACCCTGTGCACCATGAAGCACGTGGGGTTGAACGTGGCCGCCGACCCGCTCATGACCCTGGCCTACACTGGCGTCAATGCCGGCATGGTCGTCTTGACCGCCGATGACCCCAGCCTCTTCTCCAGCCAAAACGAGCAGGACAATCGTTTCTACGCCCGCCTGAGCGGCCTGCCCATGCTGGAGCCCGCCGGCCCGGCCGAGCTCAAGGCCATGACCGTCTACGGGTTCAAGCTCAGCGAGGAACTGGGCCTGCCGGTCCTGCTGCGCACCACCACCCGGGTAAACCACGCCCGCGAATCCGTCACCTTCGCGCCCCTGGGCAAGGTCAAGACCAAGGCCGAGTTCAAGAAGAATCCCTTCCGGTTCGTGACCGTGCCGGCGGTCAGCCGCCAGCTGCACCTGAAGCTACTTAAATCCTACGAGCAGGCCCAGGCCATCAGCGAAGCCTCGGACCTCAACCCCATCACGGGCAAGGGCAAGCTGGGCGTCATCGTCAGCGGCGTGAGCGCCAATTACGTGCAGGACGCCCTCGACGACCTGGGGGCCAAGAACCAGGTCAAGGTGCTCAAGCTGGGCCTTTCCTGGCCGCTGCCCGAGAAGAAAATCGTCAAATTCCTGAAGGCGGTGGAAAAAGTCCTGGTGGTGGAGGAGCTGGAGCCCATCGTGGAGCAGGCGGTCAAGGCCCTGGCCCAGCAGAACCGCCTGGACCTGCCCATCGCGGGCAAGGGCCCCGGGCTCTTCAGCCGGGCCTACGAGTACAACCCCCGCCTGGTGCGCGACGTCATCGCCCACTACTTCGGATTCAAGTACAAGGGCACCACGGCGCTCAAGCTCGACGATACGCCCAACCTGCCCGGACGGCCCCCCAACCTGTGTCCCGGCTGTCCCCACCGCGCCACCTATTACGCGGTCAAGCAGGTGGTGGGCGACCAGGCCATCCACCCGACGGACATCGGCTGCTACACCCTGGGTCTGCTGCCGCCGATCAGCATGGCCGACTTCGTCATCTGCATGGGCTCCTCGGTATCCAGTTCCGGCGGATTGAACAGGGCCACGGGCAAGAAGGTGGTCAGCTTCATCGGCGACAGCACCTTCTTCCACTCCGGTATCACCGGCCTTATCAACGCGGTGCACAACAACCACGACTTCACCCTGGTCATCCTGGACAACGGCACCACGGCCATGACCGGACATCAGCCCAACCCAGGCGTCGACACCACCGCCATGGGCGACCCCACCACCCACATAGACTTGGAAGGCGTGGTGCGGGGGCTGGGAGTTACCCACGTCACCACCATCAAGCCCTTCAAGGTGCGTGCCTCCATCGAGGCCATCAAGGAGGCGGTGGACCACAAGGGCGTGAGCGTCATAATCAGCAAGGAAATCTGCCCGCTCTTCGGCCGCCGGATCGCGCCCAAGTCCCGCAAGCCCTTCCAGGTCAACCTGGACAAGTGCAAGGGTCATCTGGACTGCATCAACAAGGTGGCCTGCCCGGCCATGTTCAAGGAGGAGGGCAAGGCCCGCATCAACCCCTTGCAGTGCATAGGCTGCGCGCTCTGCGCCCAAATATGTCCTGAAAACGCCATCCTGCCCGTCAAGGCAGAGGGCTAGGAGGAAGCCGATGAAAACCCAGCGCATAGTCAACGTAGGCGTGGGCGGCCAGGGCAACCTTCTGGCCAGCAATCTCCTGGGCCAGGCCGCCCTGGAGGCCGGAGTGCCGGTGGTGGTCAGCGAGATTCACGGCATGGCCCAGCGCGGCGGCGTGGTGGAGTCGGCGGTGCTCCTGGGCGGGGCCAAGAGCCCTATAGTAAGCGACGCCGAGGCCGACATCATCGTGAGCTTCGAGCCGGTGGAGACCCTACGCATCCTGAACAAGGCCCACAAGGGCACCTTGGTTATAACCAACACCCGGCCCCTGCCGCCTTTCACGGTGGCCATAGGCCAGGCCCCCTATCCCAAGCCCGACGAGGCGATCAAGTTCATCAAGAAAAAGGTGGGCAGACTGGTCGCCTTCGACGGTCAGGAGTTGGCCGAGAAGGCCAAGAATCCCTTGAGCCTCAACATGGTCCTGCTGGGGGCGCTCTTTGCCGTGGGCGAGCTGCCGGTTCCGGTCAAGACCATGAAAAAAATGATCAAGCAGAACAGCAAGGAACGCTTCGTGGAGGCCAACCTGAAGGCCTTCGACTTGGGTTTCCAGGCGGCTGCCGGCAACTGAACATCATCCTGAATCGCCTGGCGGGGGGCTTCGGCCCCCCTTTCCTTTTCTTGCCCGCCGTGGGCCCGGCTCGCTTTAGAATAAAATCATAGGGGGAAAATCGTGATTGGCGGATGAGTCGCCGTGAAAGGAGGGCCCCATGGCGGTGAAGGTGCTAATCACCAGGCTTTTGAAGCCCGGCGCCCTGGTGGATGCGGCCTTGGCGCTGTCGCAACTGCGCGGGCAGGCGATGGTCCAACCCGGCTACATCTCCGGCGAAACCCTGGTCAGCCGCGATGAGCCCAACAAGCTGGTGGTCGTGAGCACCTGGGACTCCTTCGAGGATTGGAGGCGCTGGCGGGACAACCCCCTGCGGGCGGCCGGAGAGGGCAGGCTGGAAAACTACCTGGCCAGCCCGGTCGGCTACGAGGTCTTCAACATGGGGGTCAGACCGGAGTCCTAGGGCAGGGGCGGGGCTGTGTTGCGCAGCAGGAACTCGTTGCAGCCCAAACCCCGGCCGCAGTCGGTGTGCTTGAGTTCGGTGAAGCCGCGCGGGGCCAGAAAGTCCATCACCTCCTGCGGACGCGAGACCTCGAAGGGATAGCCCCCCACCCAGTCCACGAAGTCGCGCCAGGCGTTCATGCCCCGGTTGCTCTGGTAGGTCCGCCAGGTGTGGAAGGGCCGTCCGCGCAGCAGGTCCTTAAGCGTGGCCGGTCCCCAGAGACGCAACAGCGCCGGGCCGGCCACCAGCCAGCGCAGCGGGCCGGGCAGCCGGTTGTAGGCCAGCTTGACCGCGGCCCAGACCCGGCTGGGCCAGCCCTGGTCGTTGTAGAGGGCGATGTAGAGCAGCCCGCCGGGAGCCACGGCGCGGGCGGCGTTGTCCAGGGCCCGCCATTGGTCGCCGGTGTGATGCAGCACTCCCCAGGAATAGACCACCTGGAAACTGCCCAGGGAGCGCAGATATGCCTGGTCCAGGGCGTCGCCCCGCTCCACCGCCCAGCCGGGGTCGCCGGGGAAGAAGCGGTCCTTGAGGGCCTGGGTGCAGGCCACGGATTGGGGGTCGTAGTCAAACGAGCGCACCCGGGCGCCCAACCGGCGGGCGGCCAGACTGAACAGACCGCTCCCCGAGCCGGCGTCCAGGAAGCTCATCCCCTCCAGGCTTGGCACCCCCAGCATTTCCCGCAAGGATTTTTCGGCCTCGGCCAGGCGCGCGGGAGTCAGGCCATCCAGAAAACGCCGCCAGTTTTCGCCAAAGGCGAAGCGGGTATCCGGGGCCGGGTCGATGGGGGGTCCGGGCATCACTGGCCTCCTCGGGTGGACGGCGAGGCAAATATACCAGAATAGCCGCCCTGGGGGGCGGAGGCCGACGGTGCTAGAATATGGGCGCCGCGCCTTCGCGGCCAGGGAGAGAAATGCCTGATGCCCAGAGCGGCCAGCCGAGCGCGAACATCGGAGAGGGAGCGGGCTCGTCCCGGCCAAGGGCTTTTCGGGCTGCAGGCCGTGGTCTTCGCCTTGGTGGCGGCGGCCTTCACCACCTACTACCTGCCCCAGCCCGTGCTGCCGGTGCTGGAGCTGGAGTTCGGGGTGCCGCCGGCGGTGGCCTCCTGGACCGTCTCGGCCCTGGTGCTGGGGGTGGCCCTGGCCAATCTGCCCTTCGGGCTTTTGGCCGACCGCTACCCTGTGCGTCCCCTGATCCTGCTGGGCTCCCTGGTGGTGGCCGCCGGCAGCCTGGCCTGCGCGGCCGTGCACGACCTGCCTCTGCTGGTGGGGGTCCGTTTCGTGCAAGGACTGTTTCTGCCCGCCCTGACCACCTGCCTGGCCGCCTACCTGGCCCGCACCCTGCCCCTGGACCGCTTGAACGTGGTCATGGGATCCTACGTCTCGGCCACGGTAGCAGGGGGGCTGCTGGGGCGGCTGCTGGGGGGCTGGATCCACCCGCCCTTGCACTGGCGCTATGCCTTCGTCACCGCCGCGCTCCTGGTGTTGGCAGCGGGCGCGGCGGCCCTGCTCTGGTTGCCCAGGCGGCCGCTGGCCTCCCGCTCCACGGGGCCCAGCCAGGGATTCCTAACCCTCCTGCTCCGGCCTGACTGCCTGCGCATGTTCCTGGTGGCCATGGGCTCGTTCTTCGTTTTTTCTTCGGTCTTCAACTACCTGCCCTTTTATCTCAGCGCGCCGCCCTTCAACGCCTCCACCCAGTTGATAACCATGATGTACCTGACCTATCTGATCGGGGTGGTGGTGGGGCCTTTGGCCGGCCGAGTCTCCAACCGCCTGGGCGCGGGCGCGGCGATGGCCTTGGGCTCGCTGATTTTCGCCGTGGCCGTGGCGCTCACCCTCATCCCCAGCTTGGCCGCGGTGGCCCTGGGCCTGGCCGGGGTCTGTCTGGGTTTCTTCACCGTGCACGCCGCGGCGGCCGGGGCCCTGAACCGACGCTTGAGCGCCAGCCAGGGCCGGGCCAACTCCCTCTATGTGCTCTTCTATTACCTGGGGGGCTATCTCGGCATCACCCTGGCCGGCGCGGCCTGGGGATGGGGCGGCTGGGAGGCGGTGGCCGGCCAGGACCTGGCCATGCTGGCCCTGCCGCTGGCGGTGGGCATTTACGAGATGCTGCGCCGCCGGGCCTAGGCCGGCCGGCTTGCAAGTTAAAGCTTACTCGTGGCCCCGCTGGTGACGGATTTGGCGCGCCTGCTCGGCCATGATCGCCGCTTGCAAGATGGGACGCAGCTTGGCCCAGAGCGGAGCCTGGTCGCCCTGGACGATGAACCGGGCCCCCACGTAGTCGTGGCGGAAGGTGGATTGGCGCACCCGCACCACCGCAATCTTGACCGGTACGTTCCGCCCGCGCAGGCTGAGCTGGAGGTCGTGCCGGCTGCCGAGTTCCACGGTTCCCTGAGGGACATGGAAGCCCACTCCGCCCACGGAGAGGTTGAGCGCCACCATCTTGAGGGCTTGCGTGGAGAAACCGACCTGGCTGTGGCCGTCCAAGTCCACGCGCACCCCGGCCCGGGCGTTGGTCTGGCTGGGCGAAGGTGATGCCTCCAGCCGGACCAGGAGGGCGATCTCTTCCTGCTCGGGGCTCAGCCTGACCATGCGCACGTCCTCCAGGCGGGCCGAGAGACCCAGGCGCTGTGGACCTACATCGCCCCGCACCACGGTGGAAAGCTCCAAGGCCGCTCCAGCCATTGACTTTAGGGTCGGCGGCGAGGTCTGGGCGAGCACAACCTCCCCGCCGGCCAGCACGTCAAGGATAATGGAGGAGCGAACATCGAGCTGATCCCGATGCGGGCTGTGGTCGAACAGGAGCAGGACATCCTCGCGCAGGGTGACGCCGAGCTTGTCGCGCAGCAGGGCGAAGGCTTGGCTGGCGTTGCGCGGGCTGTGGTGTTGGCGGCGGCCTCCACCAGCCTGGGCGTTTTGGCGTCCCCGGGTCAGGGCGTTGGGCAGGCTCATCCTGAGCATGGCGCTTGATCCTATGAATTCCAGGCGTTATATCACAGGTATGCCCCCCGATGAGGTGGGGGAAATATGAGGAGAAGGCGGGTGGGGCAGACCCGAGTGCGATTTTAACTTTTTCTCAGGATTTTGTCTCCCAAGAATTATGAGGCCCGCAGGGCGTCGACGATATGTAGCCGGGCGGCGCGGACCGAGGGCAAAAAGCCGCCCAGCAGGCCCATGCCCAGGGCGAAGGCCAAGGTTTGCAGGGCGATGACCGGGGTCAGGCGGAAGCTGAAGGCTAGCTCGGAGAAGGTGGCCCAGTTGGTGGTGGAGATGCGCACCAGCTGCATGAGGGCCGCCCCGGCTAGGCCGGCCAGGCCGCCCAGCAGCGACAGCAATAGCGACTCGGCCAGAAAGGCCAGCAGGATGTCGCGGCGGCGGAAGCCCAGGGCCCTCAGGGTACCCACCTCGACGGTGCGGTTGGCGACCGCCGCGTACATGGTGATCATGGCCCCTAGCATCGCCCCGACGCTGAAGATGATGGTGAGCACCAGGCCCAGGATGCGTATGAAGCGGGCCATGGCCTCCGACTGTTCCTCGTAGTATTTCTGCTCGCGCTTGATCTCCATGGGGAGCCTGGGGTCGGACTCAAGGCGCTGCTTGAGCCGGTCGAATAGCGCGGGGTCGCGCAGGGTCACCAGCACCGAGGAGTAGACCGGCCGGCGGAAGGCCTGCCTGAGCTGCTCCACATCGCACCAGACCTCCGAATCGAAGCCCGAGCCGTGGCTGTCGATGATTCCCACCACCCGCCAGGCGCGGCGGCCGAAGGTGAGCGAGCCGCCCAGGCCCGCGCCCGCGAAGCCATGGGCGATGTTCCTGCCCACCACCACCTCGGAGCTGGCGGGCGCGAACATGCGCCCGGCGACCAGGCGCACCTGGGGCCGCATTTCCAGGCCCACCTCGTTCATGCCGCGCACGCTGACGTTGCCCGCGCCGCCGCCGTCCAGCTTGGGCAGGCTGATGAGCACGACGATTTCGCGCGAGGCCAGGGGTCTGCCTTCCTGGTCGCGGGCGATCTCCGGCTGGGTCTCCACCACCGGGGCCTGATCCAGGGGGATGATGGACTGAACCTCGGCCTGGGCCGCTCGGCGCACCGCCAGGGCGTTGTTTGGCGAGCCGGTGGAAACCAGAGTCTCCTTGAGCCCCTGGGCCAGCATCAAGACCGCCGCGAAGACGAAGACCACCAGGGCCATGCCGCCGGCGGTTAGAGCTGTGGTAAGACGGCGCACCCACAGGTTGCGCAGGCTGTAGGAGAGGGGGATGGGCATGCCTCTAGCCCACCCGGCGCAGGCCCGAGGCGATGGACATGGACATCACCCGGATCATGGGTATCAGCGCGGCCATCACGCCCACTCCGGCCGCAGCCGCCGCCCCCAGGCCGATCAGGGCGGGGGGAATGATGAAATCGTGCAGCCCGCCCACGGCCCTGACGAAGGCGTCGCCGGCGGGGAAGGCCAGCGCCGTGCCCAGGGCTCCGCCCATGAGCGCCAGCAGGAGCGATTCGCCCATGACCAGGATAGCGATGCGGCCGGAGCCGAAGCCCAGGGTCTTCAGGACCACGTACTCGGTGGTGCGCTCGCGCGCGCTCATGGCCATGGTGTTGGCAAGCACGGTCAGGATCACCAGCACCACCACCACGGAAATGACCTGGATGGCCACCAGCAGGGCCTTGGTCATGGCCACGAAGCCCAGTTGGAACGACTTCTCGGTCTCGGTGATGGTTTCGGCCTGGGAGTTCTTGAATTCCCTGTCGACCAGGCGGCTGATGTGGGCGGCCTGGTCCGGTTCGGCAATTCTGATCACGAAGGAGCCCACCCGGTCGGCCCGCACAGGCATGGTCTTCTTGAGGCTCTCGTTGAGGTAGTCGAAGTTCATGACCATCAGGCTTTCGTCGGTGCTGGGTTTGGCTCCGCGGTAGATGCCGCGGACCACGAAGGACCAGTCGCCGGGGAAGATGTTGCCCTTGATCGGAATCTGGTCGCCGATTCGCCAGCCGTATTTTTCGGCCAGCCGCTTGCCGATGACGCAAGCCCTTTTCTCGCGGTGGAAGCTCAGGCGCTCGCTTTCGCTGAGGACGAACTCCGGATGCAGCTCGAAGAAGCCCGGCCCCACCGCGAAGCGGGGGAAGAAGTTTCGCTCGTCGATATATATCCCCCCGAACCAGGACATGTAGGTGAAGCCGTTGACGCCGGGAATCTGCCGGATGGTTTGCAGGTAGGAAAGGGGCAGCGAGAAGGTCAGCGAGACGGCGTTGCGCACTACCAGCCGGTTGTCGGCGGCGGAGTTGACCCCTCGATACCAGGCCTCGACCACCGCCTGCAACAGCAGGAAGGCCAGGATGGCCACGGCCATGCCCAGCACGGTAAGCGCTGTGCGCAGCTTGTGCCGCCAGAGGTGACGATGTATCAGCGCCCAGAACATGGCCAAAACCTTCAGTTCGCCAGCAGCGCCCCCTTGTCCAGGTGGATCACCCGTCTGGCTCGCGCCGCCGCCCGGGGATCATGGGTGACCATGATGATGGTCTTGCCGAACTCGGCGTTCAAGCGGGCCAGAAGCTCCATGATCTCCTCGGCCGAGACCTTGTCCAGGTCGCCGGTGGGCTCGTCGGCGGCGATCAGGGTGGGGTCGGTGACCAGCGCGCGGGCGATGGCCACCCGCTGCTGCTGACCGCCGGAGAGCTGGCTCGGGGTGTGGTCGCGCCGGTGGGTCAGCCCCACCAGCGACAGGGCCAGGTCCACGTGGCGACGGCGCTCGGCCCGGCTCAAGGGGGTCAGGATCAGGGGCAGCTCCACGTTCTCGTAGGCGGTGAGGACCGGTATGAGATTGTAGAACTGAAAAACGAAGCCCACGTGGCGGGCCCGCCAGGCGGCCAGATCCACCTCGCCCAGCTCGGTGATGTCCAGCCCGCCCACGCTCAAGGCGCCGCGGTCGGCGCGGTCCAGGCCGGCCAGGATGTTGAGCAGGGTGGTCTTGCCCGAGCCGGAGGGGCCCATGAGGGCCAGAAACTCGCCCTCGGCCACGCCGAGAGTGATGTCCTCCAGCACCGGGATGACCTCCTCGCCCCGGGTGTAGGACTTGCACAGGCCGGTGATCTCGACCAGGAGGTGATCCGGCGCGCCGGGCTGGCCGGTCTCGCTCATTCGCTCAGCACCTTGACCTTCTGACCGTCCTTAAGGCCAGCCGGCGGGTTGAGAACCACCCGGTCGCCGTCCTTTAGACCATCCAGCACCTGGACGGTGTCCCCCAGTTCGGGGCCGGTCCGCACCGGGGTCAGGAGGACCTGGCCCTGCTCGACCTTGAAGGCCGCTTGGCCGCCATGCTTCTCCAGCAGGGCCTGCTTGAGCACGCTCAGGCGAGGCAGGCGCTCTCCTTCGGCCAGGGGCCTGGTCAGGAAGGAAACCTTGGCGCTCATCTCCGGGCGCAGGGCGGGGTGAAGCTGGTCGAAGCGCACCTTGACCACAATGGTTCCCTTGGAGCGGTCGGCGGTGGGCATGATTACGTGGACCTGGCCCAACAGGGGCTCGTCGGCCAGGGCGTCCAGGGTCACCAGGCAGGGCTGATCCTGTACGACCTTGCCGATGTTGGACTCGGTGACGTCAGCCTCGACCATTAGCGACTCCATGTCGGCCAAGGTGGCGACCGCTGCCTTGGCGTTGGTCGCCGAGCCGAAGGGGGCCACCACCTCTCCGATGTCGGCGTCCTTGGTCAGCACCATGGCGTCGAAGGGGGCGCGGATGAAGGTGTAGTCCAGGGTGGCCTCGGCCTGGCGCAGACCGGCCTGGGCCGCCTGTACGTTGCGCTCGGTGGCGGCGTGGGCGGCCCTGGCTTTGAACAGGCGGGTCTCGGCCACGTCGTAGTCGGCGCGCGGGGCGACTTTCCTCTCCCATAGCGCCTTGAACCGGCGGAAGTTGGCCCGGGCGTCGTCGAATTCGGCTTGGGCCTGGTCCACGGCCGCGCGAGCGGCGGCCAAACGGGCGCTGGCCTCGTCGCGGGCGGCGGTCAGGTCGCCGTTTTCGAGCTGGGCCATGACCTGGCCCTTGCTCACCCTTTGGCCGGCCTCCACGCCCATGTATATCAGCCGTCCGGTGCCCTTGGAGCTGACGGCGGCCTTGCGTTGGGCCACCACGTAGCCCGTGGCGCTGAGCACGGAGATGCTCTGGGAGGGCGAGAGTCGGCTGACCACCCCCACCTTGACCTCCTGGGCCGGACTGAGCCAGCCCAAGGCCCAGCCCAGGCCGGCCAGGACCGCCAGCAGCGCCGCCGCCAGCAGGAATATCCGTTTGCCCTTGCGGCGGCGTCCCGGCGCGGCCACGCCCCAGCCCGCGCGGTCGATGCGCAGGGCGGAGATGTCCGGCTTGGGTGTTGCTTGTTCCATGGTCAGCCATCCCCGCCAGGATTGAGCCCTGCCGGCCGGGGAGGGGAAACCCCGGCGGGCCGGCTTACTGGATGAAGAAGTCGGTGAAGTAGACGACCGGCAGCCTCTCAGGAGCGCCGATGGTGCGCGCCACCAGTCGGCGGATGTCATCGCGGAGCTTGAGCTTGCCCTCGAGGCTTGAGACGTCCTTGACGGTCAGGCTGGAGAGCAAGAGCAGGATGGAATCGCGCACGATGGGCAGGCGCTCATCCAAGGCCTTTTTGCGCGGCTCCTCCCGAACATCGACTGAGATGGTCATCTTGAGATAGCGCTTGCCGCCCTCGTCGGCCAGGTTGATCAAAAAGGGCTCAAAGGCCAGAACCGTGGAAGGCGGTTTCCCGCCTCCCTCTCCCCCCCCGCCGCCTCCCGAGGCCAGGGCGGGGGCCGTACCGGCCAGCAGCAGGGCCAGGGCGAGACTTAGGCAGAGCCATGAGCGAATGGTCTTCACGGTTTCCATCCTAGAAAGGCAGGCCCAAGCGGCCTATCGCCGCGGTTGGGGATGCTGTAACACGTTCAGGCGGTGCGGGCAACCTCCGCACCGGCCGCCCGCGCCGGTCCCAGGGCATCCGGGCGGGCTCAAGCGCCCTGAAAGGGGTCCTGCACCTGGCCCCGCTCCACCATCTCGGCGAACTCGCGAAGGGTCTTGGCGGTTTCGGCCGCGCCGGCCTCGGCGCAGTAACGGCCCGCCCCCAATACCATGAGCAGGTGGCCTACCCGTTCGCCGCGGCCGGTGGCTTCGGCCACCACGGGGGTGACAGCGGTGATGAAATCCTGGATGGTTTGGGTGGAATCATCTGCCATTTTGGAGTTTTCCTTCCTGGGCTTGTGACCTGTCGCCCATGGTATCAGGCATGGGCCAGGCTTGACAACGCTCATGGCGGGGGTTAGGCGGGCAGCTCGGCTTGACAGATGGGCACGCGTGGCCTAACCTTCCGAAATATTGTTTTTTGTGGTCACTAGCCGGAGTTGAGCCAATGTCCATGGCCCGTTCGCTGACCCTGGCGGTCCTGCTGGTCCTCGCCGCCGTCATAATCCTGCCTTTGGTTTTCTTCTGGCCCTACCTGGAGGGCCAGGCCCCGGTGATCGAACTGGGCGCCCCCCTGACCCACCTGGGCCGGCAGACGCCGCTGCGCCTGGCCATCAAGGATGAGCAGACCGGTCTGTCCATGGTCAAGGTGGTGTTGGTCCAAGGGACCAAGGAGATCAGCCTGCTGGACAAGAAGTTCACCGGGGCCTCTATCTGGGACCGCAAGGGCGAGGGCCTGGCCGAGGTGAGCCTGGACATAAAGGCGCCGGAGCTCAACCTGGCCCAAGGGCCGGCCACGGTAATCATCGAGGCCCGCGACCGCTCCTTCCGGGGCTTTTTCCACGGCAACCTGAGCCGGCTGGAACTGCCGGTGGTGGTGGCCACCGTTCCCCCGCGCCTGAGCGTACTCAGCCGGACCATCCATCTCAACCGGGGCGGGGTGGGCCTGGCGGTCTATAGGGCCACCGAGAACACCACGCTGCACGGAGTGCAGGTGGGCGGCCGCACCTTCCGGGGCTTCAGCCCCTGGCCGCAGGATCCCCAGGCCAGGCTTTGCTACTTCGCCTATGGCGACGACGAGCCCCAGAACGCCCCCATCAAGCTCTTCGCCCAGGACGCCGCGGGCAACCAAGCCACCGCCTCCCTGACCGTGCGGTTGAAATGGCGTGAATTCAAAAGCGACAAACTGAATATCGGCGATGAGTTCCTCAATGCCATCAGCGGCCGCTTCGCCGGCGAGGCCCCGGCCGAGCGCCAGCACAGCCCTCTGGACACCTTCCTTTGGGTCAACGAGGACCTCAGGCGGATCAACCACCAGAAGATCACGGAGATACTCGCCAAGTCCGACACCTACCAACTCTGGCAGGGCACCTTCCAACGCCCCCTGGGCAAGCCCATGGCCGGTTTCGCCGACCGGCGCACCTACAGCTACAAGGGCAAGGATGTCAGCGCCTCGGTGCACCTGGGCGCGGACCTGGCCGACTTGGCCGCCAGCCCCATCAAGGCGGTGGCCGCGGGCACGGTGCTGCACGCCGGGCCCCTTGGCATCTACGGCAACGCGGTGATCCTGGACCACGGCCAGGGCGTGGCGACCCTCTACGGCCACATGTCGGAGGTTTCGGTCCAGCCTGGGCAGAGCGTGGCGGTGGACCAGGAACTGGGGCGCTCCGGAGCCACCGGGCTGGCCCTGGGCGACCACCTGCATTTCTCGGTTCTGGTGGGAGGAGTGTTCGTCAATCCCACCGAGTGGTGGGATCCCCATTGGATTCAAGACAACGTGGAGTTGAGGTTCCAGGAGGCCAACCTGCCTTGGCCCAGGCCGGTTAAATAGCGGAGGCGCGCAATTACATGTTCAAGCCCTGTCATGTTACCATGTTAGCCCAAGTCGGTTTCCGGCCCTGGGAGAGGACGGCTTGGCATGGTTCGCCGACTGAGATTCACTGACCAGGTCTGCCAGGGCAGGGGCAGGGCTTCTGTCTTGACCCTCACCCTGGCCTTCGCCATGTCCCTAGTCCTTGCCTGGGCCTTGGCTGGATGCGCCACCATGGGAGAAAGCCCCGCCTCCCTTCCCCCGGTGGGAACCGCCTACGCCCGCGGCTTATCGCATCCCCTTTCCCGGACGGAGCTGCGCGATCTGCTGGCCAAAACCCGGGTGCTGGTGGTGGGCGAGGTCCACGATCACCCCGGCCACCACCAGGTTCAACTCGACCTGCTCAAGGCCATGGCCGATACCGGCGGCCCCCTGGTGGTGGGCATCGAGTGGTTGGACCAGAGCGCCCAGCCGGCCTGCGAACGCCTCGGCGCGGGCGAGGTGGGGGTGGAGGAGTTCGCCCGCCTGGTCGATTGGGAGCACGCCTGGGGATTCCCCCTGGAGCTTTACGCCCCTATTCTGGAGGAGGTGCGCGCCCGCCGCCTACGTCTGGTGGCCTTGAACGCCCCCCTGGCCGTGGTGCGCCAGGTGGCCCGGAGCGGCCTCGCCTCTTTGGAGCCGTCCCAGCGCGCGCTCCTGGCCCCGGCCCTGGACCTGAAGGACCAGGCCTACCGCGCTCGCCTGGACGCCCAGTTCGCCATGCACGGCTTCCAGGACCCGCTGAGCCGGGAGAACTTCTTCGCCGCGCAGGTGTCGCGCGACGAGACCATGGCCCACAACCTGGCCGGGGCCCTGCACCCCTGGCCGGACAGCGACGTCAGGGCGGTGGTGCTGGCCGGGGGAGGACACCTGGCCCACGGCGAGGGCCTGCCCCCTCGCATCAGCCGCCGGCTGCCCGGCTCGGCCCTCGTTACCGCCTTGGCCGTGCCCGCCGAGGCGGCCCCGGACCTGACCGCCTCGGACCCCGACGGCTGGCCGGCCGACATTTTGGTCGTCAGCGCGCCCGCTCCGCCCAAACCGCCCCGGCTGGGGGTGGTCCTGCAGGAAGTACCAGCCGGTTTGCTTATAGAACGGGTGCTCGCCGGCAGCGCCGCCGCCCGGGCCGGCTGGCGGGCCGGGGATGTGCTGATCAGCCTGGACGGCGCGGCGCTGAGCCGGATCAAGCAGATACACGACCTGGTGCGTGACGCGCCCTGGGCCCCGCACACCTACCGTATCAAGCGCGGGGACACGGAGCTCGATTCCGCCATCACCCTGGGCGGTGGGGAGCGGTAAGCCCCTTCATCCACCCAGGGCGGCTGCAACACCAGGATTTGTGTTCCATGGGGGGACCCATACCTGAAAAGCCGGGGGGGCGCTGCCTCAGCCCCTTCCCCAGGGAGCCGGCGGCATGGATATTGCGACCATCATAGGGATCCTTTCGGGCTTGGCGCTGATCTTCGGCGCGATCATGCTTGGCGGCTCGGTTTTTTCATTTCTGGACACCCCCAGCATCATGATCGTCCTGGGGGGGACTCTTGCTTCCCTGTTGATAAACTTCCCCCTTCGCGACGTAATCCAAGCCTTCCAGATGACCAAGCAGGTCTTCACCGAACGCAAGGTGGACCCCAACGAGGTGGTGCGGGTCATCATCACCGTGGCCAACCTCTCGCGTCGCCAGGGCCTGGTGGCCTTGTCCAAGGTGCGCACCGAGAACGCCATCTTGAAGAAGGCCCTGAACCTGATCGCCGATGGCGCCAGCGAAAACATCATCAGCGAGACGCTGCGCATCGAGATCGAGGCCCTTAAGCAGCGCCGCCTGGTGGCCCAGGACGCCTTCCGCAAAATGGGGTCCTACTCCCCGGCCTATGGCATGCTGGGAACCCTGATCGGTCTGATCCAGATGCTCAGAACCCTTGACGACCCCAAAGGCATCGGCCCGGGCATGGCCACCGCCCTGATCACCACATTCTACGGGTCCATGCTTTCCACCCTTCTTTTCCTGCCCATAGCCGGCAAGCTGAGAAGCCGCACCCAGCTGGAGGTGGTCAACCTGGAGATCATCTTCCAAGGCGCGCTGATGATTCTGGAAAACAACAATCCCATGTTAATCCACGAAAAGTTGAGTTCCTTCATCCCGCCGCGGGTGCGCGACGCCTACCGTTCAACCCGGGAGGGCTAGGTGGCCGAGGAATACCGCAGCTTCACCGCCTTGGAGGAGGAAGAGGAAGGCTCGCAGGAGTGGATGCTGACTTATGGTGACATGGTCACTCTCCTGCTCACCTTCTTTGTGTTTCTGTTCTCGGTCAGTTCCCTGGACACCCAGCGCTTCGACAGCATGGTGAACTCGGTGCAGGGGGCCTTG
Source organism: Deltaproteobacteria bacterium (assembly GCA_021811275.1). Lineage (GTDB taxonomy): Bacteria > Desulfobacterota > Desulfarculia > Desulfarculales > Desulfarculaceae > JACRDC01. The sequence continues at coordinate 37,717 of JAJZPI010000012.1, forward strand.
ACCGGCGGCGGGCCCACGCCCGCGGTCCTGCGCGAGAGCTACGAAACCAGCTCTCCCTTCATGCAAAAGGGTCTTGACCCCTTGGCGCTCCTTGAGGAGCAGGGTTTGGCCGAAGATGCCCGCGAGATGGTGTCGGGCCAGAACTTTGGTGATTCGCTGGACGTGGTGGCCGAGGGTCGAAAAGTGACCCTTCGGGTGAAGGGACAAACCCTTTTCGACTCCGGTTCGGCGAAGATCAACCCGGGGGCCTTCCCCATGCTGGATCAAGTCGCCAGGCTTGTGCGTGAATATCCCACCTACCGGCTTGACATAAAGGGGCATACCGACCCCCGGCCCATCAACACTCCCAAATTCGACAGCAACTGGGAGTTGAGCGCCTTGCGTTCCACCGCGGTGCTGCGCTACCTGATGGACAAGGGCATTTCTCCCAAGCGGATGACGGCCACGGGCTACGCCGACACCCAGCCCCTAGCGCCCAACAACAGCGAGGAGAACATGGCCAAGAACAGGAGGGTGGAGTTTGTTTTGGAAAAAAAAGAAAAGTAAGGGGGATGACCCCTTCGGCCTGGAGTTTGAGGAAGGACCCCGTTATTATTTTAGGGTATGTCCCGCTCCCGACCGTCCGGTGACCTTCCAAGTTGGCGGCAAGGTCTATCCCGTGGAGGATATCAGCGCCGGTGGATTCGCCCTGCATGCCGAGGGAGTGGCCCCCGGCCAACAAGTGCCCGGTTTGCTGAGTCTGCCAGGCGCCGACAAGCCCATACCGGTGGTGGTAACCGTGCGCGGCGTCAGCCCCCACGGGTTGGTGGGGACCGAGTTCGCCAAAATCCGCGAGGGCGACCAGGAACTCATTCACCTGTACGTCTTGGCCCGGCAGAAGGAAGAGATCGAGCAGCGAAAACGCGAGGGCAAGGTGGAGAGCGAGCCCCCCTTCGAGAGCTGACCGGTGTCCGATGGGACCCATGGGGTTTGACATTGCCTTCCCCTTGGGCACTGTTTAAAATTTATTCAATAACTTTTCAATGACCCTTGGCCGGATTCCGTACAAGGGGGACAACGCCTAAACGCCGGGAGGAGCCCAAACCATGGAATTGACGGTTACGCCGCAGGGCGACTTGGCCCAGATCGAGGTGATCGGCAGCATTGACGAACGTGGCGCCGAGGAGCTCAAACGCCGGTTCCTGGAACTTGACGTATCTTCCCTTAAGGAAGTGGTCTTCGATTTCGGAGGCGTGACCTTCATCGGCAGTGCCGGCATCGGCAAGCTGCTGCTTTTCTACAAGAACGTGGCGGCCCAGGGCGGCAAGATCCGCATCGAAAACATGTCCAAGGACATCTACACAATGTTCAAGGTGGTCAAGCTGGACAAGATCTTCAACATATCCCCGGCCAAATAAGCGGAGTCCGGCAGGTGCTGACTTCCGTCCTCAACGGACAAAACCTGTCGATAGCCGGCGAGCTTCAGGTCCAATACCTCGATTCCCTAAAGGACGCCCTGGACCAGGCCCTTGCGTATCCCCAGCCGTTGGACGTGGACCTGGCGGGGGTGAGCGAGGCGGACCTGGCGGGCCTGCAGCTCCTTTTGGCCTTTTCCCAAGCCCGCCGAGAGGTAGGCGAGACGCGCTTCATCGGGGTCCAGCCCTCCTTGGAAAAGGCCTTGGCGCTGACGGGCCTGGACGCGCTTTTGGCCGGACACCTGGGCTAGGTTCGGCATCTCCCGGCACCGGGGGCAGGTATGAGCAAGCTTATTCTGATTGTGGACGACTCGGCGACCCTGCGCATGTCGGTGGAGATGACCCTCAAACCGGCTGGCTATGAGGTGGCCCAGGCCATCAACGGCCGGGAGGGGCTGGAGGCGCTCAACAAGCTGGCGGCCAAGGCCCAGACCCCGGCCATGATCATCAGCGACGTGAACATGCCCGTGATGGACGGCATCACCTTTATCAGGGAGGTCAAGAAGACCGCCTTCAAGTACGTTCCCATCCTGGTTTTGACCACCGAGCGCGAGGACAGCAAAAAGCTGGAGGGAAAAAGCGCCGGAGCCGCCGGCTGGTTGGTCAAACCGTTCAAGCCCGAGACCCTGCTGACCGTGGTCCGCAAATTCACCCGTACCCTCTCCTGAGGCGGAGCGGCCATGGAAGAAAAGCTCCTAAAAATATTCGCCGAGGAATCGCAGGAAATCATAGAGAGCTTGGAAAAGGGCCTCTTGGACCTGGAAGGCAGCGAGAACCCGGAGGAGATCAACGCCGTCTTCCGCGCGGCCCATACCATGAAGGGTAACGCCGGCATCGTCGGTTACGACGACGTGGTGGACCTGACCCACCTCATGGAAGGCCTGTTGGACGAGATGCGCCAGGGCCGCATGGTTCCCGACGGCCAGATCGTGGGGCTTTTGCTGTCGGCGGTGGACGCCCTTAAGGTGCTGGTGGGCGGGCGCCTGGCCGGCCAGTCCCCGCCCCGGCCCGAGGACATAATTGCCATGCTCTCCCGGCGGCTGGAAGGCGAGGCCCCCACCCCGGCCCCGGCCGCCGCCGTGTCCGCGCCGGCCGGGGCCTCCAAGGCCAATACCTTTCGCATCACCATACGCTTTGATCCCCAGATCCTGGCCACGGGTACCGATCCCCTTCAGCTTTTCCTGGAGTTGGAGGAGGTGGGGCGGCTGGAGCAGGTGATCTGTCACGCCGACAAGCTGCCGTCCTGGCAGGAGATGGCGCCAGACAAGCTCTACCTTTGGTGGGAGGTCCTGCTCCAAACCGAACAGCCGCGCCAGGTCCTGGACGATGTCTTCATCTTCGTCCGCGACGAGAACGAAATCCGGATAGAGGAAATCGCGCCCGCCGCTGCGCCCATGGCGGTTGCTTCGGCTCCGGCCGCCACTTCTCCACGGCCGGCTCCCATGCCGGCCCAGCCACGGCAGCGCCCGGCCGCGCCGACCGCATCGCCGGCGGCTCAGGCATCGCCAGACGCAGTCCGTCCCGCGGCCCCGGCCCATCCGTCCGAGGAGGGTCGCTCTCCGGCGTCGTCCAAGCCGGTGATGCAGGCGTCCACGATTCGGGTGGAGACGGACAAGCTGGACAAGCTGGTGAACCTGGTGGGTGAGCTGGTAATCGGGGTGGCGCGGGTGAACCAGCTTTCCGAGGGGTCGGGCGGTGAGGACCTGGGCGGCGCGGTGGAGGCGCTGGACCACATCAGCCGAGACCTGCAGGAGCAGGTGATGCGGGTGCGCATGATC
>JAJZPI010000173.1 GCA_021811275.1 Deltaproteobacteria bacterium
CCTGAGCGGTTTCAAGCTAAGGGACTCTTCTTCTTGAGGCGGACATGAACGGCAATCAAGCGTGAGTTCGCTCGGGTCGATTAACATCGTATGGCAACCAGGCTGGAGAGGTAGAATGACCGCGCCCAAAAAGACGCATCAGGCCGTCACCGGCGAAGGCAGCCCGATGGAGCGCTACCAGAACGTGGTAGTGGGCCATCGTTCCATCTGGGGCCTGGCCTATTTCGAGTGGTGTCAACAGTTGTCCGGCGTCCGGGGCGCTCTCGGATTGAAGCTGCGCTCGATTTTTTGGCCCCGTCTCTTCGGTTCCTGCGGCGACGGCGTGGTCTTCGGGGCCGGGATTGTCTTGCGCCATCCCAAACGCATCCACTTGGGCGACAGAGTGGCCATCGGCGAAGGTTGCCTCCTGGATGCTCGTCACAGCAGCCTGGACAAGGTTCTGGTGCTGGAGGACGACGTGATCCTTTCCAACAACGTGGCCATCTCCTGCAAGGAAGGCAGCGTCCGCCTGGGCCGGGGCACGGGCGTCGGCATGAGCAGCGTTATCCAATCCACCCACAACAACCCGGTGGAGGTCGGACCCGAGGTGGCCATCGGGCCCCAGTGCTTCCTGGTGGGCGGCGGCGAGTATGACCTGGGTCACGTCCAGGAGCCCATCTCTCGGCAGCCCATACTCAGCGACGGAGGTGTGGTGGTGGAGGAGGGGGCTTGGCTGGGGGCTCGGGTCATCCTGCTGGGGGGCATCCGCCTGGGCGCGGGAGCGGTGGCCGGCGCGGGAGCGGTGGTCACCAAGAGCGTGCCCGCCCGAAGCGTCTGTGTCGGCGCGCCCGCTCGCGTCGTCAAAATCCGCGAGTAGAACGGCCGAGCCCTCGCCGAAGGTAATCCAGGCGGGAAGGTTCGCCTCTTTCCCGGGTAGCCCACGGAGGAACGATGGTCAAGATGGATGAGGGGTCGCCGATCGCCCTCCCGGCGCGGACGGGGTCGGGGGGCTCCAATGGCCTGCGCCCGGCCCTGGCCTTGGCCCTGGCAACATTGCTCCTGGGTCTGCTCTTCACCTGGCCCATGCCAGCCCGCTTCTTCTCCGCCGTGCCCTACTCGGTCTTTCCCATAGAGGGATTCGAGCGTGCGCCCCTCCCTCCCGGGGACTACCTGCAAACCTATTATTGGTTCTGGGACTTCTCCGACACCCTTTTCGGCTCCTCGCCCTGGTTGACCAACATCTATGAGTTCAATGCCGGCGATGTCCGCATGGTAAGCGGGTTTGCCAATTTTCCCATGTCGGTTTTGTGGGTGGCGCTGCTGCCCCTGGGGCCGGTGGGAGCCTATAACGCCCTGCTTCTGCTTTCCTTGATCCTGAACTCCCTTTGCGCCTTTGGACTGGCCCGCGCCTATTGCGGCGACGGCTGGGCCGCATGGCCAGCCGCCTTGGCCCTGGCCTTTTCCCCCATCCTGTTCAGCCAGGTGGCTGCCGGGCAGCTCATGGGGCTGGTCGCCTTTTTATTGCCCCTGACCTTTCTTCTGGTGGAGCGCGCCTGGACAGGCCGCCGCTTCGCCCCAGGCCTGGCCGCCGGAGCCTGCCTGCTGATCCTGGCCCTCATGGAGCCCCATCTCACCTATTTCATATCCTTGGCGGCGGGGGTGTACCTGCCTGGCCGGTTCCTCTTATGCGCGGAGGGGGACCACCTCGAAGAGGCGAGAACGGCTGGCGCTCCCTGGCGGGCGTTGGCCTGCGTGCTGGCGGGGGGGCTGGCTCTGGGCTTCTTCGTGGCCATGCGCCTGAGCCGGGGCCCGGAGGCCAAGCCCTTCATCGGTCTGTTGGTGGAGGCCCTGGCTCTGTGGCCTCTGGCAGCCCTTGTGCTCTGGCTGACGCTGGCCGCCTTGGCCTCCCGCCTGCGCGGGCTATCCTTCGCCGCCGCTCGCCAGGCCATGGGCTGGCCCTTCCTGGCCTTGATCACCCTGGCGCTCTACGCCGTGCAGTTTTGGCTGGACCTACCCCACCTGGGCACCCTGCTGTTGGTGATCGGCCTTGGCAGCTTTGTCTTTGGCATGGGGCGGGCCTTTACGCGCAAGGGCGACCTACCCACGCCTTTGGCCTGGCGCTCCCTCGCCGCGGCGGGCCTAGGCCTGGGTCTGGGCCTGGGGGGGGCTGCGGTCCATCTCCTCCGCATTCATGCCACCAGCTATATTGACTCCATTGTCGGCAAGGGCCGTGGCCTAGCCGAGATACTTCTTTTTAGCCCGCGCCCTGAAAGCCTTTTTTCCATGCGCCCCGGATCGGATGAGCGTTTCATATTTCTTGGCTTCACTCTTCTGGCCATGGCCCTGGTCGGGTGCCTGCCCCTGCTCGGCCGTGCCCCCCGGGACGCCGGCCGCCGGGTGCTTGCTCTTTTGATGGCCTTCCTGGCCACGGTGTTGGCCCTGGGCCCAGCTCCGACCACCTTGCCGCTTTACCGCCTGCTCTACAATTACGTGCCCTTCTTCAACTATCCCCGGGTTCCCGCCCGCTTTATCGTTTTCGCCATCCTGTTCCTGGGCGCGCTGACAGCCTGGGGCCTGAGCGACCTGCGCCGGATGTTGACGGCACGGAGCTGGACCAGAGTGGCCAAGCTGCTTCCCCTGGCGGCGATCCTGGCCCTGGCCTTTGAGTATTACACCGGCCCTCTGGGTCTGTCGCTCTTCCCTCCTGACAACCGGGTCCTGACCCGCCTGGCCGCCGAGCCCAAGGAGCGCGGCCTGGTGCTGGAGCTGCCCCTTTGGCCGGGCGATTCCCACCAGTCCTCCCGTTATGAATACGACGTGACCCGCACCCGTCGCCCCATGGTCAACGGATACTCGCCCTTCGTGACCAAGCAATACCTCACCCAGGTCTTCCAGCCCCTCTATCCCATGGACCTGGGGGAGTTGGGCCCGGCCCAGGGCGCTCGCTTGGTTGAACTCAAGGTCGATCGGGTCACCTTCCATGACGATGCCATGGTTTACCCGCTCAAGGTCAGCCCCTTCCCACCCAGCCTGGCCTTGCGCCGCCTGGCGGCCTCGGGCTGGTTGGAGCCCCTGGAACGCGACGGGAACCTGCACCTGTTCGGGGTGCGGCCCCAGCCCCAATCCGGCCCGCCACCGGAGGAGATCACCTCGCCGGTCAGCGCCGTCCTCTATGCCCAAAACATGATGATGGAACGGGGGCAGCGACTCTTCGACGACCAGGCCTCCGGTCACCGCCTGCTTCTGAAAGAGAATACCGGCCCTGAAGAGGGCGCGGTTTATCGGCATGGAGTTCAGGGTAACGTGGTGCAGGCCCTTGCCGGACGAGACCAGCCAGGTTATCTGGTCAGGGGGCCCGCGCGAGCCCTGCCCCCAGGTTCCTACGTGGCCAGATTCCGCCTGCGCGCCGAGGAGGTGGGACAGACCGGCCACCTGGGGAGGCTGGAGGTGGGACCGCCTGACCAGACCTTGGCCTCGCGTGACTTGACGCCCGGCGAGTTTCCCGTCGCCGGCCAATGGGTAGATACCTCTCTGGCCTTTACTATCGAATCAACCACCGCCTTGGAGTTTCGGGTCTACTTCGCCGGGCAAACCTCCTTGGCCTTGAATTTGGTTGTGGTGAGTTTCGCCGATGAGCGGACTGGCCCAGGCGTATGGGAGGCGGAAGACCTTTTCCGGCTGACTGGGGAGGTCGTAACCGACCCCCTGGCCTCGGGCGGCCAGGCCGTGGGCGTGCGGGCTGGCTTCCACCCCCACACATATATGCAACACGGGCCTTACCAGACCATGGATCCCGGCCCGTATCTGGCTCGCTTTTTCCTGCGTTCGCCAGGGGAGGCGCGAGGGGAGCCCGGCCATGCCCTGCTGGAGGTGGCCACGGACATGGGCAAAAGGGTGTTGGGCAAACGCGAGGTAGCCCTGGATCAGCTAACCCAACGGGGGTACGTCCCGATGGAGGTTGCCTTCGTGGTTCCCTTCCGCTGCGAACTGGACCTGCGCGTGCGCTATCTGGGGGGACGAGATCTGCTGGCCGACCGGGTGGAGGTGATCCCCGCGCCTCGGCCCTAAAGGCCCACGCACCATGACGCTCGGCGACCGACATCGGTAAGGAACACCCTGAACAGGCGAACACTCAAACGCCGCCGCTTACTCCGGCTATCAGGACAACAACTTACCGGCCTTGCGCAGGTAGTGGCGCAGGATTTCCCTCTTGCGCGGGCTGAACCCGAACCACTTGACCAAGTGCCAGGGAGCCGAGGCCGCGGAGTTCTTCACCTCACACTGCGACCAGCAGGAGCAGGACGCCAATTCCCGCCGAAGTTGCCATGCCCCGGCTGAACCGGCGATTTCCCGAAACCGTTGTTCGCGCAGGCTGCCCAGGGGTTTCCCGATCAGGTTGCAGATATTCACCTCTCCGGACGGAGTCAGAAAATAGCTAGACATGCCGGCGTAGCAGGGCAAGGTGCGAGGACGCCCTTCCAGCTGCCTGCGCAGTTGGTCCATGTAGTAGTGGTGGGGAAACCGCTCCAGCGCCCGGCCAACCAGACTGACTTGCGCCGGGTCCAGGGCTTCCGCCCGGCCGGTGGAATGGAAGTTGGCCCCACGCTCCTGTAGGTTGCAGGAAAAATCTACTCCCAGCCCGGCCAACAGATCGGCCACGGGCTCGATCTGGTCATAGTTCACCGCCGAGATGGTCGCTCCGCTGGTGACGGTGAAGCCAAGCTTGAGCGCGCCCTTAATAGTCGCCAGCGCCTTGTCAAAGGCCCCCGGCGTCCCGCGTACCTGGTCGTGCACCGGGCCTATACCGTCCAGAGAAACGCTAAACACCAACTCCGGGAAAAATCCCTTGATCTGGCCTAGCCCGGCCAGGATGCGTTCAGTCAAGAGTCCGTTGCTCACCACCGACATGCGTGCGCGCGGCAACAGCCGGTGCAGTGCGCGCAAGATATCCGGCAGGTCCTTGCGCAGAAAGGGTTCCCCTCCGGTCAGCCCCACCTTGCTCACCGCCCCCAAAAAATCCGCGTCACGACGGAAGATGACCTCAATCTCCGCCAGGCTGAGTTCGGCTGCCGCCCCCTGGGGGTTGATGTCTCCGGAGCGCCAAGTATCGCACATGATACAGCGGGCGTTGCAGCGCCAGGTGACGGCGAAGTCCAAAAACAAAGGACGCACCGCCCGACGCAGGCGGCGGTTCAGGCCCAGGTAGGGCTGTCGGCAGCCGGCTTTAACTACTTTAACCAGGGTGCCCAACATGCTAGTGGTGTGTTGCTCCTGCCTTGGAATCAGTGAAGACTGTAGAGAATGCGCCGTCTTGTCCCTGCCTGGAGGCCCCGTTGGCCCTCTGTCAGCTTATCGGCGTCTTGGCCATCAAAATTGTACACCAGGCTCCGTCTGAAGTAATGTGCCAAGGGAAATACACAGGTCACAAGGAACCACCAACAGCGCCCATGGAGGTACGGGCGACCTTGCTCATGACTCATGCAAGGGAGTTTATGCAAACGTGGCTGAACGGTGTCGAGGACATTGTCATGTGACTGCCGCTGACGACATACCTTGCTCCTTGAATTAGTCAACGCAATAACGGCCACTACCGTCTCCAACTGAACCGGCCCAGCGAAAAGAACCGCCACCTCGATGCCGAAAACATGCAGTAGAATTGGCCAAGCCCAAGAGATTATCCGCAATTAAATTTCACTTTTTGGCAGCACTTTCCTAATGTGACCTTAGGAGGTACGCCATGGCCAAAGCCCGCTCATGGGAAGTTTCTGATGAGTTCTGGCTGCGAGTTTAGCTACTTATCCCTAAGCGCATACGCCGCGACGGGGGCACCTACAGACGCATGCCAGGCGGCGGCCGCAAGCCGATGGCCTCCCGCAATGTTTTCGAGGGCATTGTGTTCGTGCTTCGCACCGGCTGCCAGTGGAAGGCTTTGCCCAAGGAACGATTTGGCAGCGCCAGTTAAGTCCTCAAGTACTTCCGCCAATGGCTCAAGGCGGGTTCCTTCTTGAATCTTTGGCGTGCTGGTCTGTGCGAGTACGATGAGGTGGAGGGCATCGCCTGGAAATGACAGAGCGTTGATGGTTCGATGGTCAAGGATCCCTTGGCGCAGGAAGCCGTCGGACCCAACCCCACTGACCAGGGGAAAAAACGGAAGCGAGCGGCATCTGTTGGTGGACGGGCTTGGCGTCCCGCCATCCTTGATCGTAGCAGGATCACAAACAGACATGACCTATCACAGTTAGCTGCTGTTCTTGATGCCGCGGCGCTTGTTCAGCCGGGACAGGATAAACCCTATCTCTACGCCGACAAGGGCTATGACGGGCAGCCGGCTCAAGATGAAATCGTCTCACACGGGTACGCACCAAGAGTCAGCAGGAAGAAACGGCGACGTGGCCGCCCTTGGAAGAACCGCCGCTGGGTGGTTGAGGTCACCCACTCGCGGTACAACGGGTTCAGGAAACTCCTGGTCCGGTACGAGAAGTTTGCAGATAGCTACGAGGCCCTCTTGCACTTGGCGGCGGCCATCATCTGCCGGAGGAAAGTAGCTCCTATTTACGGATAAGCTCTACCCCCCCTTCTGCCATTTTCCCCGGGAGACACTGCTCCAGAAGCCGTAGCATCTGAGGTGTTCGCTATGGGACTGCGTCACTTCCAGTAAGCCCTGTGGGGCGCGAGCAGTTCGTCTTCAAGTTCCGGAACGGGGCCAACTACCCTGATGGGCTTCTGCCCCGCCGCGAAGACTGTGCGACACGACAGCTTCATCGTGGGGTTTCTCTTGTCGGCACTGGTCAGTTCCTTCACTCTGATTTCCTCAACGCCATAGACCACGTTTCCGATGTTGGCCCAATAGATGTTTCCGGCGCACATGGCGCATGGTTCGACCGTTGTCACAAGGGTACATTTCCACAAGTAGTCGGGGTCGTACTTAACAAATGCCTGCCGTGTGATCACTGTTTCGGCATGGTCCATCAAACTCACGTTTCCCTGTTTCATCAGCACCGTCTCGCCATCCGGTGCCAGAAGCATTGCGCCAAAGGGCGGGTGATTAGATTCCACCGCTTCCTTGGCGGTCTCATTGGCAGTCCTCAGATGTTTGAGGACCTGCTGATGATTGACGGGAAATCCCTCCAGGTCCGAAAAGGGTTTCTCGTCCCAGGATCTGTTCCCAAGGCAGGCGCCCAGGATCAAAAGCAGGAATGCGAGCGAAACTGTCATTGCGATATTCTTCATTTCAATTCTCTCCTCTCGGTTATTACTTCATGGGGGCACATGGACCTAACCGTCTACCACAATTGATATTTGACATCCTCTCCTGTGGTAGCGCCTGGAGTTGTAGCTTTCCACGAAGCGGGCGATCTCCTTTTTCAGTTGTCCCGGAGTTTCCCAGACCAGCAAATTGATCACAGGGGAGGATAGGCCGGGTTGCCGATGGCGTCCTGGTTGCGCCTGAGCTTCTTTTTGAGAATCTTCTCGATGGGCCGCCAGTCCACCAGCTGGTCCACGTCTTCCAGGAAAATTTTGGGCCGCTTCAGGTGCTCCACCGCCAAATCTAGAAAACCAGGCCCACCTTGCTCGAATCGATTGGCCATCCAAACCCTCCAACCATGCCGTTTCGAGCATCTTACATAATTATTTCAGATTGTTAAAATGCAGTCTCGCAGCGAACGCCGTGCCTCGGCCTCAAGGCAGGCGTAACTTACTTTTCGCTCTATGGGTGGAGACATTGGCGTGCCAGCAAGTGGACAAAAGAAGGTAAGTCGTTGCCTGAAATCCAAGCAAAAATGGGGCATGGGCAGGCAACTATGACCAATACCTATCTTCACGAGTTACTTGGTAGCTGAACCTGATCGGCTGGGTTAAGTTCTGATGATTAACGTGGTGTGTCCCAAAGAGAAGCCAGGGAGAAAGGAAGCCTCTTCGCAAGCACGCCTACC
>JAJZPI010000174.1 GCA_021811275.1 Deltaproteobacteria bacterium
CCACGGCGCCGATGATGACTACTCTTTGGGACAAGGTTGGACTCCTGAACAGAGGGTCGCGCCGCGCAAGGGGGATTTACCTACCCGGACTAGGTAAACACATCTTGGCCGCTCTGGCAAGAAGGGTGCGGGCCCATCCTTGCCGCTTGCGCGGTTGCCCCGGCAAGCGCGAGCCTGCCACCGAGATTCCCATGGTGTCGCCTGGCAAGAGGCTTACCCGGCAACGCTTGACGGCTTGGCGTCGGGACGGTATGAATCTTGAGTGATTACTCACTTGTTTGAGCGAGGCCGCCGACCGACGGGGCCCCGGCGAGGGAGGAGGCCATGAAGGGGGGCGCCAAGGCGGGAGCCGCGCGCAGGGAGGCCATCATCCGGGCCGCCATCGACCTGTTCGCCAAAAAGGGCTTCCACGCCACCAGCACCGCCGAGGTGGCCAGGCTGGCCGGGGTCTCCGAAGGCATCGTCTTCTACCACTTCCAGACCAAGGAAGGCATTCTGGTCCACTTGCTCACCAGCGTGCTTGAGGATTACATCCGGGACATGGCCCGGACCGTGCGGGAGGCCGCCAGCGGCCTGGAGGCGGTCGAGCGCTACATCGATTTCCACTTCCGCCAGCTCAAGGCCAACGCCAAGCTGCTCCTGCTGGTGGTGCGCGATTTTCCCTCCAGCCTGGCCACCGGTAAAACTCCGCAGGCCAGGCACGTTCGCGCCCAGGCGGCGGCCATGCACGCGCTGGTGGTGGAGTGCCTGCGCCGGGGGCATCAGGACGGCAGCGTTCGCCCATGCCCCCTGGAGGAGACGGCCCAGATCTTGCGCGGCCTGCTCACCGGGGCTACCCGCATGAAGCTCCTGGGCCTGGCCCGCGACCAGGAACTGGCCGAGGAGGTAAAGGCTTTCTGCCGGCGGGCCCTGCTTCCCACGCCCTAGGCCGACCGATGAACCGCCGGCAAAGGGCGCGAGAGATCGCCAAGGCCGGCCTGAACAAGCAAGCGGCCGCCCGGCGGCCGGGAAAGGCATGGCCGAATAATGCAGCGGGTGATGATAGCGCCGGCCACCTACCAGGATTGCCTTGAGGCCGCCCGGCGGGCCTTCGAGCTGTTCCCTCTGGCCGTCGCCGGCAAAACGGTCCTGGTCAAGCCCAATGTTTTGCGCCTGGCCGCTCCCGAGGAGTCCATCACCACCCATCCGGCGGTGCTCAAGGCGGTGGTGAGCTGCCTAAAGGACCTGGGCCCGGCCGAGCTGATCGTAGGCGACAACCCCGGCCTGGTCAGCTACGGGGCCAACGAGCAGAGCTTCGCCATGGCCGGCCTGATCGAGGCATCCCTGGGCCATTACCGCAACATCGGCCTGGACGCGGTGGAGGTGGACTCCCCCACGGCGCTGATGAGCCGGGTGAGCGTCTCTCGGGCCGTGTTGGAAGCCGATGTCATAGTCTCCCTGCCCAAGTTCAAGACACACGGCCTGACCGTGCTCACCGGGGGGATCAAGAACAGCTACGGCATCCTGCCCGGGGCCCAAAAGGCCACCCTGCACCGCCTCTCCGGCAATCCCGAACGCTTCCACGAGACCGTGGTGGAAATTTTCAGCTTGCGCCCGCCCGACCTGTTCATCGTCGACGCGGTGGTGGGCATGCAGGGCAACGGCCCGGCCTCCACCGACCTGAAATGGATCGGCCGCGTCCTGGCCAGCGACAACGCCGTGGCCCTGGACGCGGTCATGGCCCGCATGATGGGGCTCGATCCGGCCAGGTTGCGTTTCCTGCAAAAGGCCCGTGAACTGGGGCTGGGCGATTTCGAGGAAGGGGCCATCGAGGTCCTGGGCGACGCCTCGCCGCTGGCCGATTTCAGGGTGCCGCCTCTGGGCGGGGAGGCCATCATGAACTCCCAGCCCATCCAGGACCTATTACACCGCCGCACCCTGGTGCGTCCGGTCTGCGACGAGAGCAAGTGCACGGCCTGCGGCACCTGCGTGGAGCAGTGCCCGGTGGGGGCGCTTTCCCTGGATGAGGGCTACGCCAAGGCCGCCCCCGAAGTCTGCATAGCCTGCTTCTGCTGCCAGGAGATGTGTCCGGAGAAGGCCATCGCCCTGAAATAGCCCGGCCCCCCTACCCTTCCGCCAGCCTGGCCAGCTTCTCGGCCACCAGGTTGGTGATTTCCGATAGGCAGGGGTGGATGTAGGGGATGTCGGCCAGGTCGCGGGCCGTGCCTTTGAGCTTCATGGCCACGGCCACGTCGTGGATCATCAGCGAGGCCTCCGGCGCCACCAGGTCCGCGCCCAGGATGCGGCCTTCGCCCTTGGCCGCGCGCATGGTCATGAAGCCCGGCACCGGCCGGGGGTAGGTGCGGCTGACCCCCATATCCGCCAGTTCCTGGCCGGCCTCCATGAAGTCCAGCCCCGCCGCCTCGCACTCGGCGCGGCTCAGTCCCACCCGGGCGAACTGGGGATCGGTGAAGACCGCCCTGGGCAGCACCCGGTCGTCGATGAGCCGCGCCTGCCCGGGTCTGGGACCGCCGGCCGCCGTCTTGGCCGCGTTCTCGCCGGCAACCTCGCCTTGCAGCACCGCCAGATTGACCACCATGTTCACCCCCGTCACGTCGCCGGCGGCGAAGATATGCGCGACGCTGGTGCGCATGGCCCGGTCCACGGCCAGCGCGCCGCGCTCCACCCACACCCCGGCGGCCTCAAGGCCCAGGCCCTCCAGGGCCGGCGCGCGGCCCTGAGCCAGGAGAATCTCCGCCGCCGTGGCCCGCTCAGCCGCCCCGCCGCGCCGGAAGAAAACCGTCTTGCCCTCCGCCCCGGCCTCGACCCTCTCCAGGCTGGTCCCCGTGAGAATCTTCACGCCCTCGTCCCGCAGGGCCCGGGCCAGGGCCTCGCCGACCGCCGGAGCCTCCTTGCTCAAGAGCCGCTCCCCGCGTTGGAGGATGGTGACCGCCGCCCCCATGCGGCGGGCGTATTGGGCCAGCTCCAGGGCTATGGCCCCCCCGCCCAGCACGATGAGCGAGGCGGGCAGAACCGGTGCCTCCATAAAGGTTTCGGCGGTGAGATAGTCGGCCTCGGCCAGGCCGGGCAGGGCCGGCACCCTTTCCCTCGAACCGGTGGCGATGACAACGGCCCCGGCGCTCAGGCGCGCGCCGGCGATATCCAGAGTGTGGGCGTCCAGGAAGCGGGCCCGGCCTTCGAAGACCTTGAGGCCCTTCATTTCCTTGGCCCGCACCGCCTCCACCCGCTTGCCGGCCAGGAACTCCACCACCTGGCGCTTGCGCGCCAGGACCCCAGGGTAGAGCTCCTCGGGGGGACGCGGCGCGGCCAGGTTGGCGGCGACGGCGTGCAGCAGGGTCTTGCTGGGCATGCAGCCGGCCAGGATGCACAGCCCCCCCAGGCGGCCGCTTTCGGCCATGCCCACCCGCGCGCCTGATCTCATGGCCGTGGTGGCCGCGGTGAAGCCGCCGCTGCCCCCGCCGCCGATCACCAACACGTCCAGGTCATATCCGCTCACGCAGGATCCTCCTCCCGCTCGACCGGCACCCCCTGGCCCAACCGCCGGGCCAGGTCCCGCAGGTCGGCCACCTGATCCTTCTCGTCTACGATCTCCGAGCCCACCAGGGATTCCAACACGTCCTCCATGGTTAAGAGCCCCATGATCCCGCCATACTCGTCGACCACCATGACAAGGTGCTCGCGCCGGCGCAGGAAGGCGTTCAGGAGGTCCAGGGCGTTGGCCGATGGCGGCACGAAACGCAGGCGCTTGGCCAGGGCGGCCAAAGGCTCGCCGTCCCGCTCGGGGTCGGCGGCCAGGACCTCGGTCTTGAGCACGTAACCCGCCACGTCCTCCGGCCCGCCCAGGTAGACCGGCACCCGGTTGAAGCTCCAGGCCCGGGCCAGCTGCTTTGCCTCGCCAATGGGGATGGCCCCGTCCAGGGCAAGCATCACCGTGCGCGGAGTCATGATGCCCTCGGCCTTGACCTCTTCCAGGCGGATGATGTTGCGGATGAGGTCGTGCTCCATCTGGCTTATCTGGCCCGCCCTTGCCCCCAGGCGGGCGGCGGCCAGTATTTCCTCGTCGCTGACCCGGGGGGCGGTCCCATGGCCCCTGACCACCAGGTTGGTCAGAGCCTGGCTGAGCCAGATCAGGGGCGCCAGGAAACGCATCATGGCCGTCAGCGGAACCACAGAGCCGGGCCAGAGCCGGCGCCAATGCACCGCGCCCAAGGTCTTGGGGATGATCTCGCCAAACAGCAGCACCAGCAGGGTGAAAACAGCCGAAAAGATAAGCAGGGAACCAGCTCCGCCCCAGACCTCGCCCGCCGCCCATCCGGCCAGGGCCGCCCCGCCGGTGTTGGCCAGGGTGTTGAGGATGAGAATAGCGGCCAGGGGCTTTTCCACCTTAGCCTTTAGGGCCCGCATCTGTAAGGCCTGGGGCGAGCCCCGGCCTGCTGCCGCCTCCAGGGTGATGGCCCTGGTGGAGTAGAGCACCGACTCCAGCAGCGAGCACAGGAAGGAGGTCGCCAGCGATACGCCCACCGCTACAATTAACGTGATCATGAAGCCTCCCAGCCCGGCGGTCCGCCATTATCTAGCAGGATAGCACAGGAAGAGGGCCTCGCAGCCAGGCTGCGCTTTGGTTGGCGCGGCCCTTGCGCCGGCCTCCGGCCGGCCCGGGCAAGGGGCGTGCCAGCCAAGAGCTCGCGCTCGCCTATTATCCGGCCGATTCTTCCAGAGGAAAAAGTCTAGCCGGGAGGTAGCCCAGCCCACGCCGCAGGAAACAGATTTTATCGCGAGTCTTAAGCGGGAGCGCGGGAAGCTGGCCAAAACCCCGGCCTGCCCGACCCGCCTTGGCTACGGCGGCACGCCGCCCGACCCGCTCCGCAAATCAGACGACCTCTAACGGGAGCTCGCGAGGTCCGCAAAAGCCCCAGCCTGCCCGACCCGCCTTAGCCGCGGCGGCACGCCGCCCGACCCGCTCCGCAAATCAGACGACCTCGAACGGGAGCTCGCGAGGTCCGCAAAAGCCCCAGCCTGCCCGACCCGCCATGTACGCGGCGGCACGCCGCTAGGGCATGAGAAGTTTAGGGAGCCAGAGACTGATTTGGGGAAATACCAGGACTAGGCCCAGACACACCAGCAGGCCTATCAGGAAGGGATAGATGCCCTGATAGACCACGGTCAGCGGGCGGCCGGTGACGCCTGCCACCACGAAGGCGTTGATGGCCACCGGAGGCAGAATGATACCGATCATGGTGACCACGCTGATGACCACGCCAAACCAGATGGGGTCGTAACCCAGCTTCAAGACCACGGGGATGAAGATGGGGGTGGCCAAGATCAAAAAGGCCAGATCTTCGATGAAGGACCCGCCCAAGAGATATACCGCCACGATGATGAGCATGATGACGATATTGGGGGCTTCCAGGCCACCCAGCCACTGAGCCACGAAGAAGGGCATGCGGGTGATCAGAAAGAAATGTCCCAGTATGGTGGCCCCGGCGATCATGGTCAGGACCATGCAGGCGATGCGAAGGCTCTCACCCAGGGATTTGACGTAGCGTGGCCAGTCCATGTCGCGCTTGAACAGCGTAAGCGCCAGCACCGCGCAGGTCCCGATGCTGCCGGCCTCGGTGGGCGAGAACAGGCCGGTCATGAGCCCGCCCACCACCACTAGGAAGACCGCCAACACCAAAAGCACCGGCGGCAGCGAGGCCAGGCGCTCGCGCCAGGTGGAACGCTCCCCCCGAGGGCCCAGGGCGGGGTTGGCGCGGGTCCAGGCCCAGAGGGTGAGCGCGAAGGCCAGGGCGATCATGAGGCCAGGCACGATGCCGGCCAGGAAGAGCCGGCCGATGGAGGTCTCGGTAAGCACGCCGTAGATGATGAGCGCCACGCTAGGCGGGATGAGGATGCCCAGGGTGCCCACCGTGGCCACGGTGCCGCAGGAGAGCCGGGGGTCGTAGCCATAGCGGTCCATCTCCGGGATGGCGATGGTGGAGAAGGTTGCGGCGGTGGCCGGCGAGGAGCCGCAGATGGCCTTGAAGACGGTGGCTGCAGCCACGGTGCCGATGGCCAGGCCTCCGGGTACGTGGCCCAGGAAGCGCCAGGCAGCATGGTAGAGGCTCCTGGCCACTCCGCCGCTGGCCCCCACCTGGCCCATGAGCACGAAGAGCGGGATCACGGTGAAGCCGTAGCTGGTGAAGACGCTGTAGACGTCCTTGGCCGCCAGGTTCAGGGCCGCCTCCCAGCTCACGGCCAAGGCGAAGCCCACGAAGCCGGTGATGGCCATGGCGAAACCGATCTCCATCCCCAGCAGGAAGAGCAGGAAGAGCAGGCCCACCATGGCCAAACCCAAGAGAGGCAGGCTCATGAGCGGGCCTCCTTTTCCAGGCGCAGGCCCAGCCCGAGGGCCAGGCACTGGGCAAGGCAGCAGAAGGCCAGGACGTAGGCCACCGGATGTTGGGGCACCTGCAGAGTCAAAGTGACCTCGCCGGCGGCGCGCAGGTTCTCGGCCAGGATAAAGAGGTTCCAGCCCAGCACCCCGAAGAAGACCAGGCCCAGGAGCCTGGTAAGGGCCAGCAGCCGGGCCTTGCCCAGGGTGGTCAGGCGGTCGGTCAATAGGTCCATGCGCACGTGGCCCTTGGCCAGGGTGGTCTGGGGCAGAGCCAGGCCCAGGGTCAGAGCCCCAAGCAACCCCACCAGTTCATAGGTGCCGGTGATGGGGCGGGAGAAGGCCCGCAGAGCCACATCCAGGGCGGTCAGCAGCATCATGGCCGTCAGCGCCGCCCCGGCCAGGGCGAACATCCAGGCTGACAGGCGTTCTATCAAGGCTCTCATGTGGAACAACCCTCGGTTGGAGTTCGCCGAAGGCCGCCGGGCCGATTTCGAGCCCGGCCGGCGGCCGTAAAACAAATTAGCGATCCCGATTTTAGGGGTTGGCCTTGAGCCAACCCTGGCAGAAGGTCAGGGCCTCCTGGGCGGGCAGGCCCTTGGCTCCGACCGTGGCCACGTAGTCTTTGAGCACGGGGGCAACAGCCGCGGCCCAGCGGACGTCCTCGGCCGGGGTCAGCCCCAGCACCTTGTTGCCTTTGGCCTGAGTGAACTCGGTCCCGGCCTTGTCCAGGTCGTCCCAGGTCTGGCCGGTCTTGTCGACCCACTCCCGGTTGATCTGCTCGATAGCCTTCTGCGAGGTCTGGGAAATGGCCGCCCACTTCTGTTTGTTCATGACCACAAAGAAACCCACGGAATACGAGGAACCCAGGTTTCTGGTGGTGGATTTGATGACCTCGGCATACTTCCAGCCCTTCAGGGTCTCGATGGGGGAGACCAGGCCATCGACGATGCCCCGCGAGAGCGCCTCGTAGGCCTCGTTCTGGGGCATGGCCACGGGTACCGCGCCCAAGGCCTTGACCACGCGCGCGCTGGTGCCCGTGCAGCGGATCTTGATGCCCGAGAGGTCCTCGAGCTTCTCCACCGGCTTCTTGGTGTGCAGAATGCCCGGGCCGTGGGCGTGCAGATACATCACCTTCACGTCGTCCAATTCCTTGGGCTGGAACTTCTCCCAGAAGGCGTTGGCCAGGCGGGTGGCCTGCAGGCCGCTCTGGTAGCCCAGGGGCAGGTCCAGCACCTCGCTCAGGAGGAAGCGCCCCTTGACGTAGCTGAACACGCCCATGGCCAAATCGGAGATGCCGCGCACCACCCCGTCGTAGCTCTGGTCAGGGGGCGTAAGGGTGGCACCGGGAAAGATGTTGACCTTGACCTCCCCGCCCGTGCGCTTGGCAACCTCATCGGCCCATTGCTGGGCCAGCAGGGTGTGGCCATGGGTGGCGGGGAAGAAGATGGA
>JAJZPI010000175.1 GCA_021811275.1 Deltaproteobacteria bacterium
TGTCCTATCCCTAGAACAAAAAAAAGCATGGGAGGGCTTCATGGCCGCCGGACTAGATTCGAACCTGACCATATATTATCGCACGGAATCCAGGATTCCGTCCAATCCCCCCCCGCCGGAGCCTCCGCCCCCCCCGCCGCCGGAGCCGCCCCCCGACCCGCCTCCGCCCCCCGAACCGCCCCCCGAGCCTGCTCCAGAGCCTCCGCCACCCCCGCCGGACAGCGGCACGGTGGTGGACACCGTGGCCTAAGCCTAAAGCGTGAGCGACGCGCCGGTCTCGGGCAGCAGCCCGGCCCGGCGGCCGCGCGCGAGCATCTCCGCCACCGCCCGCAACCCCAGGGGCCCCAGGTCCAGGGTGAAGCTGTTGACGTAAAGCTCGATGTGGCTTTCCACCACCTTGGGCTCCATCTCTTGGGCGTGGGCCAGCACGTAGGCCTGGCTGGCCAGAGGCTCGGCCTGGGCCCGGGCCACGCTGCGCGAGAGCGCCCGCTCCAGGCCCAGCGCCGCCTCGCGTCCCACCCGCTCGACCACGTCGCGCCGGAGCGCGATGCAACCCAAGGGAATGGGTAGGCGGGTTTCCGCCTCCCACCATTGGCCCAGGTCCAGCATCCGGACAAGCCCCAGGCGCTGATAGGTGAAGCGTCCCTCGTGGATGACCAGCCCGGCCTCGCAGCGCCCCTCGGCCACCGCGGTCATGACCTCGCTGAAAAGCATGGGCTCGGCCAAGGGGGGCCGCCCCAGGTAGAGGCAGAGGAGCATGTGCGCCGTGGTCAGGCGGCCGGGCACCGCCACCCGCGCCCGCTTGAGGTCCAGGCCCTCCTGGCCGGGCCGCGTCACCACGATGGGTCCGCAGCCCCGGCCCAGGGCCGAGCCGGCGCGCAGGAGCAGGTAGCGGTCCAACAGGGCGCCCAGGGCATGAAAGGAGAGCTTGCTCAGCTCCAGCTCGCCCAGACCGGCCCGGCGGTTCAACTCCTCAACGTCGGCCAGGAAGGGGCGTATGGCAAAACCCGGGGCCTTTACCAGGCCGTGGGTCAGGGCGTGGAAGGCGAAGGTGTCGTTGGGACAGGGCGAGTAGCCGAAGGTAATTTCAAGGTTGGCCATTCATGCCTCCTCGCCCAGGAGCACCCTTTGGGCGGCCTCCGCCCCGGCGGCCACGTCCAGTTCGCGCCGGCCGGCGATGTTGCTGGCCCCGCGCAGGGCCGCGAAGGGTCTATGATACCAGGCCGCCACCTGGGCCACGGCGGCGGTCTCCATGTCCTCCAGGAGAGCCCCCCAGCGCTGCTCCAGGTCCCGGGCCGTTTCCTGGTCGCCGGACACCTGGTTGACCGTGGCGAAGGGCCCGCGCCCGATGCCGGGCCGGCCCGCGCAGAGCTGGTCCGTGAGCGCCTGATCCACGGGCAGGCGATTGAACAAGGGCCTGCCCTGGGGGTCGCGCATCAGGGGTATGCCGGTAAGGTCCAGAGGGCGCCAGCGCCGGGCGGTGAGCACGCCCAGATCGGCGTGGACGGCCTCGCTGGCGACGGCGGCCTGGCCCACCAGGAGCCCCGAGCCCGGGTAGGCCCCGGCGCAGCCCAGGTTCAGGACGGCCTCCACCTCCGCCAGGCGTTCCAGGGCGGCGGCCGTGGCCTGGGCGGCGTTGACTTGGCCCATGCCGGTGAGCAGCAGGCAGACCCTGCGGCCGGCCGCCGGGCCGGGGAGCTCCCCGGCGAAGCTGGGCCGCCCGCCCAGGGGAGGGGCCGGGGCCAGGCGCTCGATCAAGAGCCTGGCCTCCATCTCCATGGCCACGGTGATCAGCCAGGTCATGACTGCCCTCACGCCCCCAGTCCGGCCTTGAGCGCGGCCACCAGCTCGCTGGCCCGGCGGCGGGCCTGGTCCAGGCCGGCGCCGTAGAGCCCCAGGTCCAGGTCCATGTGCTCGACGCTCTTGGCCACCAGGAAGCGCTCCAGCGAAGCGTCGACGATGAAGGCGGCAAGGTCCAGGTCCATGCCGGGCTTGAGCTCGCCCCGGTCGCGGCCCTCGGAAAGAAGCTCCAGCAGGTAGTCGCGGGAGAAGAAGCGGATCGACTGCAACAGCGCCCCCCGGAAGGGCACGTCGCCCTCGAAGACGATGCGCAGATAGAGCCGGAACAGGCGGGGGTGGGCCTCGATGAGGGAGAGACCGGCCAGGAGGCTCTGCTCCAGGCGGCTGAAGACGTCCTGACCCTGGGTCTCGGACCGCACCTGGCGCAAGTGGTTCTTGACCCGCTCCACCGCGAAATCGAAGACCTGGCGGAAGAGGCCGGGCTTGTCGTGGAAATATTGGAAGATGGAGCCCTTGGAGATGCCGAGCCGCCCCACCAGGGAGTTCAGGGAGGCCCGGCCGTAGCCGTGTTCGGCGAACTCGGAAAGAGCCTCGTCCAGAATGCGTTCCTGCTTGTCGGCGGGCAGATTGCGGAAGGTTGGCGAGGCCGGCATGGGGCGCTATTCGGAATGGGGCGCGGGGTTGGCCTCCTGCGCGGAGCCTTGTCCCTGGACGGCCAGCAGCGAATCCAGCACGCCGTTGACAAAGGCCGGCGACTCCTCGCCGCCGTAGCGCTTGGCCATCTCCACCGCCTCGTTGATGGCCACCTTGGGCGGCACCTCGCCGGAGGAAAAGAGCATCTCGTAGCAGGCCATGCGCAGGATGTTGCGGTCAACCCGGGGCATGCGCACGATGCGCCAGCGCCGGCTGGCCTGATTGAGCAGGCGGTCGATTTCCTCGCGGTGGGCCTCAACGCCCTTGACCAGGCGCTCGGCGTAGCCGCGCAGGCGCAAGGGCGCGGGGAAATGGGTCTCGAACATGGACAGGGCCTCCTCGGCCCCTTCGCTGCCGTGCTCCATCTGGTAGAGCACCTTCAGCGCCAGTTCTCGGCTTTGCGTGCGCTCGCCCAAGGGTTGTCGTTCCCGCCTGAAAAGGCCCCGGCTGGGGTCCGCCCCGGTAAGGGCGGCCCCCGCCGGGCTAGATCTTGCGCAAGAGGTCGACCATCTCCACGGCGGCCAGGGCCGCAGACGCGCCCTTGTTGCCGGACTTGGTGCCGGCCCGTTCGATGGCCTGCTCGATGGTGTCGGTGGTGAGCACCCCGAAGATGATGGGCACCCCGGTCTCCAGGCCGGCTTGGGCCACGCCCTTGCTGACCTCGGCGGCCACGTAGTCGAAATGCGGCGTGGAGCCCCGGATCACCGCGCCCAGGGTGAGCACGGCGTCGAACTTGCCCGAGGCCGCCAGGCGCTTAGCTAGCAGGGGAATCTCGAAGGCGCCGGGCACCCAGGCCACGGTGCAGTCGTCCGGGCTGGCCCCGTGGCGCTTGAGGGTGTCCAGCGCGCCCTCCAGGAGCTTGCCGCCGATGAAGTCGTTGAAGCGGCCCACCACCAGGGCGAATTTCATGCCCTGGGCCTGTAGCGAGCCTTCCAATATCTTGGTCATGTCGCCCCCTCTCGTCCTTGCCCGGCCCGGTCTTGGGTGGGCCCGCTATTCGCCCATGGTGAGCATATGACCCATGCGCACGCACTTGGTGCGCAGGTAGTTCTCGTTCTCCGGGCTGGCCGGCACCTCGATGGGCACCCGCTCCACCACCGAGAGGCCGTAGCCCTCCAGGCCGATCATCTTCTTGGGGTTGTTGGTCATCAGCCGCATCCGGCGCACCCCCAGGTCGGCCAGGATCTGGGCCCCGATGCCGTAGTCGCGCATGTCGGCCGGGAATCCCAGGGCCTCGTTGGCCTCCACGGTGTCGCAGCCCTGCTCCTGCAGCTCGTAGGCCTTGAGCTTGTTGATCAGCCCGATGCCCCGGCCCTCCTGCTGCATGTAGAGCAGCACGCCCTTGCCCTCCTGCTCGATGATCTTGAGCGCGGCGGCCAGCTGCTCGCCGCAGTCGCAGCGGCGGGAGTGGAACACGTCGCCGGTCAGGCACTCGGAGTGCACCCGCACCAGCACCGGCACCTCGGGGGAGATTTGGCCCTTGACCAGGGCCACGTGCTCGAGGTTGTCCACATCGTTGGTGTAGGCCACGGCCCTGAACTCGCCGAACTCGGTGGGCAGGCGGACATCGGCCTGGCGGTGGACGAAGGACTCGTTGCGCATGCGCCAGGAAACCAGGTCCTTGATGGCCACGATCTTGAGCCCGTGGCGGTCGGCGAAGACCTCCAGATCGGGCATGCGGGCCATGGTGCCGTCGTCCTTCATGATCTCACAGATGACCCCGGCGGGGTTGAGGCCCGCCAGGCGGGCCAGGTCCACCGAGCCCTCGGTCTGGCCGGTGCGTACCAGCACCCCGCCCCGGCGGGCGCGGATGGGAAAAACGTGTCCGGGGCTGACCAGGTCATCGGGCACGGCGTCGGGGCTGATGGCGGTGAGAATGGTCTGGGCGCGGTCTTGGGCGCTGATGCCGGTGGTCACCCCGTGGCGGGCCTCCACCGAGACGGTGAAGGCGGTATTGAAGGGCGACTGGTTGTCGCGCACCATCATGGGGAGACCTAGCCGCTCCACCTGGTCGGCCGAAAGGCTCAGGCAGATCAGGCCCCGGCCGTAGGTGGCCATGAAGGCGATGGCCTCGGGCGTCACCGCCTCGGCGGCCATGGTCAGGTCGCCCTCGTTCTCCCGGTCCTCGTCATCGACCAGGATGATCATTTTGCCGGCCTTGATATCCTCGATGGCCTCGGTGATGGTGGCCAGGGGCATTTCATCGTCTCCTTGGGGGCGTGGTTGGCGCTGGCCCCTTATCGACATTCAGAAACGGGGACGGAAGCGGGCGGGCCCTTTTGCCCGTGGGCGCGGGGCCAAGCCCTGGCCCGACGCTCAAAAACCCATGCGCGCCAAATCCTCCCGCGAAAGCCCGGCCTTGGCCGGGGCGGAGTCATCGGCGCGATTGAGCAGTCTGGCCACGTATTTGCCTATCAAGTCGGTTTCTATATTAACAGAATCGCCCTCCTTGACAAGCTTGAGCGTGGTGCCCGCCAGGGTGTGGGGGATGATGTTCAGCCAAAAGCCAGCGGCGTCGACCTGGTTCACGGTCAGGCTGACGCCCTCCAGGGCCACCGAGCCCTTCTCCACCATCAGACGCAGGTGCTCGGGGGGTATGGCGATGTAGAGCCGGGTGGAGGCCCCCAGGCGCTCGATCTTGGCCACCTTCCCCACGCAGTCCACATGGCCGGTGACCAAGTGGCCGCCCAGGCGCTCGCCCAACTTCATGGCCCGCTCCAGGTTAACGGCCGCGCCGGGGCGCAAGGCCCCCAGGGTGGTGCGCGAGAGCGTCTCAGCGGACACGTCCAGGGAGAAGCCCTGACCGCTCGCGCCGGTCACGGTCAGGCAGGCCCCATTGACCGCCACCGACTCGCCCAGCACGGCCTCGCCGATGGGCCAGGGCGGGGCGACCACGAGCACCGCGTCCGGGCCCTTGGGGGTCACGCGAGCGATGGCGCCCAAACCTTCTATGAGTCCGGTGAACATGATGATAGTTTCCAATACAAATCAGTTCTATACGCTGCAATTACACATCAACAATAGTATCAAATGGATTATTTATGTCACCAGCTTTGCTCTCAATTTGTATAATTGCTTCAACGCAAAAATTTACTACGAATTCTGCATCTTCCCTTTGTGGATTATTATTTCGACGCCCCCATTCAACGAAATAATTACCAGCCAAGGCAAATTCAATTAACGGTGCCTTGCTTATATACTTTTTATATAATCCATAATCAATACCTAAAGCAGTAATTACAACTACATTTGCTACATAATTTAATGCTTCTTCAATTCTAATGATGCGCTGCTGAATGGCGTCTTTTGTACGCCCAAAAGTAAACTTCCGATTTGAATATATTTTAGGCCTGACAAAGCTAAGCGTCTTATAAAACCCTGCAGAAGCCTCTATCACTGCCTCAGAATAATTGTTATCCGCAAGACAGCTTTCAGCTTTTACAATATAATTTTTAATTTCCACGTGTTCGATTAAATCGGATAGGCTAAGTCTAAAAAAATCAATCCCCCAAACAAGCTGGCATGCTTCAGATAAAAAGTCGGCGACATGTGTTCTGCAGTCATTAAGCTCATAGATAGTAGGATATCTCGCTTCATGTTGAGCAGCATTTCTAATACTATGGACCTTATTAATACCATTCTGCTCAGGCAATCCGGCGGCATGACTATCTAGTAATAAATTATTAGCTATATTGCAAAGCTGTTTAAATTTGTCACCCTGGTTCATCCGTCCATTTAAGGATGCGATGATAGTTTTCAAGATTATTTCAACAGTAAAATCAAAACAAATAATGGCCAAAAGCCTTCGCTGTCTATTTTGGCTTTGATAAAAGTGAGTCATGGCCGAGGCAAAGATACCTTTTGCCATAACTAGCCGTTCTGTTGCTATTTTATCACTATTCAATATCATAATGTCTGCCAGTTAGCAGATTAGCCCGGAGCAGCACATCTTCCCCGAACTTCTTCACCTTCACCGGCCCCAGGGCCAGGGCCTCGGCCATTTTACCGAAGCCCGCGCCGGCGATCATGGGCCTGGCCTCAGCCCCGCCCAGGAGCTTGGGCGCGAAAAAGTACATCACCTCGTCCACCAGCCCAGCGGCCAGGAAGCCCCAGGCCAGGCCCGCCCCGCCTTCCAGCAAGAGGCTGGTCACGCCTCGTTGGGCCAGTTCGGCCAGCAGGGCGCGCAGGTCCACCCCGCCCTTGCTTTTGGGCAGGGCCAGGGGCAAGGGAAGAACTTGGGCCTCGGCCTTCTCCAAGGCCGCCCTGCGCCGGGCGGGCGGGTTGGGCCCGCAGGCCACCAGGCAGCGCGCCGTTGACGCCGGGTCCAACACCTTAGCCGTGGGCGGCAGCTTGAGGCTGGTATCCACGATGACGCGCAGGGGGTCGCGGCCACCCCTCAGGCGGCAAGTCAGTTGGGGGTCATCGGCCAGCGCGGTGCCGATGCCCACGCAGATGGCGTCGCACCAGCCGCGCCAGCGGTGGACCTCGGCCCGGGCCGCCTCGCCCGTGACCCACTTGCTGTCGCCCGTGGCCGTGGCGGTCTTGCCGTCCAGGGTGGCGGCGGTTTTCAGGATCACATGGGGCCGGTGCTTGGTGACATGGGTGAGAAAGAAGCGGTGCTCGTCCTCGCAGGCCGCCCGCAGCACCCCCGGGACCACCGCAAGCCCCTTGCTGGCCAGGAACTCCCCTCCGCCCATGGCCTTGGGGTTGGGGTCGCTGGCCCCGTAGATCACGCGGGCGATGCCGGCGGCGAGCACGGCCTTGGTGCAGGGGGGCGTGCGGCCCTGGTGGTTGCAAGGCTCCAGGGTCACGTAGATGTCCGCGCCCCGGGCCAGTTCCCCGGCCTGGGCCAGGGCGTGCACCTCCGCGTGCGGCGTCCCGGCCAGGGCGTGGAAGCCCCGGCCCACCACCTGGCCGCCCCTGACCACCACCGCGCCCACCGCCGGGTTGGGCGAGGAGCGGCCCAGGCCCCGGCGGGCCAGCTTGAGCGCCTGGCGCATGAAACGGATGTCTTCCGGGGAGGTTGGCATGGCCTGCCTTGCTCAATACCAAGTTGCATTCAAAGCCATCCGTGGCTTTGAATACTTATTGGTATAACTGGCTTTAAACGGCACAGCCCCTTGGACAAAGGCTCCAACCGCCCCCCATCCCGGAAAACTTGCCGCCAATCTGCGCCAGCCAATTCGCGCATGGTTTATTGCGTTGGGGTGCAGGGGAAGCCTTTTGCGCACA
>JAJZPI010000013.1 GCA_021811275.1 Deltaproteobacteria bacterium
AGCTTGCGGAAGATGCTGGGCTCCTGAGGGAGGTAGCTGATGCCCTGGCGGGCCCGGCGGTACATGGGCAGGCTGGTGATCTCCTGGCCGTCCAGGAGCACCCGCCCGCCGTCGGGGCGGATCAGCCCTACCACCATGTAGAAGCTGGTGGTCTTGCCGGCGCCGTTGGGGCCCAACAGGCCCACGATCTCCCTGTCGCTAAGAGAAAGGGAAACGTTGTCGACCACCCGGCGACCGCCATATACCTTGGCCAGATTTTCCAACGACAAATTCGGCAAGGCTACCTCTTGCTGTCCGTGGCCTTCAGTTGCTTGGCCGCCGGCGCCGACGAGTCCGAACCCTTCTTCTGCTCGGGCATGATGGTCACCGCCACGCGCCTGCCCGGGGTGCCGTGGACGATGGAGCGGTCGTCGTCCAGGAAGACCGTGATCTGCTCGCCCGAGACCTGGTTCTGCCCGCGCCAGACCGTGGCCTGGCCCTCCAGCAACACCTTGCGGCCGCCAGCCCAGTAGGTGGCCTTCTGGCCCACGCCCAGGCGGTCCTTCTGCACGATCTTGACGTGACCGATGGCCACCACCTTGCGGACCTGGCCCCCGCCGTCCATGAGACCTTCGCTCTGCTCGCCCTCCAGCTTGTGGGCGGGCTTGTCGGAGGCCTCGCGGTCGTAGTAGACCTCCAGCACGTCGCTGGTGATGGTGACGTCGCCTTGGACGGCCTTGACCGCGCCGACGAAATTGGCCACCTGGGCCTTGTTGTCCACCTCCAACCGGTCGGCCACCACGTGGATGGGTTGGTCGCTTTTCTCCGGTGTGGTGAAGGCCAGCGCCGGGGTGGCCAGCCAAAGGGCCGAGGTCAGCGCCAGGGCGGCCAAGGGCTTGAAGGTCATCGCTTACCTCCCTCTACAGGTTCAGGTTCGGGGGCGTCGACGGTGGCGCCGGGCGGCGGCCCCTGGCCCGAGGGGATAAAGTTGGAATCAACTTGGCTCTTGAATACCAGGGTGCCCTGTGACAGCACCGCGGTCGCGCCCTTTCCGGTCACCTTGAAGCGTTCTCCCGCCAAGGTCACCCAGGAGTCGGTATCCACCATCTGTTCGCGCTCGGAGTAGGTCAGGTAGTCCGCCTTCAGTGTGATGCCGTCATGGGTGCGCCCGCGCACGTTGCCGCGCAGAATCACCACTTGCTTGTGTTGGTCGTACTCGCCTTCATCGCCCACGATGGTCATCAGGCCGCCCTTGGCCGGGAAATAGTCTATCTTGGCCTTGACCAGGGTCACGTGGCCGCTGGCGTCGTCATAGCGCGCGCCGTCGGCGGTCAGGGTCCATCTTTTCACGCCGTCGCGGACCTGGGTGTAGGTGAGGCCCTTTACATAGGGCCTGCCGTCCTTGTCCAGGAGGGCGGCGGTGGGATCCTCGCGCACGGCCAGCTTGGCCGGGGGGTGCAGCAAGTAGGCACCCAGGGTGCCCGCCAGCACCGCGGCCAGGGCCGCGGCCAAAAGGATCCGAAATCGTCGTAGGGAAGTCTGCATCCAGAGTAGATAGTCCTTACCGTTTTGATGCGCCGGGCTACTCTCCACGAGTCGAGGCTGGTCGTGGGAGGTTCTTCGCCCCCGTCCCGCGGTCCAGGCCGCCGCGCCTGGGCATGGGGATATCGCGCCTGAATGCGACTTTGTAATTCCCACCCCGTTCCGGGCGTCGACAGCTCCAGCGGCCTCGCGTCCGCGCCGGTCAAGCCGGCCGGAGTCCCTGCCGCACCCGCGATGAGAGTATATCCGCCGGGGAGTGACGGGTAAAGGCAAAATTCTTGCATGCGGAAGCAGGGCGGTGACCGGCGGCGCTCAAACGGGCTGATGATAGCGCGCCGTGACCGTCTCCCAGGCACCCCTGGCCCTCAGGATCAGCTCGCAGGCCTGGCGCACCGCCCCCCGCCCGCCGGGCCGGGCGGAGACCCAGTGGGCGGCGGCCCGCACCTCGGCCACGGCGTCGGCCGGGGCCAAGGCCAGACCGGCCAGGCGCATGGGCGGCAGGTCGATGAGGTCATCGCCCATGTAGGCCGCCTGCTCGGGCCCGATCCCCCGTGCGGCCAGCAAATCCTTGAACACCGGTAGCTTGACCTTAACGCTTTCCTTTAGCTCACCGATGCCCAGCTCGGTGGCGCGCAGCCGGTTGGCCGCCGAGCTGCGACCGCTCAAGAGGACCACCTCCACCCCGGCGCGCATCAGGAGCTTCAGGCCGTGGCCGTCCTTGATGTCGAAGACTTTGATCTCGCGACCGTCGACGTCGTAGATCACGCGCCCGTCGGTGAGCACGCCGTCCACGTCCAGAACCACGGTTTTCACCCGCGCCGCGCGTTGCGCCGCCGTGAGCCCGGCCATGCTCATGCCTCCCCGCGCACCAGGGCGTAGATGCGCGCCAAGAGCTTCAACATGGCCTCCAGATCGGCCAGGGGAAGGCTGTTGGGGCCGTCGCAAAGCGCGCGCTCGGGCTCGGGATGCACCTCCAGGAACGCGCCGTCGGCTCCGGCGGCCACCGCCGCGCGGGCCAGGGGCGCGATGAAGCGGCGGTCCCCGCCGCTGGAGTGGCCTTGGCCGCCTGGCAGCTGCACGCTGTGGGTGGCGTCGAAGACCACCGGGCAGCCGAGGGCCCGCATGATCGGGATGGAGCGCATGTCCACCACCAGGTTGTGGTAGCCGAAGCTGGCCCCGCGCTCGGTGAGCCAGACCTGGCGGTTGCCGGTCTCCAGCACCTTGCCCAGGGCCTGGATCATGTCAGGAGGGGCCACGAACTGACCCTTCTTGATGTTGATGGGCTTGCCGGTCTGGCCGGCCGACACCAGGAGGTCGGTCTGCCGGCAAAGGAAGGCCGGTATCTGCAGGACGTCCAGGACCTCGGCTGCGGCCGCGGCCTGGGCCGGGGTGTGGATGTCGCTGATGACCGGCAGGCCGGTCTCCTGCTTGACCTTGAGCAGGACCTGGAGGCCTTTTTCCAGGCCCGGCCCCCGGAAGCTGGACAGGCTGGTGCGGTTGGCCTTGTCGAAGCTGGCCTTGAACAGAATCGGCAGGTCCAGGCGCGCCGAGAGTTCGGCCAAGTGGCGGGCGATGGAAAGCGTCAGCTCCTCGGACTCGATCACGCAGGGTCCGGCGATGGCGAAGAATCTCTCGCGGCCGAAAGGCCGGCCGGCCAGGGTGACGGAGGGTATTGGCGAGGACATGCCCTAGCCCCGCTTGTCGTTGTGGTGGCGCAGGGCGGCCCGCACGAAATCGCGGAAAAGTGGATGGGGGTTCATGGGCCGGCTCTTGAATTCGGGGTGGAACTGGCAGCCCAGGAACCAGGGGTGGTCCTTGATCTCGACAATCTCCACCAGTTCGCCGTCCGGGCTGGCGCCGCTGACCACCAAGCCCTTCTCCTCCAGGGCCGTGCGGAACTCATTGTTGAACTCGTAGCGGTGGCGGTGGCGCTCGCTGATGTCGTCGATCTTGTAGGCCTTGGCCGCCAGGGTCTCGGCGGTCAGGTGACAGGGATAGGCGCCCAGACGCATGGTGCCGCCCAGGTCGGAGAGTTCGTCGCGCTTTTCGATGCGCTGGGAGCGGTAGTCGAACCATTCGCGCATGAGATAGATGACGGGGTAGGGCGAGTTGGGATCGATCTCGGAGGTGTGGGCCTCCTTCCAGCCCAGGACGTGGCGAGCGAATTCAACCACCGCCATGTGCATGCCATAGCAGATGCCGAAGTAGGGCACCCGGTTTTCGCGGGCGTACTGCACGGCCTTGATTTTGCCCTCGACCCCCCGGGCGCCGAAGCCGCCGGGCACCAGCACGCCGTCGGCCCCCTCCACCTCGGCCAGGCCGTCGCGTTCGACCACCTCGCTGTCGACGTACCTGATGTTGACCTTGGTGTTGTTGGCCACCCCGCCGTGAACCAGGGCCTCGTTGAGGCTCTTGTAAGACTCCTTCAAATCCACGTACTTGCCCACCATGGCGATGGTGACTTCATGGGCGGGGTTCTTGAGTTTGTAGACCAGGTCCTCCCAGTTCTGCAGTTGGGGGGCGCGGGTCCAGATGCCCAGCTTGCGGCAGATGGTCTCGTCCAGGTCCTGCTCGTGGAATTTCAGCGGAACCTCGTAGATATGGTCCACGTCGATGGCGGTGATGACCGCCTCAGGCTCCACGTTGCAGAACAGGGCGATCTTCTCCTTGAGGCTCTTGGACAACGGCTGTTCGCTACGGCAGAGCAGCACGTCGGGCTGGATGCCCACGCGCCGCAGTTCGCTGACCGAATGCTGGGTGGGCTTGGTCTTAAGTTCGCCCGCCATCCTCATGTAGGGCACCAGGGTCAGGTGGATGTAAAGGACGTTCTCCTTGCCCACGTCGGTGCGGAACTGGCGGATGGCCTCCAGAAAGGG
Source organism: Deltaproteobacteria bacterium (assembly GCA_021811275.1). Taxonomy (GTDB): domain Bacteria; phylum Desulfobacterota; class Desulfarculia; order Desulfarculales; family Desulfarculaceae; genus JACRDC01. The sequence goes on from JAJZPI010000013.1 coordinate 4,398, forward strand.
CAGGCCCTCGATATCGCCCACGGTGCCGCCGATCTCGACAATGGACAGGTCCACGCCGTTGACCGCGCCCTGGATGGCCCGCTTGATCTCGTCGGTGACGTGGGGAATGATCTGGACCGTGCCGCCCAGATAGTCTCCCCGGCGCTCCTTGTTGATGACGCTCTCATAGATGGAGCCGGTGGTGTAGTTGCACTTTTTGCTGAGCTTGGCGTTGGTGAAGCGCTCGTAGTGACCCAGGTCCAGGTCGGTCTCGGCCCCGTCGTCGGTGACGTAGACCTCGCCGTGCTGGAAGGGGTTCATGGTGCCGGGGTCCACGTTTACGTAGGGGTCGAGCTTCTGCATGATGACCGAGAGTCCGCGGGCCTCCAGGAGGGCGCCGATGGAGGCGGCGGCCAAGCCCTTGCCCAGGGAGGAGAGCACGCCGCCGGTGACAAAGATGAACTTGGGGGTCATGACGCCTCCACCTGAATTTGGTGCACTCAGCAGACGCCTCCCCGGAACGGGGCGAGCCTGCCCTCTTGGGCTCAACTGAGCATAAAAGTTAAATTAATAAGCCTAATTCTGTCAATAGCCAGGATGATCAACGCTTAATTTTACCATTCTCAGGCCGGAATAGTTCACTGTCTTGACGGTTTGGCGCAAACATTCCAAAATGGTAAAATTATGACCTGCCGGTCAAGGCGGCTGGGACACGGCGGGCATGGTCAAAAATCCTTGCCCAGCAAGGCACTAATAACCTATCCTAAAAAAAATACCAAGGTGGAGAGCGCCAGTGCAGGTTTCAGGCCACATGACCCCCAACCCCGTCACCATCTCCAGCCAGGCCACCGTGGACCAAGCCCTGGCCCTGATGCGCGAGCGCGACGTGCGCCACCTGCCCGTTGTAGACGATGGCGCTGTCAAGGGCCTGGTGACTGACATCGACCTGCGCACGGCCTGGTTTCCCTCTCTGCTCTCGGAGTTGACGGTCAAGGACCTGATGAACAGCCATCCCCTGATGGTGCAGGCCACCGACAACGTATTTCAGGCCGCCCGTCTGCTCTATCACCACAAGGTCACGGGACTTTTGGTCATGGAGCACGGACGCCTGGCCGGCATCATCACCTTGGCCGACCTGCTCAAGGTGTTCATGGAGTTCATGGGACTTTTGCAGGACAGCGTGCGCATAGACCTGGCATTGCGGCCGGGGCCGGGCTCCCTGGAGGAAGTGCACGGCTTGATTCAGGGCCAGGGGGGCAAGGTGATAAGCGTGGCCCTGCTGTCCTCAGAGGCGGCTCGGCGCATCTACTCCTTCCGTCTGGAGCCCATCGAAATCGCCCCGGTGGTGGCCTCGCTGCGCGCGGCGGGCCATGAAGTCCTTTCCTAGCCCCGCGCCGTGAATCATAGCCCCGCCATTCCCCCGGACCTGCGAAAGGCCTGGGCGCACCTGCTGACGGAGTTGGGTGGTGCAGGGCCGCTCATGGTGGCCTTTTCCGGCGGGGTGGACTCCAGTCTGCTGCTCAGGGCGGCGGTGGAGGCCCTGGGCCCGCAAGATGTGGTGGCGGCGATCTGCGCCGGCCCCCTGACCCCGCCCTGGGAGTTGGAACAGGCCCGGTCCCTGGCAGCCGGGCTGGGGGTGGAACTGCTGGTGCTTGATGCCGGCGAGCTGGCGGACCCGGACATCGCGGCCAACGGCCCCCAGCGCTGCTACCACTGCAAGCGCCGCCGGCTTTCGCTCCTGACCGGTCTGGCCCGGGAGCGGGGGATGAAGGCCGTGGCCGAGGGCAGCCAACTGGACGACAGGTCAGACTATCGTCCGGGCAGCCGGGCGGTGGCCGAACTGGGGGCGCTCTCGCCCCTCATGGCGGCGGGGCTGGACAAGGCCGGCGTGCGCCGGCTGAGCCAAGCGCTGGGCCTGACCACGGCCTCCGCGCCCTCCAGCGCCTGTCTGGCCACCCGCATCCCCACGGGAATCCCCTTGAGCCGCGAAGCCCTGGCGCGGGTGGGCCGGGCCGAGCAGGGCTTGCGCGGCCTGGCGCCGGGCCGTCTGCGCGTGCGCGACCATTTCCCCCTGGCCAGGATCGAAGCCGAGAAAGAGCAGTTGACGGCCCTGGTCACGGAGCCCTTGCGCCCGAAGGTGCTTGCGGCGGTCAAACAGGCCGGATACAGTAGGGTCTGCTTGGACCTGGAAGGCTATTCCGCCAGCGGGCTGGACCACCTGCCAGGAAAATAAACCGCTTCAGCCGTCCAGGAGCCTTTCCCATGCCGCGCAAGCTGATCCTGATCCTCGTCTGCCTCTGCCTGCCGGCCTTGGCCCAGGCCGCCGACAACCCCTTCGCGCCCAAGCTGCCCTTCGCCACCGCCGAGATCAAATACCAGCTCAAGGGCAACGAGGCGGGCACCGCCGTGCTTTACGTCGACGGCCAGCGCTCGGCCCGCGTGGTGGACACCGCCCTGACCATGATGGGAGGCAAGCATCCCAAGAAAAGCATCACCATAACCCTGCCCGACAAGGTGATCGAGGTGGATCTGATCACGCGCACGGCCAAGGCCACCGGCAATATGAACACCTACCTGGCCCAGGAGTACGAGAAGCTCTCGGCGGCGGAAAAGGCGGCGGTGCAGAAGAACGCCGAGAAGTTGGGTTCGTCCATGGGCCATGCCTTCGCAGGCGCTCCGCCCCAGATCACCCAGGGCGCCTTCAAAGGCAACACGGTGGACATCGCCACCGTGGCAGGCTTCACCTCCTACACCTGGAAGGGCGCGGGCATCGTGCTCAAGACCCAGGGCTCCATGATGGGCATGAAGATCGACGAGGAGGCGGTCTCCATCGAGACCGGCGTGCCGGTCAAGAGCCAGGTCTTCGAGGTCCCGGCGGGCATTGCGGTCTCCTTCGACCAGGAGGATGACCAGATCCAGCGCCAGATGGCCAAGGCCACCCTTGACCTGCTCAAGGACCCCCAGTTCGAGAGTAAGCTCAAGCAGGGCGGTCCTGGCATGATGGTGCCGGGCATGGGAGCGCCGGACCAGGAAGAGGAAGAGGACGAGCCCCCGGCCCCGCTCCGGCCGCCGGCGCCTAGGCGCTAGCTAGAGACAAGGCCGGCGTAGAGCCCGGCGTAGGCCCGGGCGCTGCGCTGCCAGGAAAAGTCTTGGGACATGGCGTTGGCCGTGAGCCCATGCCAGAGATTGGGCCGCTGTCTGGTCCAAAGCGCCTCCCGCACCGCGCAGGTCAGGTCCCGCTCATGAAAGGGCTGGAAGGTGAAGCCCGTGCCCTGGCCGCTCATGGGGTCGAAGGGCTGTACGGTGTCCTTGAGCCCACCCACCTCGCGCACCACCGGCGCGGTGCCGTAACGCAGGGCGTAGATTTGGTTCAAGCCGCAGGGCTCGTAGCGGCTGGGCATGGCCAGCAGGTCGCTGCCGGCGGTGAGCAGATGGGCCAGCTCGTCGTCGAAGGCCAGGCGAACGCCCAGGCGGCCGGGATGGGCGCGGGCCAGATCCTGCAACATCGCCTCCTGCTCCGGGTCGCCGGTTCCCAGGATGCACAGGCGCAGGTCGTCCAGCAGCAGGCGGGGGGCGGCCTTGATTATGATATCGACGCCCTTCTGATAGACCAGGCGGCCGACGAAGGACAGCACGGAGGTGCGCTTGCCGGCCTTTTCCAGGCCGAAGGCAGCCAGCAGCTTGTCCCGGCAGACCAGTTTGCCCTTCATGTCGCCCCGGGAATAGACCTCCGGCAGAAAGCGGTCCGTCTCCGGGGACCAGTCGGCGTAGTCCGCCCCGTTCAGGATGCCGTGCAGGCTCTCGTGGCGCTGGGCCAGCACGCCCTCCAGGCCGTGGCCGCCCTCGGGAGTGGTCACCTCCTCGGCATAGGTGGGGCTGACCGTGGTCAGAGCCCGGGCGGTGACCAGGCCGGCCTTGAGCAGGGAGATGTTGCCCCAGAACTCCAGGCCCATGGGCGAGTTCAGCCAGTGGGGCAGACCGGTCACCGCGAAGGCCTCCCGTTCGTAGATGCCCTGGTAGGCCAGGTTGTGAATGGTCAGCACCGTGGCCGCCCCGGAAAGCGGGCCGGGATCGCAGGCCTTGGTCTCCAGCAGCGCGGGCAGGAGCGCGGTCTGCCAGTCGTGGGCGTGCACCACCTGGGCCGGCCAGTCCAGGGCACGGGCCAGCTCGATGGCGCCCCGACAAAAGAAGGTGAAGCGCAAGGGGTTGTCCGCATAGTCGCCGCCGTTGGGACCATAAATCCCCTCCCGCCCGAAAAGTTCCTCGTTGGCCAGTAGGTAAACCTGGCAACCCTTGAGGCTGGCGGTGAAGACCTGGGCCGTCCAGAGGCGTCCGCCCACGGGCACGCTCAGGCTCAGACCGGCGGGCTTGATGCCGTGGGCCTTCAAGTTCACCTGGCGGTAGAGGGGCAGGACCAGGCGCACCTCCATGCCCAGTCCGCGCAGGGCCAAGGGCAGGGAGCCGGAGACGTCGCCCAGGCCTCCGGTCTTCACCAGGGGGGCCGCTTCCGGGGAGACAAAGAGCACCTTCAGGCCGTGAGGAGAGCCGGAAAGGGCCATGCGCGAAACTCCTGGATGCGAGTCTGGATTTTTTTGTGATAGAATCAAACGTCTTGAAGTATAATGGCAAATGCTGGCCAGGACAACCGGGGGTGTGAAGGTTGTGCTTGGTCATACTCGGCGTCCGATTGGGGTCAATGGGGTAGGACGGAGCCAGGATTGATCAGGCTGTGGCAAAAGCTCTGGGACCGGCGCTCCCTGGCGCGCGAGGAGGTGCGGGTCCCGGTCAGGATGTGGGTGGTGGAATCGGCTGGCCGCGGCCACTTGACGCCGGAGCACGCCGCCACCGCCGTCAATCTCTCCGAGGACGGTTGCTGCCTGGCGGTGCCCACCCTGGCCTTGGAGGGCTTTCATCTGCAACGCTGCCTGAACTCCGGCGAGGATTACCTTCTGGAGTTGGTGTTGCAGGTTCCCAGCGGAGGGCAATGGCGGATTTTCGGCGAGGTTGCTTGGACCAACCGGGTCTGGGACTACCAGCCCGCGACATTCTGGGTGGGGGTTAGATTCCAGGAGCCCGTGGGGCTGCCCGGCAACTGGCGGCGGTTGGTGAGGAGCACGCCCGCCAACTAGCCTGGTCCCCGCTCCGGCCGGGGCCTGGGAGATACGACATGAGCGAGATCGCCGAAGGCATATACCTGGAAACCAAGCAGAGCCAACTGGGCACCGGGCACACCTCCTCCAACGTGGTCTTCCGCACCTTTTGGGCGGCCCGCCCCGCCGGCGGGCAGGTGGAGGTCTACCTGCTCGACAATCAGCTCGGTCCCACCGGCCTGGCCGAGCTCATGAGTCCGGCCGAGTTTCTGGGCAAGGGCTGGATGCACGTGCCGCGGCTGGATGCCCGTTACCAAGGACTCAAGGGCAAGCTCAAGCCAGTGGCCCAGGCCGCACCGGAGACCCCCGCCGCCCCTCCGGCCAAGGCCGTCCCCGCCGCCCCTCAAGCCAAGCCCGCGTCAGCTCCGGCCGCCGCCAAGCCCGCGCCCAAGCCGCAGGCCGAGGGCGGCTGGTGGGAGATGACCTCCCGGGGCTCGAACATGCTGATAAAGAAATAGAAGGCGCGCAAACCGCCTAGGGTTTCCCGGCCTGGCGGGCCAGGGAGGCCAGCGCCGCCTTGATCAGCGGCAGCTTGGCAAGGGCGGGTGGCAGCTTGTCCAGCGCGGGCGCCGGGCGCGCCGCCTCCGATGGGCGCAGGACCCGCTCGGGGGTCAGCACCAAGTCGGCGCCCACGTCCCAGGGCTCGCCGGGCAGTTCGGGCAGGATCTGCTCCTCGGCGGCCAGCACCGCCAGGGGGGTGGCCCGGGTTATGGCCCCTAACGCCTCGAGCAGGGCGTGGAAGAGGTCGAGCAGGCCGCGACCGTCGCCCAGGGTCAGCCCCCGGCTGTCGACGGCCATCACCGCCCCCACCACCAGTCCCGCCTTGCCCAGCTTGGCACCGGGAAGGCGCAGAATTCGGCCGGCCTTGGCCAAGGCCCCGCCTCTGAGTTCGCGGCTGCGCCGGGGCAAGGGCAGGTCCTGGGGGGAGATGCGCACCAGACCCTGCTTGAGGCCGGGGGTGGCCGCGATCAGGGTCTTGCCGTCTTGCAGGGCGTTGATGCGCACCTGCAGGAGCGCCGGGTCGGGCATGACCGCCACCAGGCCCGCCCGCCTATACTCGGGCTGCCGGCGCAGGCGCTCGGCCGCCCGGCCCAGGCCGGGAAACAGGGGCGGCCGGTCGGCCGGTCCGGACTCGGGCCAGAGTCCGCCGAAGCGGGCCCCCAGCTCCTGACGCAGGATTTGTTTGTCGGCCAAGGCTATATGGCTCCGCACGGGGTTTGACGGTGCCCACATCTTCCTTGGGCCGCGCGGGGTTGTCAACCTGGCTTGGACAAAGAAAAAATTCACGCCTCCCCTTGCGGGGCCCGGGCGGTGGATTTATATTTTGGGTCAACCTGGGGCGCGGAGGGCCCATGCCGGGCAAAATCGGCTTTGGCCTTAAGGAGATGTCCCTGCTGGGGCAGGCCATGGAGGTGGCCGAGGAGCGGGTGAGCGAGTTCTTCCGCTTGAGCGACACCGCTTGGCGGCGCTGCCCCTACGAGGTGCGCACCCTGCACGAGCTTCAACCCCGGGAGGTGAGCCCGGTGGCCTTGGCCCAGGTCTTCAAGATGCGCCGGCCTCCCGCGGGAGGCCGCTTGCGGGCCAAGGATTTCTTCCGTATCTGCCTGCAGGACCACAACCTGCTGGGCTTGGTGCGGCGGGAAGGCCAGGGTGAGCTTCTGCTCCCCCTGCTCACCTATGTCATGGCCCACGAACTGGTGCACGTGGTGCGCTTCAGCAGCTTCCAGCACTTGTTCGAGGCCAGCGAGAGCGAGATGGCCCGGGAAGAGGCCCGGGTGCACGCGGCCACGGCCAAGGCCCTGAGCAGGGTCAAGATGGCAGGCCTGGAGCGGGTGGTGGGTCTGTACGATCTTTACGGCGCGGCCGAGCCGGGCCCGGGTTGGTGCTAGCAGCCAGGAGGAAGCCGAGATGCCTATCTACGAATACAAATGCCGCAAGTGCAGCGAGATCAGCGAAGCCTTCCAGAAATTCTCCGATCCGCCCCTGACGAAGTGCCCCCAGTGCGGTGGCCGGGTCGAGAAGATAATGAGCATGAACGCCTTCCACCTCAAGGGATCGGGCTGGTACACCACCGACTACGCCGGCAAGAACGCCTCCACCGGCAAGGCCTGCGAGGGTGGGACCGACGCCGGCTCCAGCTGCGACTGCGGTTGCGACTCTGCCAGTTGCGCGCCCAAGGACAAGGCGGAAAAGAAGCCCAAAAAGAAAACAGCCGCCGACTCCAAATAGCCTAGTCAGGTTCAACGATCAACGGAGCGCTTCCCCTCGCCCAGGGAAGCGCTCCGCCGTTTTTACCGCCGCCGCCCCGCCCCTCCGTCGCTTCACCTTGACAGCCCGGCCCTTGCCTGTTTATGGTCTAGTCAGGTTCCCTATGGCCGATTCTTGCCCGCGACTGAAGCTCAAGGGAGAAGATATGCGTTGCTTCGTGGTTATCTATGGGGCGGGGGCGATGCTGGCGGTTTCCACCTACAAGTCTTCCACCCACCCGGACTTGGTGTCACGGCTCAAGGGCAGCGACATCTCCAAGATCATTCTCATGGAGGTTCCGCTGGAGTTGGCCAAGAGCCGTTACGGCGAGCTGTTCGGTGCCGTGACCAAGCGCCTCGGCCCGGATGAGTTCAAGATCCTGGACTTCAACGGGGCATCAGTCTTCAATAAGTTCGGTTTCGCTGAGATGGGCTCGCCTATGATGGTGGAATTCTAGCCGGTGAAACCAAAGCCGCCGGAGGCAAAGACCGCTGGCGCCTGAAACGCAACTGGCCCTGGCTGGCCGGCGGCTCCTGGGGGCCAGCCGGCTGACCGTGCTTACCGGGGCCGGAGTTTCCGCCGAGTCCGGGGTGCCCACCTTCCGGGGGCAGGGCGGGATTTGGGAGAGACATCGTCCCGAGGACCTGGCCACCCCCCAGGCCTTTGCCCGCGACCCCGCCCTGGTCTGGCGCTGGTATCACTGGCGGCGGAGGCTTATCCACGCCTGCCGCCCCAACCCCGCCCACCTGGCCTTGGCCGAGCTGGAGGCCCGCTTGCCCGGCTTCAACCTGATCACCCAGAACGTCGACGGCCTGCACCGTCTGGCCGGCAGTCGGGCTCCCCTGGAGATTCACGGCAACCTTTGGTTCGTGCGCTGCCTTGATTGCGGCGAGCGCCGTGAGGAGCGCCGACTCGATCTGCCCGCGCCGCCGTCATGCCCGCTCTGCGGCGGGCTGCTGCGGCCGGACGTGGTCTGGTTCGGAGAGAACCTTGACCAGGAGCTGCTGGAGCGGGCTTGGCAGGCGGCCCAGGAGGCGGAGGTGATGCTGGTGGTCGGGACTTCGGCGGTGGTGCGGCCGGCGGCCTCCCTGGCCACGGCGGCCAAGCGCGCCGGAGCCTTTGTCATCGAGGTCAACCTGGAGCCCCCCCCCAATTCCTCCCAGGTGGACGTCTCGCTCCTGGGCAAGGCGGGCCAGGTGCTGCCCGCCCTGCTGGAGGCCTCATGAGCGGACCCCCGCTTATCACCCTGACCAGCGACTTCGGGGCGGGGCCCTTCGTGGGCCTGATGAAAGGCGTCATCCTGGGCATCTATCCCCAGGTGCGCCTGGTCGACCTCTGCCACGACATACCGCCCCAGGACGTGCGCGCCGGGGCGCTTGTCCTGGAGCAGGCCCTGGGGGTCTTCCCCTCGGGCAGCGTGCATCTGGCGGTGGTGGACCCGGGGGTGGGCACCGAGCGCCGGCCCCTGGTGGTGGAGGCCCTGGACATGCTCTTCGTGGGGCCTGACAATGGCCTGTTCACGCCGGTGCTGCTGGCCGACCCCAGCGCCAGGGCCTACGTGCTGGACAAGCCCCGCTATCATCGCCAGCCGGTATCGGCAACCTTCCACGGCCGCGACATCTTCGCGCCGGTGGCCGCGCACCTGACCTGGGGCATCAGCCCCGAGGAACTGGGCAGCTACATTGGCGACCCCATCCGTCTGGACTGGCCCCGGCCCTACCGCCGGGAGGAAATACTGCTGGGCCACGTGCTGGGCGTGGACCGCTTCGGCAACCTGCAGACCAACCTCAGCCGTTGGGAGGTGGAGGCCTTTCTGGCCGGGCGGCCAGCCGAGATACAATCGGCGGGCCTGGTCATCGAAGGCCTTTCCCAAAGCTATGGCCAGGCCGAGCCGGGAGCAGCGCTGGCCCTGTTCAATTCCTTGGACCGGTTGGAGCTGGCGGTGAACCGGGGCAGCGCCCTAGTGCGCGCGGGGCTTGCCTCGGCCGATCTTTTTGGCCTGGAGGTCAGGGTGCGCACCCGCTAGGCCCAATGGCGGCCGACGCATTGACAGCCAGCCGGGGCGACCCCTATACTTGCCCATGCTCAAGCTCAAGGACCTGCAAGAATTCAGGCAATTTCTAGAATCCGGCGGCTGGGCCGACGCCTTCGCCTACGCCCAGGAGGACCTGCGTCTGGAGATGCTGGGGCTGGTGGAGGAACTCCTGGACACCGCCGACGCCGCCGACAAGGTGGTGGGCGAGGTGCTGTTCAGCAAGGACGGCATCGCGGCCGCGGCCGACTCGGCCTTGCCGTTGAAGAAGGAGGAATAGAAATTGCGTCGGGTGTGGATCATGCTTATCCTGGCGGCCCTGGCCGCCGGCGGCTTCGCGGGAACCCATTGGTTCTTGCAAAGCCCCCGCTGGACCCTCTACCAGATCGGCAAGGCCATCCACGAACGCAACGCCCCCCTTTTCATCGCCTATGTGGACGTGGGCCGCATCCTGGGCGGGCAGAAAGACGATATAGTCGACCTGATCCTGCCTGACCGCGAACGCACCGAGCAGCGCGACTTCCTGAAGGGCCTCATCACGGCCTTCATGGGAACGCTCACCGACCAGGTCAACCAGCAGATAATCCGTGTCATCAACGACCCCCAGCGGGACAACCTGCCTTCCTCCTGGACCCTGGCGCTCATGGCCCAGGTCAGCGTCAACGGCGACAACGCCCTGGCGCTGCTGGCCGACCCCCGCGAAGGCCGGCGTCTGCGCCTGGGCCTCAGGCGCGACGAAGAGCGGCGCTGGCGGGTGGTGGAGATCAACCCCCAGGACCTGAAGGTGCTGGCCCAGGCCTACCTGCGCACAAAGAGCGAGGAGGCGGCGCCTAAATCCGTCCCGGCACCCGCGCCAGTCCCCGCCCCCGAGGCCGCGCCGACGCCGGCCCCCGCTCCCGCCCCGGCCCAATAGGCGGGTGTCATGCGGGTCCTGATCATCCTGGCTCACCCCGATCCAGGCAGCTTCAACCATGCCCTCGCCGAGGCCGCGCGGCAGGCTCTCAAGTCACTGGACCACGACGCCCAACTGCGCGACCTCTACGCCGAGGGCTTCGACCCCTGCCTGCCGGCCCGCGAAATACCTCGCAAGGCGGCGTTGCCCCCGTTGCTGGCCGAGCACTGCGCCGAGCTCGTCAGGGCCGATGGCCTGGTCATCGTGCATCCCAACTGGTGGGGCATGCCACCGGCCATCCTGAAGGGTTGGGTGGACCGGGTGGTCAGGCCGGGGGTGGCCTACGAGTTCCTGGAAGGCGACGGCGGCGAGGGTGTGCCCCGGGGCCTGCTCAAGGCGCGGGCGGCGGTGGTCTTCAACACCTCCAACACCCCGGCCGCCCGCGAGCGGGAGGTGTTCGGCGATCCTCTGGAGCGCATCTGGCGCGACTGCGTCTTCGGCCTCTGCGGGGTGCCGCGGGTGGAGCGGCGCATGTTCGGGGTGATGGTGACCAGCACCCCGGAGCAGCGCCGGGCGTGGCTCGCCGAGGCCGGTCGTCTAATGGCCGAGGTGTTCCCGCGATAGCGGGGCGCGGCGGGGAGTCTGGCGTCAGTCCGATGCCTTCGCGCCGAACCGGGTCAGCGCCAGAGGCGGCCGAGGCCCCGGCGGCGCATCTCATGCAGGATTCGCCTGGTGCGGGCCTCGACAAAGGCGCCGGGACGGCGCGGGTCCCAGCGCAGGGGGGCGGGCAGGATGGCAGCCAGGCGGGCGGCTTGGTCGGGTCCCAGGTTGCTGGCCCCGCATCCGAAATAGTAACGCGCCGCCGCCTCCGCCCCGAAAACCCCCCGTCCCCATTCCACCAGATTCAGGTAAAGCTCCAGAATCCTCCGCTTGGACAAGGTGGATTCCATTCCGATGGTCAGCAGGCCCTCCTGAAATTTTCGCCAAAGGCTGCGGCGAGGCGAAAGGTATAGATTCTTGGCCAGCTGTTGGGTTATGGTGCTGGCCCCGAACTTGGCGTCGCCTCTCTCCAGGTTTTGGGAAAGGGCCTTGCGGAGCATTCTGAAGTCGAAGCCGTCATGCCGGAAAAAGCGGTCGTCCTCGGCGATGAGCACCGCCTGCACCAGAACTGGCGCGATCCGCTCGTAACTCACCCAGGTCCGCCGCAGGCTCACCTTGACCCCGGCTTCCGCCCACTGCTCGGCGCGCAACTCCATCAAGGCGGTGGTGGCAGGGTTGAAGCGCTCCAGGTCGCCGGCCCAGGGGCGGGCGATCTGCCACCCCGCCCAGGCCAGGCCCAGGCATGAGGCCATCGCCAGAATTGCCAGGAGACGTTTTTTCCTCAACCAGCCTTCGCGCACAACCCGCTTCCGGCCCGGCTTCGAGGGGTTTTGGCCGCCTTCATCTCCGACTTCCCGGTCCGGCGGCGCGGTAAGGCCCGCAGGCAAGTCCGGCCTCTCACAGCGCCCGCGACCACTCCGGCCGGAGGCTCACCTTGCCGGCCAAGGCATGGTCGATCAGGGCCAGGGTGCGCTCGCGGTCCTGGGGCAGGCGGGCCTTGATGGGCAGGTAGTTGCTGGCGTGGTTGGCGTAGAAGAGCCCGCCGCTCAGGTTGGTGTAGGCGATCATCTCCCTGAGCTCGGCCAGCATGCTCGCGGCGTCGGGCAGGTCGAAACCGCCGGCCAGGGCCTTGTCGCCCAGGGACGTGCCCGGCAGCAGCATCAGGGTCAGCGCGCCGATGAAGTCCGGATCCATGGCCGAGAGCAGCTCGCCGGTGGCGCGGGCGTTCTCCAGGCTCCTCTGCGCTCCTCCGATGCCCAGGAGGACCGTGACCGACAGGTTAATGCCCGCGGCCTTGACCCGCCGTCCCTGGCGGATGAGCTTTTCCGGGGTGGAGCCCTTGCAGATTTCCTTGAGCACCTGGGGGTGGCCGCTCTCCACGCCGTAGTAGAGAATGCCCAGGCCCAACTCCCTCAGGCGCTTCAATTCCTCGTCGCTTTTCATGGCCACGCCCTTGGCGTTGGCATAGGCCCCCACCCGCTTGACCCAGGGCAGGCGCTCCCTGATCTGGGTGAGCAGCCACTCCCAGCGCTTCATGGGCATGATGAGGGCGTCGCCGTCCATGACGAAGACCCGGTCCTGGCGGCGGCAGTGCTGCTCGGCGAAGGCCAGGTCGCGCTCCAGGGTGGCCTGGTCCTTGATGGCGAATCGCTTGTCGCGGTAGGAGCCGCAGAAGGTGCACTTGTTGTGCGAACAGCCCAGGGTGGCCTGGATCAGGATACTGTAGGCTTCGCTGGGGGGGCGAATGCAGTAGCCTACATAGTCGAAGCCTTGGGGCTCGGCGGGGGTCATGGGGGTTGCCTCCGGGATTTCTTGACGGAATTATAGGGTGGCCGGGGCCGGGGCGCAAGGAATGGCGCCAAGAGCATATCCGAGGACCAGCGCGCAGGCCCGATTTCATACCGTGAAAACCAAAGGAAGCCATTGTGATGGCTTCCTTGGTTGCCGGTAGGATTGAAGCTTCTAGTGGTAGTCGTGGGTGCCCAGCACCACCGGCAGGCCGGTCTTCTCCTTGATGAAGGCCACCTTGTCTTCCAAGGTCATGTAGGGGCAGTCGGGTTTGGCCCCCACCATGCAGGAGCTAAGGTAGACCGCGTCGAGTTTGATATCCGACATCTTCATGGCCAGCCCCAGGTTGGGCACGGTGGAGCGGCCCGGGCACTCGCACTTGATGAAGCCCGTCACCTGCACCGGTTCGCTGAACTTGCCCTCGCCCATGGCCGCGGCCTTCAGGCAGCGCCACTCCCCAGGGCAGCCGTAACCCGCGTCCATGTAGGCCCCGCAGCCGATGATGGCCACCTTCTTCATTACTACCTCCCTTTGTCCCACGGTCCTGCTGGGTTAATGCCAGGTAACAACTATACTTAACCGTAGTTATTTAGCATGGGCCAAGGGGCCGGTCAAGCGGGCGGCCGCGCGGGAATTGGCCGGAAAGCAGAAGGTTGGTGCTAGGATTGTAGGAATTGGGAAATACCGGGAACGGCGGGGTAGGGAGTTGACCGCCGTGTCCCTGCGGTAGGGGTTTTGGCCCGCCGGCAGAGCACAACAAAACCACTCGGAGAGGCGCGATGGACAAAGGCAAGGGAGGCAAGACTCCCATCAGCTTGCTTATTCAGATGGCGGAGGAGGAGAACAGGCTTACCAACACCCTGATCGACCTTACGGAAAAGACCAACGAACTGGCCCATCAGCGGACTGTGAGCGCGGAAAAGAGAACCCAGCTGGCCGAGGAGCGCACCCTCTCCACCCGTGAGCAGACGGCCCTGAGCCGTAAAATAACGGAACTTGCCCAACAACGGACCGTAAGCGCCGACAAACGGACCGACCTGGCCGAGGAGCGCACCCTCCAGGCCCGGGAGCAGACCGCGCTTAGCCGCAAGAGCACGGAGCTTGCCGAAGCGCGCACCGCCATGTCCCGCGAGAGGAGCGAACTGGCGGGCCGGCGCACCGACTACGCCACCAGGCGCACCGAGTTGGCCGAGGTCCGCACCGGGCTGGCCACCCGCCGCACCGAATACTCGCAAACGCGCACCAGCCTGGCCGAGGAGCGCAACCGCTTGGCCGATCGAAGGACCTTTCTCTCCGCCTACCGCTCGCTAATGGCCAAGAGCCGCACCGACCTGGCCTTCATCCGCACCGGGCTGGCCCTGGTGGCCCTGGGCGTGGCCCTCTTCAGATACTTCGGCCTGGGGCTGTGGACCGTGCTGGACGCCAGCCTGGTCCTGATCGGCCTGGCCGCGGTGATCACCGGCCTGCGTAATTACCGGCTGACCCGCAAGCTCGAAAGGCTTTTCCAGGAGAGGGCGGGCGGTATGCTGGAGGCTGTCATGGCGCGAGAGCTGGAGTAGAATTGACCGGCCGGAGCCCACCCGGCCGACAACCAACGGGAGCTGGCCCATGAAACCGGTCTTTTGCTTCATCGACGACACCAGCTTCGAGCTGGCCAATTTCGAGGAAAACGCCCTGGCGGCCTTCGCGCGGGTGGAATTCGTGCTGGCCTCGTCCTTTGCCGAGGCCCGGACCCTGTTGCGCGGCCGTCTGCCCCTGTGCTTTCTGCTGGACATCTACGGGCTGGACCCCGAGGGCCGGTCCGACAGCGCCGCTCTGCGTCCACCGGAGCCGGCGGCCCTGGCCGCGGCCCTGGGCCAAGCCGGGCCTCTGGAGTCGCTCTACGAGGGCCTGACGCCGGGCGGGGAGGGGGCCAACGCCTTCCTACGCCGCCTCTACGCCCGGGTCGAGGGCTGGCAGCGGGCCTTCCAACTGGCCGCCGGAGGGCTGGGCCAGAGCCGGGCCTACGGCCTGTACAACCTGGCCCGGGTGCGCGAGCACTATCCCTGGGCCGCGGCCCTGGGCTATTCGCGCAAGGCCCTCTACGCCGACGCCGCGGCCTTTTGCCTGGCCGGGGCGGACGGCGTCATGCAAAAGCCCCAGGGCGCCGACGAGCCGGCCATAGCCCGGGCCACCCTGGCCGAGGCCCCGGCCCTGGTCAGGGCCGCCTACGCCGCGGTGGAAAGGCGGCTGGCGGCCATGGCCTCGCAGTTGGCCGCCCGCCTCTGCCGAGAGGGGACCAGCCTGGTTCTGGCCGAGGCCCTGGAGGATGGGGTCCGCCATCTGGCCCTGGCCGGTCCCCGGGAGGAGCCCGGTTGCGGGCTCGCGGAGGCCTGCCGGGCCCTGGAAGCCTTCCGCTACGAGGACTTGGACCTGCCTTCCCCGGACCTTGGCCTGGTGCTAAATCTGCGTCAATGGCTGAATTCAATTGAGGGCGCGCCTTGACAGGGACTTGGGGCGTGGTTATTTTTTGCTGGCAGTTTCATGCCCTGAGTGCCAAACCAAGGTCAAGTGCGCGTGTCAGAAGAACTTTCACAAAGGGCCAAACTTATACTCTCGGCGGTGATTGCCCAATACATCGCCAACGCCGAGCCCGTGGGCAGCCGAACTGTTTCCAAAATCAGGAATGTACGGCTTTCCCCGGCCACCATCCGCAACGTCATGGCCGACCTGGAGGAGATGGGCTATCTCGGCCAGCCGCACGTTTCCGCCGGTCGGATTCCCACCCCCAAAGGTATGAGATTCTACATCAATTCCATCATGGAGGTGGCCGAACTGGACTTGGGCTCCCAGGTGCGGATGCGCCGGGCTCTGGCCGCTCAGCCGAGCCAGGAGATCAAGGACGTGCTCCAGGCCGCCGGCCGGGCCCTTTCGGGCATCAGCCGCCAGGCCGCGGTCGTGGCCGTGGCCCCGCCCGAGGCCGACGTCTTCCGTCACGTGGATTTGGTGCATCTCAGGGCCGGGCTGGTCCTGGTAGTCTTCGTCTCCCGGGACGGGGGGGTGCAGAACCGGGTGGTGGAGGCCGATGAGGACCTGAACCAGGACGATCTGGACAAGTTCTCGCGCTATTTGAACGAACTTCTGGCCGACCTTACCCTGAGCCAAGTAAAGGAGCGCCTGACGCGGGAGATGGCGCTGGAGAAGACGCGCTTCGACCTGGTGCTGAGCCGGGCCCTGCGCCTGGCCCAGACGGCGCTGCCGGGGCGGGGCGGGGGCGAGGTCTTCGTGGAGGGCCAGGTAAATCTGATTCAGGCCCCGGAGTTCACCGACGTGGCCCGCCTGCGCCAGATATTTCAGGCATTCGAGGAGAAGTCCACCCTGCTTCGGCTTCTGGAAAAGACCATGGCCGCTCCCGGGGTGCAAATATACATCGACGACGAAGGAGAGGTCGACGGCCTGGAGGGGTTGACCGCGGTGACCGCCTCCTACGGCGGCCAGGACCAGCCCAGCGGGGCCCTGGGGGTCATCGGGCCCACCCGCATGGATTATTCCCAGGTCATCCCCATCGTCGATTTCACCGCCCGCCTGGTCGGCCGCATCCTGGAAAGCCGGGACTAGGGTGGCCGGAGACGATTAGGAGAGAGCCTTGTGAGCGCCGAGGAAACCAAGCAAGACAAAACCCAGGAGGATAACGCCGCGCAGAGCCCGGAGGAGGCCAATGCTCCTTCCGAGGCCTACGCCGCCGCCTTGGCCGCCGAGCGCGACGACTACAAGGACCGCTGGATGCGCGGTCACGCCGAGCTGGAAAACTACAAGCGGCGGTCCGAGCGGGAGAAGGCCGACTTCCTGCGCCGGGCCAACGAAGGCATGGTCAGGGACCTCCTGCCCGTGCTTGACAACCTTGAGAGGGCCCTGGAACACGCCCAGGCCTCCGGCGAGGACAATCCGGTGACCCAGGGGGTTTCCATGACCCACCAGGAACTGGTCAAGGTCCTGGAGCGGCACGGCCTGGAGAAGATCGAGGCCCTGGGCCAGCCCTTCAACCCAGAATTCCACGAGGCCATGCTTCAACAGGAAGACCCCGATCAGGACGAGAACACCGTGCTCAACGAGTTGAGCCGGGGCTATGTCTTCCAGGGCCGGCTGCTCAGGCCGGCAATGGTGGTGGTCAGCAAGAAACCGTCCCCCGGCGACGACGAGGGCACGGAGGTCAAGATTAAAATCAATTAGGGCGCGCCATATGCGCCACCCGGTCAAGGGAACCCAAGGAGGCTTTACACATGGGCAAGATCATCGGCATCGACCTGGGCACCACCAACTCCTGCGTGGCGATAATGGAGGGCGGCGAGCCCAAGGTGCTGACCAACCAGGAAGGCAGCCGCACCACCCCCAGCGTGGTGGCCGTCACCGACAGCGGCGAGCGCCTGGTGGGGCAGGTGGCCAAACGCCAGGCCATCACCAACCCCCAGAACACCGTCTTCGCGGTGAAAAGACTCATCGGGCGCAAATACGCCGCCCGCGAGGTGCAAGACGACATAAAGGTCCTGCCCTACAAGATCGTCCAGGGGAGCAACGGCGACGCCCACATCTCCATCCAGGGCAAGGAATACAGCCCCGCCGAGATCAGCTCCATGGTGCTGACCAAGATGAAGCAGACCGCCGAGGACTACCTGGGCGAGAAGATCGCCGACGCGGTGATCACCGTGCCGGCCTACTTCAACGACTCCCAGCGGCAGGCCACCAAGGACGCCGGCCGAATCTCCGGCCTGAACGTCCTGCGCATCATCAACGAGCCCACCGCCGCGGCCCTGGCCTATGGCCTGGACAAGAAGAAGGACGAAAAGATCGCGGTCTTCGACCTGGGCGGCGGCACCTTCGACATCTCCATCCTGGAGCTGGGCGAGGGCGTATTCGAGGTCAAGAGCACCAACGGCGACACCCACCTGGGCGGCGAGGACTTCGACCTGCGCATCATCGACTGGCTGGCCGACGAGTTCAAGAAGGACCAGGGAATCGATCTGCGCGGCGACCGCATGGCCTTGCAGCGCCTGAAGGAGGCCGCCGAGAAGGCCAAGATGGAGCTCTCCACGGCCATGGAGACCGACATCAACCTGCCCTTCATCACCGCCGACCAGACCGGGCCCAAGCACTTGAACATCAAGCTGACCCGTTCCAAGCTAGAGGCCTTGGTGGAGGTCTTGCTGGCCAGGGTGGAGGGCCCCTGCCGCACCGCCATGAAGGACGCGGGGCTCTCGGCCAAGGAGATCGACGAGGTGGTGCTGGTCGGAGGCATGACCCGCATGCCCGCCGTGCAGCAGCGCGTTAAGGACATCTTCGGCAAGGAGCCGCACAGGGGCGTCAACCCCGACGAGGTGGTGGCCATCGGCGCGGCCATCCAGGGCGGCGTGCTGGGCGGAGACGTCAAGGACGTGCTGCTCCTGGACGTCACGCCTCTGTCCCTGGGCATCGAGACCCTGGGCGGGGTCATGACCAAGCTCATCGAAAAGAACACCACCATCCCCACCCGCAAGAGCCAGGTCTTCAGCACCGCCGCCGACAACCAGCCGGCGGTGTCCATCCACGTGCTCCAGGGCGAGCGCGAGATGGCCTCCAACAACAAGACCCTGGGCCGCTTCGAGCTGGTGGGCATTCCGCCGGCCCCCCGCGGCGTGCCCCAGGTGGAGGTGACCTTCGACATCGACGCCAACGGCATCGTTCACGTCAACGCCAAGGACCTGGGCACGGGCAAGGAGCAGTCGATCCAGATCACCGCCAGCAGCGGGCTCTCCGAGGAGGAGATTCAGCGCCTGGTCCGCGACGCCGAGATGCACGCCGACGAGGACAAGAAGAGGCGCGAGCTGGTGGAAACCCGCAACCAGGCCGACTCCATGGCCTACTCCGTGGAGAAGAACCTCAAGGAGATGGGAGACAAGATCGAGCCGGCCATGAAGGCCGATCTTGAGGAAAAGATCGCGGCGGTGCGCAAGGTCATCGAGGGAGAGGACAAGGCGGCCATCGACGAGGCCCTAGCCAATTTGACCACCGCCAGCCACAAGCTGGCCGAGGCGGTCTACACCGCCAGCGCGGCCAAGGGCCAGGCCGGCGGCCCCGAGGGCGGGGCCGGTAGCCAGGCCGGGCCGGGAGGCAAGGACGAGGAGGTCGTGGACGCCGACTTCGAAGAGGTCAAGAAGTAAGTGAAACATTCGGCAATCCGCCTGGCGGGGCTGCTGGCCCTGGCCTTGTTGGGGCTGGCCCTGCTGGGTCCGGCGGGCTGTTCGCTGGTGGCCCCGCCGCCGGGGCCGGCGCCGGCCCCGGCGGTCAAGCCCTTGACCGCCCAGGAGATACAGGCCCTGATCAATCTGGGGCGGGAGCGCCTGGGGCAGGGCCGTTTCCTGGAGGCGGGCGACGCCTTCCGGGCGGGTTTACGCCGAGGTCCGGTGGGCGAGCAGGGGGCCCAGGCCCGCCTGGGCCTGGCTCAGGCCGAGGCGGGGGCGGGACGCCCGCGGGAGGCCCTGGTCCCCCTGAAGGAGCTCTTGGCCATCGGAGCCCGGCCGCCGGTGGAGCTGGAGGCCGGGCTGCTGGCCGCCCGCCTGGAGCGCCAGACCGGACAGCACCAGGAGGCGGTGGCGCGCATGCGCGCCCTGCTCACCGCCCCGCCCCAGCCCCTGTCGGCGGATCAGCGGCGGGAGCTGCTTGCCGGGCTGGCCGGGTCTTTGGCCGCGCAGGGCCGTCACGCCCAGGCGGCGTCGAACCTGTTGCTTCTGCTGCACGAGTCGCCGACGGTGGAGATACCTTCACTGGCGGTGCGGGTATATGACGAGGCCCGTCAAGCGCCCTCGCGCGAGGTGGAGCCTCTGCTGCCCCAGGCCGTGAACCCCCTGGCGCGGGGCGCGCTCATCCTGGCTCTGGGCGAGGCCCAGCTCAAGGAGGGCCGTCTGGAGCAGGCCCGGCGCAACCTGGAACTGGCCGGCCAGACCCCGGAGCTGCCGGCGGAGCTGCGCCAGCGCCTGAGCGCGCTGAACCAGGAGGCGGCCCACGCCGCCACCTTGAGCCTGCGGGCGGTGGGCGTGATCCTGCCGTTGTCGGGCAACTACGCCGCCCAGGGCCGCCAGGTGCTGGCCGCAGTGGAGCTGGGTCTAGGCCTGTTCAGCGGCGGCGTGGACGCGCCCACGCTCTACATCGAGGACGACCGCGGCGAACCGGCCCAGGCGGCGGAGGCCGTGCGGCGGCTGGTGGAGGATCGCAAGGTGGTGGCCATCATCGGCCCCCTCTCGGCGGGTGCGGCGGTGGCCGCAGCCCGCCAGGCGCAGGCGCTGTCGGTGCCCATCATCACCCTGACCCAGGCCGAGAGCGTGACCAAGGCCGGGGACTACGTCTTCCAGAATTTCTTCAGTCCGGCGGAGCAGGTGGCCGCTCTGCTGGGCGAGCTGATGGAGAAGCGCGGCTACCGCCGGCTGGCCATCCTGGCGCCCCGAACCACCTACGGCCAGGGCTTCATGAAGCTCTTCGACGCCGGAGTGGTGGCCCGCGGCGGCGAGATCGCGCACAGCATGACCTACGAGACCACCCAGACCGACTTCGCCGATTACCTCAAGGAGATGGTCCGCCTGCCTCCGGGCTCCTACCGCGGCGCGGTCAAGCCCCAGTTGGATTTTCAGGCCCTGTTCGTGCCCGACAATCCCGAACGGGTCGCCCTGATTGCTCCCCAGCTGGCCTACCTCGACATCGGCCAGTTGACCTTGGTGGGCACCAACATCTGGCACAGCCCCAAGCTTCTGGAGATGGCCGGACGCAGCATGGAAGGTTGCCTTTTCCCCGACGCCTTCGATCCGGTCTCGCCGGCGCCGGTGGTGACGCGGTTCGTCGCCGATTACCGCCAGGCCCTGGGGCGCGAACCCACGGTGGTTGAGGCCCACGGCTATGACGCGGCGCTGTTGGTGCGCCGGGTGTTGGACTCTCCCGAGGCCCCGCGCACGCGCCAGGCCTTCCGGGACGCCATGGGCTCCCTGCGCGGCGTGCCGGGAGTCTGCGGCGATCTGAGCGTGGACTCCGACCGCCGGGTGAGCAAACCCATGAACCTCTTCACGGTCCAGGGCGGGGCCTTCCGCACCCTCTCGGCAGCCGAGGCCCAGGCCGGCGAGGCCGAGCTGCTCATGCAGAATCCGCCTCCAACGCCTCCGCAGGGGCAGTATCCGGCCCAGTATCCGGCGCAGGCTCCACCCCGCTAGCCGGGGGGCTGGCCTGCGGCAATCGTCGGTCGCGCGGCAAACAACAAGCCTGGTGGCCCAGTGCCTGACCTGCAAAGCCTAATCAGCCAATACGGTTACGTGGCCCTGTTCGTGGGGACCTTCCTGGAGGGCGAAACCATCCTGATCCTGGGCGGCATCGCCGCCCAGCAGGGCATGCTGGACCTACCTTGGGTCATCGGCTTGGCCTTCCTGGGCAGCCTGGCCGGCGACCAGACCGCCTTTCTGGTCGGTCGGCGCTGGGGCCGGGCCATCCTGGCCCGCTTCCCTTCCTGGTCCGGCAAGGTCGAGCGTATCCAGAGCAAGATGACCCGCTACCTGGACCTTTGGATGCTATCTTTCCGCTTCTTCTACGGCCTGCGCAATCCCACGCCCTTCGTGCTGGCAACCTGCGGCGTGCCGCTGGGGCGTTTTTCGCTGCTCAACGCCATCGGAGCCCTGGCCTGGGCTGCGGCGGGCGCGGGCGGGGGATACCTCTTCGGCCACGCCTTGGAGGGGGTACTGGGGGATATGAAGCGCTTTAGCCTGTATTTGGCTGGGGCCTTGCTGGTCCTGGGCGGTCTGGCGGCCCTGGGGCGGCGGCTCTGGCGCAGGCGTCAGACCCCTGCCGGCGGAGCGTAGGGCAGGGGATCGGCCACCCCGGCCTCCGCGAAGCCCTTGAGCCGGAGCAGGCAGGAATCGCAGTGGCCGCAGGATAGGCCCTCGGGGCTAGGGTCATAGCAAGAGTGGGTTAGCCCGTAGTCCAAGCCCAGGGCAAGTCCCTGGCGCACGATCTCGGCCTTGGTCATCCTGATCAGCGGGGTATGGATGGTGAAGCGCCGCCCCATTTCCGCCCCCAGGCGCGTGCCCTGATTGGCAACTTCCGTGAATGCAGCGATGAATCCGGGACGGCAGTCGGGATAGCCGGAGTAGTCCAGGGCGTTGACCCCGATGAAGATGTCGGTGGCCGTGAGGGTTTCCGCCCAGGCCAGGGCCAGGGAGAGGAAGAGGGTGTTGCGGGCGGGCACGTAGGTCACCGGCACCGCCGCAGCCATTTCGTCCAAGGGCCTATCCTTGGGCACGGGCAGGTCGCCGGTCAGGGCCGAGCCCCCGATGGGACGCAGGTCTATTTCCAGGAGCAGATGCTGGGCCGCGCCCAGGGCCTTGGCCACTCGGCGGGCGGCCTCTAGTTCCTGGGAGTGGCGTTGGCCATAGTTGAAGGAAATGGCGTGGCAGACGTAACCCCGGGCGCGGGCCATGGCCAGGCAGGTGGATGAGTCCAGCCCGCCGGATAGCAGGACCACCGCCGGCCTGGAAGGGCCGCCCATGGTTTCGATGAGAGATTGATTCAGCATGCGCCAATTATAGCCCCTCCCGTCAGCCATCTCCAGGCCGCTCCCTGCGATTTGCTCAGCTAGGTATTGCTTGCCAGCCGATTCTGCACTATGGTCTTTATGCCAGCCCTCAATGATAAACACCTTCATTCCAGGGGTTGACAGCACTTGCGGGCCTTATTAAACTTAATGGTAACTATTATTGACTGGAGCTCCAATGCAGCAAACTGCCAAGCTGCGCATGACAACTCAACGCCAGGTCATCCTTGATGAATTAAAGCAGCTCAAGACCCACCCCACGGCTGGAGAATTGTGCCAGATCGTCAGGCGTCGCCTGCCCCGCATCAGTCTGGGCACGGTTTACCGCAACCTGGACATCCTGTCCCGCACGGGCGTCATTCAAAAGTTGGATGTGGCCGGGTTGGAAATGCGTTTCGACGGGGATACCTCCAACCATTACCACCTGCGCTGCCTGGGCTGCGGGAAGGTGGCCGATGTTGAACTGGAACCCATCGCCGGACTGGAGGCCACTTGCCAGAAGCAGAGCGATTTCAGGGTGCTTGGCCACCGCCTGGAGTTCATGGGCCTCTGCCCGAGCTGCCAGGAGAGCCGGTAGGCGGTCAATTGATGACCTAGCCGGGGTGAATACCCCGTCAGCTCCGCTATAATATTTGAGTTAACAACTTGGCCTGCCCCGCCCATCATTCGCCAAGCCGTGGTCCGCGCATCCGGCCCAGGCGGCGGAACGTTGGAAAGGGCGTCGTTGTCTCGTAGGGTTGTCTTTTACTGTCTGAACGGAGGCGTTATGGCTGCTGAAAAGGACAAAGGGCTGGGCACCGAGGACAGGAAGGTTCTCAAGGCCATGAAGGCCGCTGGCCAGGCGGCGGCGCCCAAGCAGATCGCCGAGGCCGCCGGCATGGATAGCAAAAAGGTCAGCGAGATCATCCAGAGCCTGAAGACCCAGGGCCTGGTGGAGAGCCCGGTGCGCTGCAAGTGGACCCTGACCGAGGCCGGCAAGGGCAAGGCTTGATCTTTTCGGATCGTTTTTCAAGGAGGATTGGATCATGCCCTCTATCAAAGGCACCCAGACGGAAAAGAACATCCTGACCGCCTTCGCGGGCGAATCCCAGGCCCGCAACCGCTACACCTATTTCGCCAAGCAGGCCAAGAAGGAGGGGCTGGAACAGATATCCTTCATCTTCGAGGAGACGGCCAACCAGGAGAGGGAGCACGCCAAGCGTCTGTTCAAATTCCTGGAGGGCGGCGAGGTGGAGATCGTGGCCGCTTTCCCGGCCGGCGTGATCGGCGCCACCCTGGAAAACCTCAAGGAGGCGGCGGCTGGCGAGAACTACGAGCATACCCGGATGTACCCGGGCTTCGCCAAGGTGGCCCGCGATGAGGGCTTCAATGAAATCGCCGACGTCTTCATGCGCATCGCCGTGGCCGAGCGCTTTCACGAGAAGCGCTACCAGGACTTGGCCTCCAACATCGCTGAGGGGCGGGTATTCAAGCGCAACGGCAAGGTCACCTGGCGCTGCCGCAACTGCGGCTATCTGCACGAGGCCGAGGCCGCGCCGGACAAGTGCCCGGCCTGCGACCACCCCAAGGCCCATTTCGAGATCGCGCAGGAGAACTGGTAGGGCTGCGTCAGGGAATTGGGTTCGCCTTCAACGTGCGTAATGCTATAAATATCAAGTGGAGGTCTTGCCATGACCGAAGTTCTTCAGGTGTACAAATGTGAGCTGTGCGGGAACATCGTGGAGATGATCCACGCCAGCCAGGGTCAGTTGGTCTGCTGCGGCCAGCCCATGGTCCTGCAGGTCGAGAACACCGTGGACGCGGCCAAGGAGAAGCACGTGCCGGTGATCGAAAAGATAACGGGCGGCTTCAAGGTCAAGGTGGGCGGCGTGGCCCATCCCATGGAAGAGAAGCATTACATCGAGTGGATAGAGGTCATCGCCGGCGACAGGGCCTATCGTCAGTTCCTGAAGCCGGGTCAGGCTCCGGAGGCAGTCTTCATGATCGACGCCCCGGCCGTCACCGCCCGGGAGTACTGCAACCTGCACGGCCTGTGGAAGGCCTAGGCCACAAAAAGGAGATTATCCATGAAAAAGTACATTTGCGGCGTATGCGGGTATACCTATGATCCGGCCAAGGGCGATCCCGAGGGCAACATCCCTCCCGGCACCGCCTTCGAGGACCTGCCCGACGACTGGACTTGCCCGGTCTGCGGGGCCACCAAGGATCAGTTCGAGCCCGAGAGCTAGCATGGCGCGGCCGGCCCCGACCCGAGCGGGGGGGCCGGCCCTTTCTTTGCGGCGGGAGACCGGGGGCGTCCGCTTCAAGCGCCGGTCCGGCCAGCCCGCTGTGGCATATCCATTTCCGGGGGAACCCATGAAACCGGTTGAGGTCAAGAAGGGCGTTTATTGGGTGGGCGCGCTTGATTGGGATATCCGCGACTTTCACGGCTATTCCATCTACAAGGGAACCACCTACAACGCCTATCTGGTGATCGATGACAAGGTCACGCTGTTCGATACGGTCAAGAAGGGATTCGAGAGCGACCTGCTGCACCGTATCCGCAACATAATCGACCCCAAGCGTATCGACTACCTGGTGGTCAACCACGTGGAGATGGACCACTCGGGCGGCCTTTTGGAGGTGGCGCGCCAAATAGAGCCCGAGAAGGTCTTCTGCTCGCCCATGGGCCACAAGAACCTGCTGGCCCACTTCCACGCCCCGGACTTGCCCTACGAGGTGGTCAAGAGCGGCGACACCCTGAAGCTGGGCAGCAGGACCGTGCACTTTCTGGAGACCCGCATGCTGCATTGGCCCGACAGCATGTTCTCCTACATTCCGGAGGACAAGCTCCTGATCAGCAGCGATGCCTTCGGCATGCACTGGGCCACCAGCGAGCGCTTCGACGACCAGGTGGACCAGGCCGAGCTCATGGCCCACGCGGCCAAGTACTACGCCAACATCCTGCTGCTCTATTCGCCGTTGGTGCAGAAGCTCCTGGCCCAGGTAAAGCAGATGAATCTGGACATCGACACCATCGCCCCGGACCACGGGCTGATCTGGCGGGGCGACCCCATGAAGATCGTGGGGGCCTACGACCGCTGGAGCCGGCAGGAGGCCTGCGCCAAGGCGTTGGTGGTCTATGACACCATGTGGCACAGCACCGAGCAGATGGCCAAGGCCATCTACGACGGCATCCTGGACGAGGGCGTATGCGTCCAGCTCAAGAACCTGGCCGCCACCCACCGCAGCGACATCATGACCGAACTCTTGGACGCCAAGGCCTTGGTGTTGGGTTCTTCCACCCTCAACAACAACATGCTCCCGCGCATGGCTGATCTGCTCACCTACATCAAGGGCCTGAAGCCCACGGGCAAGATCGGCGCGGCCTTCGGCTCCTACGGCTGGAGCGGCGAGGCGGTGAAGAACATCAGCGACGAGTTGGCGGCCATGAAGGTCGAGCTGCTCGACCCCGGCATCAGGCACCAGTTCGTGCCCGACCACGAGGCGCTCAAGAAGTGCCGAGAGCTGGGCTCCAGGCTTGGGCGGGCCATCAACGAGGCCGGCTGCAAGCTGCCCGGCTACGGCTGCTCGCGATGACCACGGGCTCCTGACCGCCTTGTCCGAGGCTAAACGAGAGGTCCGGCGGCTCTTGGAGTCGCCGGACTTTTTTTCGGCCCTGGCCTGGGTCCCGGACCGCTTGGCCGCGCTGCCGGCCAAGGCCGTCAGCCGGTCGCTCCTGGCCGCCCTCTGCGCCCCCGATCCGCTCCGGCGTCACCGGGCCGCGGAGCTGTTGGGCCTGGTCGTGGCGGAGACCGCCGGACGGGATATGGAGGCCGGCCGCGAGATAATGCGCCGGCTTCTCTGGAGCCTGAACGAGGAGTCGGGAACCATGGGCTGGGGCGCGCCCGAGGCATTGGCCGAGATCATGGCCCGGCGCCAGGGCCTGGCCTGCGAATTCGCCCACCTTTTGGTGTGTCTGGCCACCCCCGGCCTGAACCCTCTGGACAACCCCGATCTGCTGGCGGGCGTGATTTGGGGTTTGGGGCGGTTGGCCTCGGCCCAGCCCGAGGTCGCGGCAGGCCTGGCGCTTGCGCCGGCTCTGCTGCCCTGGCTGGGCGCTCCCGCGGCGCGGCTGCGGGGCCTGGCCGCCTGGGCCCTGGGCCAGGCTTGTCCGGGTCAATGGCGGGCTCACCTGGAGGAGCTGCTTGAGGACCATAGCGAGCTGGAGCTTTATCAGAACGGTCTGATGAATCCGGTCAGCGTTTCCGCGCTGGCCAGGACGGCCCTATCGCCAAAGCCCTAGACCGGCGTCTAAGGCTGCGGCCAAGGCTCATCGCCCGTGGGTCCGGGCGATCTTCTCGAACATGGTCACCAACCCCACGCCCAGGGTGTAAATGGACTCAATGCCCAGGTTGTCCTCGGCGGTGGCGTCGAAGAACATGTTCAGCGAGGAGTCCATGCCGTCCTCGGGTTTCCAGTAGCAGAGTAGGATGGGTACCTTGGGCAGGGGGTGGATGACAACCGCGATGTCGGAGTCGAACTGCTCGGGCGCGGTCCGGCCGTCGAATACCTCCACGATGAGTTCGAACAGGGCTGTGTAGTGGTCGATGACCTTCTTGAGAGGGGCCTCGCAGCGGTGGCTGAAAAAGCGTCCCCAGTCCGCCCCGCCCGGCAGGTCGCGCAGGGGGACCCATTGCCCCCGCGGCTCCAGCCCGGCCCCGCGCAGGACATAGCTCAGGATAGGCAAGGAGACCCAGGAATTGACGTGGCAGCTGGAGATGAGGCCGTCCGTCCCAAGGCTGAACTCCTTGCCCAGGCAAGGGATGATAAGCCGGCCCTGACGCATTGTAAGGCCGAGGCGACGTGCCGACTCGGCCAGATCCCCACGGCGCGCCTCGTCCTGCAATACCCGCAAGGTTCCTTGAATATCTTCGGTGGGATCGGTCCCGCGCGAGCCGGACCTCCGGACCTCGGCCTTTTGGGCGTCGGGCACATATGGGCAGTCGCCCAGGCTCATTTGACCCTGCATTACCGCCACGGCGAAGGCCAGGCAGGAGGCCTGCCCGCACTCGCGGCAGTTGGTCTTGGGAAGCAGCTTGTAGATTTCCAGGTGATTGCCGAGCGCCGTCATGCCGATGCCCTCCGGTTGAGGTTGTCCGCCGCTGGTGATGCTAGCAAGGCGGGAGAGGGAGTAAATCCCCCATTCGGGCCATGGTCCGGGGCATCGACAAACCTCTCTAGACCAGTCCGTTGCGGGCGGCCCAGACTGCGGCCTGGGCGCGGTCGTTGACCACCAGTTTGGCGAAGATGTTGTCCACGTGGCGTTTGACGGTGTGGGGGCTCAGGTCCAGCACTCCGGCGATTTGGGGATTGCTTAGTCCCTGAGCCAGCAGGCGCAGGATCTCCAGCTCGCGGGCGGTGAGGCCTCGGCCCGGGCGGGCCTGGAAGGGCAGGTCGTCCAGACGCAGGCGGTTCATCTCCGCCAGCGAGCGCTCCAAGGCTTCGCGCCGGCGGTTTTGGCGGGTCTGGCTTTGCTTGCGCAGGGAAATGTCGAAGCTGATGCGGGCCACCAGGGCCACCCGGCCGCCGCCGTCGTAGATTGGATAGGCTCGTGCCTCGCGCCAAAGCACCCGGCCGTCCGGCTGCACGATCTGGCGCTCCACCACCTGGGGCCGGCCGTTGGCCAAAACAGGACGAACCGGGCAGCCCGGATCGCAGACCCGGTCCCGGCCGGCGAAGACCTTGTAGCAGAATTCTCCGGCCAAATCGCGGCCGGCATCCACGCCTGCGGAGGGCAGCAGCGGCTCCTGAGCCCAGACCACCCGGTAGGAAGGATCGACCACCACCAGGGAGTCGCCCAGGCTGGCCAGAATGTCCCATGCCGACCAGTTGTAAGGAACCTGACCAACTCCCCGATGCGCGCCTGTTTCCTTCATGGTTTTCATCCAAGATGCCTTTCGCCTGATGAAGACCAAAGTTAACGCCTTTTGGGGGCTGGAGTCCAGTCCGAGACGGGGTGAGTGGCCCGGCCAACCGGGGGTTTACAGGCCCGTTTAACGACAGTATGCTTGCCTCTGATCGTTTTTTTATCAATGCCACGGCAAGCGGAGAAAATCATTGTTGTTCAGGCGCGACGAGGAGCCCAAGAGCAAGTCCACCCTGCGCGAGTATCTGGAGGCCCTGGCCTGGGCCGTGGTGCTGGCGCTGGTGATCCGCACCTGGGCCTTCCAGGCGTTCAAGATCCCCTCCGGCTCCATGAAGCCCACCCTGCTGGTGGGCGACCATCTGCTGGTGAGCAAATCCTCCTACGGGGTGAAGCTGCCCTTCAGCGACAGGGTGATCATCCCCCTGGGCCATCCCCAGCGCGGCGACATCATCGTCTTCCGTTTTCCCGAGGACCGGGACAAGGACTTCATCAAGCGGGTGATCGGCCTGCCTGGCGACAAGGTCGAGGTGCGCAACAAGGCGGTCTACATCAACGGCGAGCCCTTGCAGGACCCCTGGGGAACCTATTCCGACCGCATCATCCTGCCGCCGGGCATCCAGCCCCGCGACAACTTCGGACCGGTGGAGATCCCGCCCGAGCACTACTTCGTCATGGGCGACAACCGCGACCAGTCCTACGACTCCCGCTTCTGGTTCGGGGGCAAGGGCGGCTTCGTGCCCAGCAAGGACATCCTGGGCAAGGCCATCATCATCTACTGGTCCTGGGAGGAAGACTCCTTCGGGGTGCGCTGGTCGCGCCTGCTGCACGTCATAGAGTGAGGGGAGGCCGCACCGCCATGGCCAAAAAACCACGCGCCCCCAGCGCGGACAAACCCGCCAAGTCCCCGGCGCGCAACCTGCTCGAGAGCCTGGGGCTGGCCTTTTGCTTCTACCTGATCGTGGCCAATTACGCCGTGGCCGCCTACGAGATTCCCAGCGGGTCCATGCTGCCCACCCTGCGCATCGGCGACCGGGTGCTGGTCAGCCGCTCCAGCTATGACCTGAACTTTCTGCCGGGCCGGGCGCGGATTGGCTCGGCGGACCTGGACAACCCGCTGGGCAAAGTGTCCCTGACCCGCCTGAGCGACCCGCAAAGGGGAGAGATCATCGTCTTCCATCTGCCGGCGTTGGGCCCCGACAATCTCATCAAGCGGGTCATCGCCTTGCCCGGAGAGACCGTCCAGGTGCTCGAGGGCAGGGTTTACATCGATGGCAAGGCGCTGGCCGACCCCTGGACCCATGACCAGCCCGGACGCCCGCTGCCCGCCGACTTCGGACCGGCGC
This sequence comes from Deltaproteobacteria bacterium, assembly GCA_021811275.1. Taxonomy (GTDB): domain Bacteria; phylum Desulfobacterota; class Desulfarculia; order Desulfarculales; family Desulfarculaceae; genus JACRDC01. The sequence continues at coordinate 33,914 of JAJZPI010000013.1, forward strand.
GGGTTCCCCCGGACCAGTACTTCGTCATGGGCGACAACCGCGGCAATTCCTACGATTCGCGCTTCTGGTTTGGGGGCAAAGGCGGCTTTGTGCCTCGCGAGAGCATCCTTGGACGCGCCGTGGCCATCTATTGGCCGGGGGAGGAATCGCAGGGCGGGATTGAAGAGGGCCGGAATCGCTGGTCACACCTGGGGCTCTTGACCCCCTAGCTCCCCGTCAAGCCGCGCGGCGCGCTGGCCAGGCCGCCGCCCACCACCGCCTCCAGTACCTCGCGCCGTCCCATTCTGGTCAGGGGCGCGAAGGCCAGGGGACCTGCGGCGCCGCTCAGCAGGCCACCGAAGCGCCCCTCCAGGCCCAGGGCCCTCGCTCCGCCCAGGGTGGCCATGGTCAGGATGTCCTCGGGACGCAGGCCCGGCTCGGCCGCCCGCAGGGCCGCCATCTCCGCCCACAGCGAAAGATCGGGGGCCGAGGCCAGGGAGTCGGTGCCCAGGGCCAGGTTCACCCCGGCTTTGATGAGCTGCCAGACCGGCGCTATGGCCCCGGTCAGCCCCAGGTTTGAGCGCGGGCAGAGGCAGAGCGAGGCCCCGCTGGCCGCCAGCATGCGCACCTCCTCCTGGCTCAGCTGCACCCCGTGCACCACCAGGGTGTGGCGGTTCAGGACGCCCATGGCTTCGAGGTGCCAGACCGGCCGCAGCCCGGAAAGGTCCAGGGCCTGGCGGGCCAGCCCACGCGCCAGCAGGAACTCCTCCAGGCGTGCGCCCTCGCGGCCGTAGCCCAGCATGAACTCCACCTCGGCCTGGCTTTCGGCGGCATGGATGCAAAAGGGCAGGCCGCCGGCCCGGGCCTTCAAGGCCCGTAGACGAGGGGATGGCACAGAGTAGGGGGCGTGGGCCGCCACCCCGAAGCCGCGCAGGATGCCGTCGCTCCAATCCATGGCCGCCGGAGGCGGCTCGACCTTGCGCTCGCCCAGGGCCTCGAAGAAGCTAACCGCCGAGAGGCCTGCCTCGGCCAGGAGCGCCTGGGCCCGGCCGGTGTTGGTTATGTCGGCCACGCAGGCCACGCCCATGGCGGCCAGCTCGACGGCGGCGCGGGCGGCGGCGCGGGCGGCCAAGTCCTTGTCGTGGCCGGGGCGGGCCTGGACCAACTGTTCGAGCCAGCCCACGAAGTCCTGCCTGGGCGGAACCGCGCCGGCCAGGAAGGAAAGCTCCAGGTGGGTGTGGGCGTTAACCAGGCCGGGCATGAGAAGCCCCTCTTCCAGGTCGAGGGTGGGCACCCCGGCGCGGGGCCGGGGCGCGACCTCGACGATGCTCCCCTGGCGCAGGATAACCGACGCGCCCTCGGAAAGCCCCTGGCGGGGGTCCCAGACCCAGCGGGCGGTGTATTGCATGGCTCGATCTTCGGACATGAGGCTGGCCGTTCCCTTCGTGGCCAGAAATTTTACCGCATGTAAGCGTGGTAACAAGGGTGGCGCCGGCCTCGACCTGCGGAAACGGAGCCTGCCAGGGGCTCCCGCGCTAAAAAATGAATGAGATGCAATGGCGTTCGCCGGAGCTGGGCGCCCTGGCCACCGCGCTGGCTAATACAACTAAGCGTTCAAAGGATAACTTTGAACGCTTAGTTGTATGCGGGCCAAAGCTCACCTCAGCCAACAAGTAGGCTGGGGATCCCGGGGATGGCCTCCCGGATGCGCAAGCATCCGGGAGGCCGGGCAAAACCACGCTTTGGCCCGGCCGGCAAGCATTCAAAACCAGGGATGGCTTTGAATGCCACTTGGTGTTAATTTTTGCGCCTTGCGCTTCAGGCGCCTCCGCGCAGGGGATTAATGGAAAGCTCATAGCTTACCGAGCCAGTTTCACGGCAGGTTATGGCCGTCTCCCGGATCGACAAGGCGCCGCTGTCGCGTTCCAGGGTGAGCGAGCTGTTGGGTCCGAGGATTTCGGTGCCCGCCTCGGCCAGGGCCAGCACATCCAGCCAGACGTTGCCCTTGGGAAGCAGGGACTTCAGGTCGGCCAGCAGGTCGCTCATGCGCTCGGCCGAGTAGGTGTTATCGGCCAGCTTGGCTTCGCCTTCCTGTATGCCTTGCTTCAACGACTTGTAGAGGGGGGCGATCATGTTGGCCTGGGCCAGCAGGTTGTCGTAGTTGCCGTTTTGTTCGGGGTCCTTCAGCTTGGCCAGGGCCTCGCGCAGTTCCCTTTCGGTGGAGGCAAGCTCACTCTTGTCGGCCTCCAGCCCGGCCTGGAGGTTCTTGCACTCTTCGGTTAGGTGTTCGACCTTGCGCTGGATGGCGAAGATGTTTTCCTTGAACTCGGGCCGGGCGTCCAGACGCAGCACCGTCGGCCCGCCCGAACTCATGATCTTGGAGGCCTTCACGCCGCGCATGGCCGCGATTTGGCAAGTGATGATGCGCCCGCCCTCGGCGGTGACCGTCACCTTGCCGTTGCACGCGATCTTGGAGTTGACGATCTCGTTGTGCACCGTCAGGTTGCCGTCGCAGGCCATGTCTGCCTGGTTGACGAACATGGCCGAGACCATGCCCCCAGCCTTCACCGTGGCCCCCAGGATGCCGCCGCGGATGTGCACCGAGCCGGTGGTCTCCACCTGGCTGCCCGGCTCCAGGGCCTCCGCCTCAAGGGAGAATGCCTGCACCCTGAACCCCTGAAGGACCTTGCCGACCACCTTGACCGCGCCGGGGAAGTTGATGTTGCCCACGCTGAAGTCCAGATCCCCTCGAACGATGTACACCTCCTTGATCTCGAATTTGTCCTCCTGCTCGCGCACCACCATGCCGCCCGTGGCCGCCACGGCCAGACGGCCGTTGTTTATGATGGCGACACCCTTGCCCTGGCGCAGGCGCAAGATTCGGGGTGGACGCGGCACCAGGACCGCGCCCAGGACGTTGCGCCCGGACAGGCCCGGCTCCTCGGGATAGAGGGTGGCGATGGGCGTGTTCTTGCGGACAACCGGTATGCCGCCCCGGTCGCGAAAATCCATCTTGTACTCTTCCACCAAGGCCTTGGGGCGGATGTCGCTCAAGGTGGTCATGACCTCGATGCGGGCGTCGCGGCCGAGCTGGGGAGGGGTGGCTTGGGCGATGAGCAGGTTCTTGACCTCCTCGCCGCGGCAAAGCCGGTCGATGGCCTCCCGCACCTCGGTGAGGAAAAGGCCGTGCCGGATCCCCCTCTCGCGAATGGCCTGGGTGATGGCGTTTTGCACCTGGAAGCGATCCACGTTGTTTCCGGCCTGGCCGGATATGAATGCCTGCATGCCATCCGGGGAAACATCGGCCCAGACGATCACGTAGCCTTCGGTGAGCTGGGTTTGGTTCTCTTGGGGTGGGGCTAGATTGGGCATGGGGCGCTCATCCCGATGGAGTGGAATCGGCTCCCGCAGCGTGGGCGGGAGCGGCGGGTTTGACGCGGAAAGCCCGGCGCTTGAGCCTTGGGGAACCACACGCCGGGAACGGCTGGTTGTCATAAGAGGGCAAGGTGCGGGGCCGGTCTTGGTGGGGCAGGCTGGAACAAGACCACGCTGGCCGATAAGCGATCGGGCTAAAGACGCGGGCCGTGGCCGCGCAGTGGGATGATGGGGGCAGGCTCATTGACCGGTCTGACTTGGGTAGATGCCTAGTAACGCCTCTGGCGGTCATCTGCGCGGCTATCGGGGGGAATCAATGATGAAGTGCAGACAACCCAAACATATGTGAACTTGTATCGGAAGCGCAAGAAAAAAACAATGGTCAGTGGCAGATGAGCCATCTTTAGGCCCGCCAGGCGCAGGGCGGCCGCTGGCGGCGCAGAAACCTCCGTCTGCCCCGGTTGCCGGTCGGATTGGCTTTCCGATCTTGGGTTGCCCGGACAACTGCCTGGCAAGCACAGACGACAACAAATGCGGCGTTTTCAGATCTGATCCTGCCCAGGTTTTGCGGACACCTTGGTAAGCGAGTAAATTTCGCTGGAGAGGTGATCCATGATCAAACAGAGAAATGGACAGCCGGTGCCCCGTCGGCGTCACTCGGCGGAGTTCAAGGTGGAAGCCCTGGGTCTGGCCGAGCGGGTAGGCGTAGCCAGCGCGGCCCAGCAATTGGGGCTTCATGAATCCCAGTTGTACGACTGGCGCAAGAAGGCCCGTTACGAGTCAGGCCGCAGTGAGCTGGAAAAGGAGCTTGCCGCCGAGAATGCGCGTTTGAAGCGGCGGGTGGCCGAGCAAGCCGAGGAGCTGGCCATCTTAAAAAAATACCATGTTGGCCATCCGTCATACGATGGAGGTTGAACGACCCACCCATCTCAAAGGAGGACCAACATGGCAGAGTACAGTCTATCAAAAGCACGGCGCTTCATTATTGGTTTAGAGCAGCAGCAGTTTCACGTGGGGATTGATGTCCATAAGTGCAGCTACCATGTGGCCTTGCGCAGATCAGATGGGCAAGCCTTAACTTGGGTGGCCCCAGCCAGTCCGGGGCAGTTGATATCGAGTCTGGCCGATCTTGGTATAAAGATAGGCGCTGTGGCCTACGAAGCCGGCCCCACCGGTTTTCGCTTGGCAAGGGAATTGTCGGGTGCCGGGCTTGAGGTCATCGTGGCAGCTCCCAGCCGCATACCTCGACCTTGCACTCGTGGGGTAAAGACGGACAGGCTGGACTGTATCCGCCTGTCCGAGTATGTGGCCAAGGGCATGTTGCATCCCATCGCGGTGCCGTCCGAGACAGATGAGGCCAAGCGCGGTCTGGTCAGGCGTCGTCATCAGTTGGCGGATAATCTGAGAAAGGTAAAGACACGCATCAAGGCTCTGCTGCTGTATATGGGTGTTGATGAGCCCAAGGGTTTGGGCATGTGGACTCGCGGTTCCATCAAGGCGCTAAATCAAATCGGTCTGGATGGCGCCGCTCGCTGGACCATGGACAGTCTGCTTTTCGAGTTGTCCAGCTTGGAAGAGAATTTGGCCATGCTGAAGTCTCGTTTGGCTGAGCTGGCAGAAGACAAGGCGCACCGCAAAACTATTGAGTGTCTCAAGAGCATGCCAGGGGTGGGACCGATTGTTGCCAACACCTTTGTCTTGGAGCTGTTCAGGCCAGAGCGCTTCTCCAGGGGAGAGGAGGTTGCCAGCTATCTCGGCTTGGCCCCTGTGGTCAGGCAAAGCGGCGAATCCCAGCGGGGAGGCAAAATCAGGCCAGTTGGTCAGAAGCGCCTAAAGAGCCTGTTGGTGGAGGCAGCATGGGTGTGGCGGGCCAAGGATTCATGGGCCAATGCCATTTATGGAAAGCTTCTGTCACGTACTGGCATTGCCCAAAAGGCTATCGTGGGCTTGGCCAGGAAAATGGCGATCATCCTTTGGCGTTTGATAATGGAACAAAGGCCATACCGCCAAGAGCAGATGAGAGCCTGAAAGATTAACCATCAAATTGGCCACGACCACGGCTGGTTGCGTAAGCAACGGTAAAAAAATTGTGGCAAGGCTTTTTTAGTACCGAACCGGTACTTGGCGCACCAGGCGCGAATAGGAAAGGGATCTACAACTGAATATTGACTGGGGGCCACATAGGAG
>JAJZPI010000014.1 GCA_021811275.1 Deltaproteobacteria bacterium
ACAACCACCGGAGGACTCATGCTTACCTGAACCATAAAACGCCGATCTCCAGCCTGGCAAACTGCGCACAACCTGTTTGACAACTACACGTCTTGTTTGGCATGACGTTGTCACGCGATACACGATTAAACTCTCTTGCGGTGCATGGAGGCCGCCGCAAAAAGCATGTCATCATGTTTTTTTACCCAGGAGTCCTTAGCCACGGCCGGCCACGGTTTTGTCATATAAATCAGACCTGGCAGCTCGTTGGCGAAAGCCGACTTGGCGGCGGCGGGGCCGGGGCGGCCATTTCATCGAAGCGCCATCAGGCTCGACTATGGCGCCTGCTTGGGGCATTCTGTTGATGGTCGTCGGTCCGGTCTCCCCCGGACCAAGGCGGTTTGGCCACCGCTTGCCGCTCACCCGTCGAGCCGCTAGGCGGGCGGCCTCTTTGGCGTCCATCATCGAGGGAGTTCGCCTTTCACGCTCGATTCGGAAGATCCCGGTCTGCGCCCGGCGATCCTCCGCCTTGTCAGGCAGTAAGGAGAAACGTCGCAGATGACCGGACCCCACCCGCAAAAGCTCGCAGCCTCTTGCCTGATCCTGGCCGGAGGGCAAGGCACGCGCCTTAGCCCGGACAAGCCCCTGCTTCAGATAGGCGGCGCGCCGATCATCGCGCGCACGGCCGGCGTGGTCTCTTCCTTGTTCGAGGAAGTGCTCGTCGTCACCAACACCCCCGAGAAGTACGATTTTCTCGGCCTGCCCCTGGTGGCCGACGAGCGCCGGGGCTGCGGTCCCCTCATGGGCATCTACAGCGGGCTTAAAAGGGTCAAGCAGCAAGCGGCCTTCGTCTGCGCGGCGGACATGCCCTTCCTGGATGCGGCGATGATCAGGTCCCAGTTCCACGAGTTGGCCGGGTATGACATCGTGGTCCCTTGTCCGGGAGGCAGGCCCGAATTCCTGCATGCCTTCTACAGCAAACGCTGCCTGTCCGTGATCAAGGAAACGCTCGAGGCCGATCTCTTCCGGATCGGCATTCTTGCCCGGAGCTGCAGGACCCTCCGACTCGATGAAGACTGGTTCGCGCGGCAAGGCTTTACTGATTCCATGAAGCTCGCCTTCGTGAACATCAACACGCTAGATGACTACCGGCGTTGGCTGGGATACTGCCCGGCAGGGCCATGTCCGGCCGCTATGGATGCTCCGCCGCCGCCTGGGTTCGCCGGAGGCCTGGGCGCGCTCGAATCCCTCGCGCCCGAGGTGCTCGACGAGGTGCGCCGGACCTTGATCGAGCAGGAAAGCGCCTACCAGCGCAAGTTTGCCGGCGATCCCATCTCCAGCCTTTGGGCACACAGCTCCAGGGTGGGCCGCATCGCCCACCGCATAGCGCTGGCCGAGGGGCTGGAGCCGGAGCCGGCCCTGCTCGCCGGCCTCTTCCACGACACGGGCAAGTTCGCTCACGGGCGCTATCACGAGGAGGACATACCGGAGGAACAAAACGCGGTCGAATTCGTTGAACGGATTCTCTCGGACACGGTTTACCAGAATTGGATTCCGGTCGTCAGCCGGGCCATCCTCACCATGTATCTAGAGGAGCGGGAGACCAGCGCCATCGGCCGCGTGGTATACGATGCCGACAGCCTGGACAAGCTGGGCTGCATGGGGATCGTGCAGTTCTTCGCCAAGAACGCCTTGCGCAGGCGCTTTCTGGACAATGATCTCATGTCGCGGGCAAGCATCGAGCTGACCTACGCCCATCATGCCCAGGATACGCTCAAGACCGTCACCGGCCGATCCCTGGCGCGGGAGCGCAACCAGCGCACACGCCGTTTCTACAGCGAGCTTCTGGAGGAATGGTCTCAGCTCGGCCTCGGCGGCTTCGATATTCTTGAGGAAAATATCGCCGGCATCGTCTGCCTGCTGGTGGTGCCCAGCGCTTGTTCCTGCGGCGGCCGCCTGAAAATCACCTCCGATATCCAGGACGCCCTCAAATGCCGGTCCGTGCTCATGAGGTACTCATGCCTGGAGTGCGGCGGGGAAAACCAGTATTCCTTCTGCCTGCCCAACGTCAAGGGCTTGCCCCAGAGGCGGTTCAAGGGCTGAGGCCCGGCGTCGCCTGGGCTCGCAGCCTCGCCCGCGCCTCTCGGTCGGCCAAGCGCGCACCTAACCAAAGCAGGCCCCGCGATAGGAGAGGTCGGGCTTGCGCGCGGCCTCCACCTCGTTGAGCCGGCCCACAGGGGTGGTCCGGGGTGCGGCGTGCAGGGACTCGGGGTCGCTCTCGGTGAGGTCGGCTATGCGCTCCATGGCCGCCACCAGCTCGTCCAGGTTCTCCTTGGACTCGGTCTCGGTGGGCTCGACCATGAGCGCTTCCTTGACGATGAGCGGAAAGTAGACCGTGGGCGGGTGGAAGCCGAAGTCGATGAGGGCCTTGGCCACGTCGAGGGCGCTGACCCCGTGGCGCTGGGCGCTCTCGGCGGCGCTCAACACCACCTCGTGCATGCAGGGCGTGTCCACGGCCAACGGCCAACGCGCGGAAAGCCTCACGCGCAGGTAGTTGGCGTTCAAGACGGCGTGCTCGGCCACGCGCTTCAAACCCGGTCCGCCCAGGGCCAGGATGTAGGCGTAGGCTTTCAGGATGACCCCGAAGTTGCCGTAGAATGGCGCGATGTAGCCGATGGATTTGGGCTGGTCGTAGTCCAGAAACAGGGTGCCGTCGGCCCGCCGCCCCACCCGCGAAACGGGCAGGAAGTCCACCAGCTTCTCCACCACCCCCACCGGCCCCGACCCCGGTCCGCCACCGCCGTGGGGGGTGCCGAAGGTCTTGTGCAGGTTCAGATGCACGATGTCGAAGCCCAGGTCGGCTGGCTTGACCTGGCCCAGGATGGCGTTCAGGTTGGCGCCGTCGTAGTACATGAGCCCGTCCACGCCATGGACCAAGTCGGCGATGGTCTTCACATGAGGCTCGAACAGCCCCAGGGTGTTGGGGTTGGTCATCATCATCCCGGCCACCGACTGGTTCAGCAAGGGCTTCAGGTCATCGGGGTGCATTACGCCCTGGCGCGAAGGCACCGGGACCACCTTGTAACCGGCAATGGCCGCGCTGGCCGGATTGGTGCCATGGGCGCTGTCGGGCACCAGCACCACGGACTTGGCGTTGCCGCGATCGCGGTGATAGGCGGCCATGAGCATGATGCCGGTCAGCTCGCCATGGGCCCCGGCCAGGGGTTGCATGGTGAAGGCGGCCATGCCGGTGATGGCGCAGAGCAAGAGGTCCATGTCGTGAAGCACCTGCAGCGCGCCCTGGGCCAGCAGGCCGCCGCGCCGCAACTGAGGCAGTAGCGGGTGCAAGCCGGCGAAGCCGGGCAGGCGGGCCAGGTCTTCGCTGAACTTGGGGTTGTACTTCATGGTGCAGGAGCCCAGCGGGTAGGTCCCCACGTCCACGCCGAAGTTAAGGCGCGACAGCCTGGTGAAGTGGCGCACAACGTCCACTTCGGCCACCTCGGGCAATTCGGCGGGGGCCGCCCGCCTGAGGCCCTCGGGCAGGACCGCGACCTCCCAGGCTTCAGCCGGAAGCTCGAGCCGGGGGAAGGCCACCCCGCGCCGTCCCGCTCTGCTCTGCTCGAATATGCTGCGCATGACGCTTGCCCTCAAGAAAGGGGGTATTCTTCCAGCACCGCCTGCAGGGCCTCGGCCAGCAGGCCAATCTCGTGCCGGGTGCGCTTTTCCGTGACCGCCACCAATAGGTGGTTGGGCTGGTCGTAATAGTAGCGACCCAGGGGGAAACCGGCGGCGATGCCCCGGTCGATGAGCCGGCTCGCCGCCAACCTGGCGTCGATGGGCAGGGCTATCCTGAATTCGTTGAACCAGGGGCCTTCGTCCACCAGGCTCACGCCGGGAATGGCCGTCAGCCTGGAACGGGCATAGGCCGCCTTGGCCAGGTTTATCTCGGCCAGCTCGATCAGCCCCTGCTTGCCCAGAAGGCTAAGGTAGACCAGGGCTGCCACCGCGCAGAGAGCCTGGTTGGTGCAGATGTTGCTCGTGGCCTTCTCGCGGCGGATGTGCTGCTCGCGGGTTTGCAGGGTCAGGCAATAGCCCTGGCGGCCTTGGGCGTCCTGGGCGCGACCCACCAGCCGGCCGGGCATGGCCCGCAGCAGGGGCTCGCGCACGGCCATGTAGCCCAGGTAGGGCCCGCCGAAGGAGAGCGGCAGGCCCAGGGACTGGCCCTCGCCCACGGCCACGTCCGCCCCCATTTCAGCCGGGGTCTTGACCAGGGCCAGGGCCAGGGGGTTGCATGCCAGGACGCTGAGCGCGCCCGCCGCCCGGGCCTGGGCGAAGCAGCCGCCGTGATCGCGGACCCGGCCGAAGAAATCGGGGTTTTGCAGGATGAGCCCCGCGCATCGCTCGTCGATGAACTCCGCCGCCCGCGCGGGGTCGGACAGGTCCTCCTCCACCAGCTCCAAATTCAGGTTCGCGGTGTAGGAGCGCAGCATCACCCGGTAGATGGGGTTGACGCTGGAGCAGACGACCAGCCGTTGACGACCGCTCTTGCGCACGGCCATCATGGCCGCCTCGAACAACGCGGTGCCGCCGTCGTAAAGGGAGGCGTTGGCCGCGTCCAGGCCGGTCAGCCGGCAGACGCAGCTCTGATATTCGTAGATGGCTTGCAGGGTGCCCTGGGACATCTCGGCCTGGTAGGGGGTGTAGGCGGTGTAGAACTCGCCGCGGCGGATCACCGCATCCACGGCAGCGGGTATGAAGTGGTCGTAGAATCCGGCTCCCAAAAAGCAGGTCAGGCCGTGGGCGTTCATGGCCGCCAGCCTGGTCAGGCGTTCGGTCACTTGCATCTCGCCCAGGGGCGGCGGCAGCTCCCAGCTCCGAGCCCTGAGTTCGGGCGGAATGGCGGCGAAGAGCTCCTCCATGGACTCTAGCCCCATGGCCGCGAGCATCTCCGCCCGGTCCTGGTCGGTGTGGGGGATGAAGTCCATGCTTAGACCTCCGCGATGAAGCTCCGGTACTCACCCGCGTCCATGAGCTCGGTCAACCCGGCCTGGTCGATGTCCGCGAGCTTGACCAGCCATCCCGACCCGTAGGGGTCGGAGTTGATGAGCTGGGGGGAGTCCTCCAGGGCCGTGTTCACCCCGGTCACTTCTCCGGCCAGGGGGGCGTAGACGTCCGCCGCCGCCTTGACCGACTCCACCACGCACATCTCGCCCATCCGAGCCACCCGCTTGCCCAGCGGTGGAAGCTCGACGTAGGTGACATCGCCCAGCTGCTTGGCCGCGTAATCGGTGATGCCCACCACCGCCAGGCCACTCTCCACACGCACCCATTCGTGTTCGCGGGTGTACCTGATCCCCTGCGCCACGCTGTATTCAACCACCTGTGGCCTCCTATTCAGTATTCCACGGCCCGCAGGAAGTTCCCCACGCGCCGGGTGAAGCGCCTTACGATCATGGCCCGCACCGGCTTTCCCCGATAGAGGACCTCCACCTCCTGGCCCACGCCCAGGCCGCGGTCCAGGTAGGCCAAGCCGATGGCGCGGGCGAAATGCTCCGGACCGGGGGCGTCCCCCGCGAAACGCCAGGCCGGCACCGTGGTACCGCTGGTGAGCGCCCCCACCTCGCGGCCGTCGGCCATGACTGGAGAGCCCTCGCGGATCATGGCCCGCTCCAGGGCGGTCAAGGCATATATTGACCTGGGCACCAGGCGGGCCTGCCCGGCCTGGTCGGCGGCCAACTCGGCTGCTTGCGCTTCCAAGGCCGCCCGCCCGGCAAAGCCGCCACGCTCCAGGCCCAAAAAGACCGCCCGCCTGGCCAAGGGCAGGGAAAGCAAGGGCCGGTCTGGCCTAAGCTCGTGGCCGTATAGGGGCAGGCCGGCCTCCAGGCGCAGGGTGTCGCGCGCCCCCAAACCGGCGGGCACGAGCCCCGCGCTCGCCCCGGCGGCCAGCAGCGCATCGGCCAAGTCGACGGCCAAATCCGCCGGCACAACCAGCTCGAAGCTCAAAGGTTCGCCGGTGTAGCCGCTGCGGGTGATGAGTAGGGCTCTCCCCCGCCAGGAACCCGGGGCGCATCGTCCCCGCTCTGGCGGCGGCAGAGGCCCTGCCAGCAGCCCAGCCAGGATATCCTGGCTGGCCGGACCTTGCAGCGCCAGCATGGCGGTCTCCGCGCTTTGATCCACAAGCTCCGCCCCAGGGCCATGGAACCCGCGCAAGCGGGCCCAGTCCGCCTGGCGGTTGGCGGCATTGACCACCAGCAGATATTCTTCTGGCCCCAATTGGTACAGATAGGCGTCGTCCAGGGGTTGGCCTTGGTCGTCGCTGAGCAGGGTGTATTGCGACTGGCCTGGAGCAAGCAGCGCGGCGTCGTTGGTCAGGGCGGCTCGCAGCAGATTCAGGGCTCCCGGCCCGCGCGCCAGGAAGCGGCCCATGTGGCTGACGTCGAAGAGCGCGGCGGAGGCGCGGCAGGCCAGGTGCTCGGCGATAATGCCCGCGCCGTAATTCACGGGCAGGGACCACCCGGCGAAATCAACCAGCCGCCCCTCTCGGGCCAGATGCCAATCGTACAACGGCGTGCTCTGGGGCATCGTTTCTCCTTGCCGTCAGTTTAACGCGCAACGAGAGCTTATAGCCAAAAAATGGGCCGCCCCTGGGTGAACCTGCCGACGCCGCCTGGACCTGGGCATCTTGCCGCACGGCCAAGCCGGCGCGGCCAGCCCGCCAGGGCTTCCCCCCAACTGCGCCACGCGAAATATCGTTTCGACGAGTCCTCTCCACTTGCCGCAGAACCATGTTTTGCCTCAGAATTAAAACAACCGGCGTTTGGGTTCATACTAAATGTGATTCCCTATCGCCCCATCCAGGACAAAAGGAGTTGCCATGAGGAAGCTGACTTGGGTGCTCTGTATTGCTGTTTTTGTCGCCGCGGCCTTCAGCTCCCTGGGACAAGCCGCCGATGCCAAGTCGCTATACGCCAAATGCAGTGGCTGCCATGGCGCCGACGGCAGCAAAAAGGCATTGGGCGTAGGCAAGCCCCTGAAGGGCATGCCCGCCGAAGAGGTGGCCAAGGCCCTGCGCGGCTACAAGGCCAAGACCATGGCCGGTGAAAAAAAGGCCATCATGGAGGCGCAGGCCGCCCAACTTTCAGAAGAGGACATCACCGCCCTGGCCGAGCTGATTTCCAAGTTCTGATGCATCTCCGGGAATTTCCAGCGTTGATCTTGCTTTTGTGCCTGTGCTGGCCTGCCCCGGCGCTGGCGCGGGAGTCCCTCCCCGACCAGCCCCCCGCCGTCGGTGTACAGGAGCGCCTGGGCCAATACATCCCGGCGGACATTGTTTTGCGCGATGAGATGGGTCGTACGGTCAATCTGCGCGAGCGCATAACCATGCCCACCATCCTGGTGCCCGTTTACTATGCCTGCCCCACCGCCTGCAACCTGTTGCTGGGCTGGCTTAGCCAGGTCCTGCCCCAGGTGGCGTTGACACCGGGACGGGATTACCAAGTTATCACCGTAAGTTTCGACGAGAGGGAGACCCCTGGGCTGGCCCGGAGAAAGCACCGCGATTTCACCACGGCCATGGCTGGCAAATTTCCGCCCGAGCAGTGGCTATTCCTTACCGGAGACGCGCAAAACATCAGCCGGCTCATGAACGCCATCGGATTCTATTTCCAGCGCGATGGCGACATGTTCCGGCACCCGGTGGTGCTGGTGGCAGTCTCGCCCACGGGCAAGATCACCCGCTATCTTTACGGCGGCAGCCCTTTGGCCTTTGATATCGCCATGGCCGCCACCGAGGCCGCCGGCGAAAAGCCCGGGCTGTCGGTGACCCGCGCCCTGGCCTTCTGCTACTCCTACGATCCCCAAGGTCAACGCTATGTCTTCAACCTGATGCGGGTGGCGGGAATCGGAGTCATCTTCGCCATCCTGCTCTTCGTGGCCTTCCTGCTGGCCGGAGCCCGCAGGCGCCGGCGCCGGCAGGCGGCCAAAGAGGAGCGGCGCGATAAATGAGCCTTACAGGCATCAAGGCCGGGGCCAGCCCCCGGGGGTTCCTTTCCTCGCCCCAGGACGCGGGTGGGCTGCGTTCCTGGATCTTCAGCACCGACCACAAGCGCATCGGACTCCTGTACCTGGCCTGCATCCTGACCCTGTTCGCGGCCGGGGTGGCGCTGGGCCTGATCATGCGCTTGAAGCTCATTACCCCTGGCAACGACCTGCTCGCCCCCCAGACCTACAATGCCGTCTTCACAGTGCACGGGGTGATCATGATCTTCCTGGTGGTCATACCCAGCATCCCCGCTTCCTTCGGCAACATCCTTCTGCCCTTGCATATCGGGGCCGAGGATGTCTCGTTTCCCCGCCTGAACCTCTTTTCCTGGTGGCTCTATCTCACGGGGGCGGTGGTGGCCCTGGTCTCCATCTTCACCGGCTCGGGCGCGCCGGACACCGGCTGGACCTTCTACGTTCCCTTCAGCGAACGCACCACCACCAACGTCTCGGTGGCGGTGATGGCGGTCTTCATCCTGGGCTTTTCCTCTATCCTCACCGGTCTCAATTTCATCACCACCATCCACCAGCTGCGCGCCCCAGGCATGACCTGGCGTCGGCTTTCCCTCTTTGTGTGGTCTCTTTACGCCACAGCCTGGGTCCAGGTGCTGGCCACCCCCATCCTGGGCATCACGGTGCTCCTGGTCTTCGCCGAGCGGGTGCTCAACCTGGGGCTCTTCGACCCCGGGCGCGGAGGCGACCCCCTGCTCTACCAGCACTTGTTCTGGATATATTCCCATCCGGCGGTCTACATCATGATCCTTCCCGCCATGGGCGTGATCTCCGACATCATTCCCGTCTTCGCTCGCAAGCGCATCTTCGGCTACAACATGATCGCCTTTTCCAGCCTGACCATCGCCTCCGTGGGCTCGCTGGTCTGGGCCCACCACATGTTCACCAGCGGCATGAGCGACCTGGCGGTGCTGGTCTTTTCGTTTTTGACCTTCATCGTGGCCGTGCCCTCGGCCATCAAAATTTTCAATTGGCTCTCCACCCTCTACAAGGGCTCCATAATCGTCGAACCGCCGCTGCTGTTCACCCTGGGCTTCATTTGGATGTTTTCGGTGGGTGGGCTCACGGGCCTGATCCAGGGCGCCGCCGGCGCTGACATTCACGTGCACGACACCTACTTCATCGTCGCCCACTTCCATTACGTGATCTTCGGGGGAACCGGTCTGGGCATGTTCGCGGCCATGCATTTCTGGTTCCCCAAGATCTTCGGCCGCATGTACAATCGCAGAACCGCCGCGGCCGCCTTCTGGATCATTCTGCTGGGCATGAACGTGCTCTACTTCCCCATGTTCATTCTGGGCCTGATGGGCATGCCCAGGCGCTACTACGATTACCCGGCCCAGTTCGCCCAAGGCCAGCTTATCTCCACCGTGGGGTCCTGGATTTTGGCCATGGGTCTCGCCTTGATGTTCTACAACCTGTATGCCGGCGTCAGACGCGGCGCTGCCGCCGGCCCCAATCCTTGGGGCGCCGCCACCCTGGAGTGGACCCTGCCCTCGCCGCCGCCCAGCGGAAACTTCGCTGAAATCCCCGAGGTGGAAAAGGGACCCTACGACTTCGCGCCGGACCCCCGCCATGATTGAGGCCCACAAGGATTACGCCGGGGCCAAGCTGGGCATGTGGCTCTTCCTATTTACGGAGGTGGTACTTTTCGGCGGGTTGTTTCTGCTCTACTCGGCCTATCTGCACCGTTACCATCTGGATTTCCACCACGCGGCCAGGAACCTGGACACCTTTCTGGGTGGTGCGAACACCATAATCCTGATCACCAGCAGCTTCTTCATGGCCATGTCCATCACCGCATTGCAGCTGGGTCGCCGGGGGCGCTGCCTGGGCTTGTTGGCCTTGACCGTGCTGATGGCCTTGGGCTTTCTGGCCAACAAGGCCATCGAGTGGTGGGCAAAGTTCGAACACGGCATCTTTCCTGGCTCGGAGCACCTGCGCGCCCTGCCCCAAGGCGAGGAAATCTTCTACAGCCTCTATTTCGCCATGACCGGCCTGCACGGCATACACGTGCTGCTGGGGGTGGGGATTCTGAGCTTTGTCATGATTCTGGTGCGCCGGGGCCGGGTGCGCCAGGAAGACTTTGTCATTTTGGAGAACTCCGGCCTGTATTGGCACCTGGTCGACCTGATCTGGATATTTCTGTTCCCGCTTTTTTACCTGATCACCTGATCAGGAGCGGAGCCCTGGATGGCCGAATTGGATAAGCGGCATGCCCCGCATATTTTGAGTGACCGCCTGCTGGCGACGGTTTGGGCGACGCTGGTCTGCCTGACCGCAATCACCATCGCCGTGGCCCGGATCGACCTCGGTTTCTATAACATCCTGGCGGCCCTGAGCATCGCCACCACCAAGGCCCTTTTGGTCATCTTCTTTTTCATGCACATGAAATACGAGCACGCGCTGCTCAAGTGGCTTCTGTTCCTGGCCTGCGTGGTGCTGGCCATATTCATCGGCCTGACCTTCTTCGACGTAGCCTTCCGGCTCCAGGTGCGGTCATGAACGGCCAGGCGGTCAACGTGGTCCAGAGCGTGGACCGCACCTTTTACTTCATCTTCGGCACATCGGCCGTGATCCTGTTTCTGATCGCCCTGGCCACCATCTATTTCGTCATTCGCTACAACCACAAGCGCCATCCGGTCCCCGCCGACTTCGACCACAACACCCTGGCCGAGATAATCTGGACCGCGGTGCCAACTCTCCTGGTCCTTGCCATGTTTTACTACGGTTGGCAGAGCTTCCGCGCCTTGCGGGGAATTCCCGAGGACGCCATGGAGGTCAAGGTCGTGGGGCGGATGTGGTCTTGGTCCTTCGAATATGCCGACGGCCGCACGGGCCCGATCCTGGTGGTGCCCCTGGGCAAGCCGGTCAAGTTGGCCATCACCTCCAAGGACGTGATCCACGGCTTCTACGTTCCAGCCTTCCGCGTAAAGATAGACGCGGTTCCGGGGATGACCACTTACGCCTGGCTGCAAGCCGACCGACCCGGTGACTACGAGATTTATTGCACGGTCTACTGCGGCCTGGAGCACGCCAAGATGCTCTCGCGCGTGCACGCCGTCAGTCCCGAGGAGTTCGAGTCATGGCTAGCCCAAGGCCAGGGCCGTGACGGCAAGGCTCTCCTGGAGAAGCATGACTGCCTGGGCTGCCACGCCTTGGACGGAAGCAAACTGGTTGGCCCCAGCCTGAAGGACCTCCCCGGCCGCCAGGCAACCCTGGTGGAGACCGACGGCCGGGAACGCCAAGTCGCCATAGACGAGGCATACCTCAAGGCCGCCATCGTCGGCGACAAGGGCGGGAGGGTCAAGGGCTTCGAGCCCAGCATGCCTTCCTACCGGGGACAAATTCCTCCGGAGGAGTTGCAAGCCATGGTCGACTTCCTGCTGGGGCGCCAGCCCGGCAAACCGCTGGACGGGGCCAAGTTGGCCGAGGAGCAGGGCTGCTTGGGCTGCCACTCCACCGACGGCAGCATCCTGGTAGGCCCCAGCTTCAAGGGGCTCTTCGGCGAAAAGACCACGGTGATCGACCAGGGGCGAGAGGTGGAGGTCTTGGTCGACGCCGACTTCGTCAAGGAGGTCCTGGCCAACCCCGGCAAGCGCCCCGCCAAGGGCTTCGACCCGGTCATGCCTACCTACCCCGACCTAACGCCGGAGCAGAAGGAAGCCCTGGTGGGCTACCTTATGTCCCTGGGCCACGAGAAGCACTCCCATTGATCGCCGACCTGGCCAGACTTACGCGTGTGAAGCTCTGCCTGTTGGCCGCAGCCGGAGCCGTGGCCGGCCATCTGCTCTGGCGGGCCCGGCCCGACTGGGGAATGCTCCTGACCGCCGGTGGAGCCTTCCTGCTGGCCGCAGGCTGCTCGGCCCTGAACCAGGCCCAGGAGCGCCGTCGCGATGGGGCCATGACGCGGACCCGCCTTCGCCCCCTGCCTGCCCGACGCATGGGCCTGGCCCAGGTTCTGGCCCTGGCCCTGGCCTTTGTCGGTTCGGGCCTGGCCTTGCTCTGGTCACAAGGGGGCCCCAGGCCGGTCGTACTTGGACTGACGGTGATAGTTCTCTACAATGTCCTCTACACTCCGCTTAAGGGCCTCACTTCCTTCGCGCTGCTGCTGGGCGGAGTGGCCGGGGCCCTCCCTCCGGTGCTGGGCTGGCTGGCGGCGGGAGGCCCTTGGGTGGACTTCCGCGTCGTCCTGGTGGCTGTCTTATTCTATCTTTGGCAGGTTCCGCACTTTGCGTTTCTGGCCAGGCTTCATCCGGAGGATTACCGCAGGGCGGGCATACCCTTGGCGGGACTGGCCCGGACCGAGAGGCGGGGTCACGCGCCGTTGATGGCCTGGCTGGCCTGCTACTGCGCGGCGATGACCATGGTCTCCATCTTCGATCTGGTGGGGACGCCCCTGGCCAAGTTTTTCCTAGCTGTCTTGGCCGTGGGGTTGTTTTTGGGCGGAATGTTGACCCTCGGTCGGAGCCAGCTGGGATTGCGCCTGGTCAACGCCTCCTTGCTACTCTTTTTAACCTGCATGATCGTCGATGCCCTCTGGCTGAGCGCTTGAACCTTGGTAATTTAGCGGTCGCTTGGCGCCGACCAACGGCCGGGAAAAATAAGGAGCCCTCTCCATGATGTTTTCTCACCCTTTCTTGCAATTCTCCGCGCTGCTGTTGTCCCTGTATGCCTTCCATCTCGGCTATAAGCGGTTCGCCGCCACCAAATTGGGCCGTAAAAGCGTGTTCGCCTGGAAGCGCCACGTTCTGCTGGGTACGCTGGCCATGGTGATCTGGATGCCCGGTCTGGGCTTGGGCCTGCTTCTGGCTTGGTGGCAGTGGAACATCGTTTTCATCACCGGCGCCCACTACCAGATAGCCTTGCTCATGATCCCCTTTATCGTCTTCGGCTACGTCTCGGGTTACATCATGGACAAGCGCAAGGCCAAGCGCAGCGTCCTGCCCCTGGTCCACGGCGCCAACAACCTGCTTCTGGTGTTGATGGCTTTGGCCCAGCTGGGCACCGGCGCGAAGGTCCTGCGTGATTTCGTCTTGTCTTGATTCCCCGGCCCCCGCCTTGTTGCGCCCGGGCAGGGCAACAGCGTGGTTCGAACCCACCAAGCAAGCTTTGTGGGGACCCCCGGTGTTGCCCTGCCTCGCGATCGCCTACGCGCTTGGCGGGCCATCCCCCGGGGTCCCCAGCCAACTTGTTGGCTGGGGTGGATCCCCCGGGGTCCCCAGCCAACTTGTTGGTTGGGGTGGATCCATGGCCCGCATACCAATTAGCGTTCAAACTATTTGTTTGGACGCTGATCGGTATCAAGCGCTCTTTCGCTTGTTGTAAAACGCGTAGTAGCTTACGGGTATGACCACCAGGGTGAAGGCCGTGGAGGCGAAGAGCCCGAAGATCAGCGCCCAAGCCAGGCCGGAGAAAATGGGGTCCAGGGTGATGGGCCACGCACCCACCGCCGCGGCCAGGGCCGTCAGCACTATGGGGCGGAAGCGCACGGCCCCGCTTTCCAACAAGGCCTCGCGTAGACTCAGTCCCTGGCCCACCGCCTCGTGCACGAAATCGATAAGCACCACCGAGTTGCGGATGACGATGCCTCCCAGGGCGATCATGCCGATCATGCTGGTGGCGGTGAAGAAGACCGGGTTGGGATAGCCGCCTACCGGATGGGCGCCCACCAGCCCCAGCAGCCAAAAGCCCGGCGCGATGCCCAGGATGGTGAGCGGAATGGCCAGCATCAAGAGCAGCGGCATGAGAAACGAGTTGGTCTGCACCACCAAGAGGATGTATATGCCCACCAAGGCGGCGCCGAAAGCCAGGCCCAAATCGCGGAACACGGTCACGGTTATCTGCCACTCGCCCTCTCCCACCCAGTCCACCCAGGAGCCATGCGGCAGTGGCTTTTGCTTCAACTCGCTCTCAAGGTCCAACACCGCCTCGGCGGGAGCGCGCCCGGCCAGCTCGGCGTAGACGAAAACCACCCGCTTCAAGTCCTTGTGGTAAATGGGCTGGTCCTCGGGCCGGTTCTCGAACCGGCCTAGCTCAGCCAGGGGTACGGTGCCGCCGCTGGCTGTCTGCATCGGCAGTTGGCCGAGGGCTGCCGCGCTGGATCGCCGTTGGCGGGGCAGGGTCAGATGGATGGGCAGGGCCTGACGCTCGCCCGGAGCGTGCAAGCTTGCCGGCTCATCGCCGCTTACGGCCAGACGCAGGGAGGCCAGCGCCGCCTGGGTGGAAACCCCGTGCAGGGCGGCCTTCTCCTTGTCCAGCCTGAAATCCAGGCGTTCGCGGCCGGCCTCGCTGGAGTCGTCCAGGTCGACCAGAAGCGGCTGAGCGGCCATGACCCCGCGCAGCCGGGCGGCGGCCTCGATCATCTGGCCATAGGCCAGGTCGGGAGGGCCGTATACCTCGGCCACCAGGGTCGAAAGCACCGGCGGCCCAGGGGCCACCTCAACGATCTTGAGCTTGGCGCCGTGCCGGGCGGCCACTGCGGTCAGGTCGTCGCGCAGCCGCAAGGCAATCTCGTGGCTCTGTTGCTGGCGCTTGTCCTTGGCGACAAGGTTCACCCGGATGTCGGCCAGGTTGCTGCTTGCGCGCAGGTAGTAGTGTCGCACCAGGCCGTTGAAGTCCATGGGCGAGGTCAGGCCGGTGAAGGAAACAATCTCCGTGACCTCCGGCGTCTGGGCCAGGTGGCGCTCGAAGTCCCGCACCGCCCGATCCGTGGCCTCCAGGGTCGTTCCCGCCGGCATGTCGATTACCAGCTGCAGTTCGCTTTTATTGTCGAAAGGCAGCATTTTCACCGGCACCTGGCGTCCCGCCACCAGCCCTACACAGCCCACCAGTCCCAAGACGATGGCTCCGGCCATGGCCCAGCGCCGCCAGCGGGAATCCATGAAGGGTTCCACCACGCGCCGGTAGCCGCGTTTGATCCAACGCGGGGTGGGATCGTGCTCGGCCGCCCCTCCGGCCTGCCCTTCCTTGGGAGCCAAGTTTTTGAGCAGCAAGTAGCAGAGCCAAGGCACCACCGTGAGAGAGCAGACCAGAGAGAAGCCCACGGTGAGTGGCACGTTGGCCGCCATGGGGGCCATGTAGGGACCCATCATGCCGGTGATGAAGAACAAGGGCAGGAAAGCCACCACGATGGCCAGGGTGGACATGATCACCGGCGGCAGCACCTCCGACACCGCGGCCAGGGTGGCCCGGGCCGGCCTTTCCCGACCCATGAGGATGTGGCGCTGGATGTTGTCGACATTGATGATGGGGTCGTCCACCACCAAGCCCAGGGAGAGTATTAGGGCGAACATGGTCACCCGGTTGACGGTGTAGCCCAGGAGGTGATTGACGAACAATGCCAGGGCGAAGGAGAGCGGTACCGACAGGGCCACGATCAGGGCCTCTCGCCAGCCCAAGGTCATGGCCATGAGCACCACCACAGTCAACACCGCGAAGACCAACTCGTGGATCAGCTCGTCGGACTTGTCCTGGGCGGTGCGGCCGTTGTTGCGGGTTACCGCCACCTCCACCCCTTGGGGGATGATATCGCGCTTGATCTCGTCGAGCCTGGCCAGGACGTTGTCGGCCACGGTGACGGCGTTGGTGCCCTTTTTCTTGGCCAAGGCCAGGGTCACGGCAGGGCAGCCGTCCTCGGGATCCTTCAAACCGTGGTCCTGCCGATAACGCAGGGAGTGGCTGAGGCGGGTGAAGCTCCGGGCCTCCTCGGGGCCGTCGATGATCTCGGCCACGTCGCGCAGATAGACCGGACGGCCCTGGTGCACGCCCACAACCAACTCGCCCACTTCCCTGGCCGAGCCCAAAAAGCCGTCGCCGGTGACCGTGATCGCCCTGTCGGCCTGGTTCACACTGCCGGCTTGCACCGATTGGTCCGCACCCATGAGGGCCATGCGCACCGCCAGCGGGCTCAAGCTCACCCCGGCCAGGCGACCCGGGTCCAGTTCCACCCGCACCTCGCGCTTGCGCCCGCCCACCACGAAGGTTCGCGAGGTGTCGGGCACCTCGGCCAGGCGGGCCTGCACTTCTTCGGCGATGCGTCTGAGGGCATGGTCGTCATAACGGTCAGAATAAAGCGTCAGATTGACTATGGGAACGTCGTCGATCTCCATGGGCTTGACGACCCAGCCCCGCGCCAGGGCCGGGGCCTGGTCGATGTTCATGGAGATCTTGTTGTGCAGCTTGACCAGGGAGCGTTCGCGATCCTGGCCCACGAAGAAGCGCACCGTGACCATGGCCATGCCTGGACGGCTCATGGAATAAACATGTTCCACCCCGTCGATCTGCCAGAGCAGGCGCTCCAGGGGGGTGGCCACCAGCTTCTCCACCTCCTCGGCACTGGCTCCGGGGGCCTGCACCATGACGTCGGCCATGGGCACCACGATCTGGGGCTCCTCCTCGCGGGGAGTGGCCTGCACGGCCCAGAAGCCCAGCATGGAGGCCAGGATCATGAAGAGGATGGAATAGCGGGCGGAGAGGAAAGTCTCCACCACCCGCGCCACCCAACCCCGGGACGGCTCGGCGGGAGGCCGGTTAGGACTCATCGCCCGCGCCTCCAGCCAGGGTCTCGCCGCCCTTCAAGCCCGAAAGTATCTCCACCCGACCGTCCACCGTCTGGCCGCTGGTTACGTAGATGCTCTGCCAGCCATCGGCGGACTTCACCCGGACCAACTCCAGTTGGCCCACCCGGCGCAGGGCCTGGCGGGGGATGAGCACCGCCGGTCTGGTTTTGATAGGCACCAGGATTCGGCCGAACATGCCGGAATACAATTCCGGCACCGGCTGCAACCCCACCTTGACCAGAAAGCTGCGGGTGGCCGGATCGGCGGCGGGCACCACCTCCTCCACGGTGCCGTTCACGCGGCGGCCGAGGGAGGGGATATCGACCTGTACATGGTCGCCCCTCTTGATCTTGGCGATAAGCCCCTCGCGCACAAGGGCCTCAAGGCGATTACCGCCCACGGTTTGCAGGGAGAGCAGTGGTTTGCCGGGCATGGCCAGGTCCCCGGGTTCGGCCAGCCTGCGCACCACCTGGCCGCTCTCCGGGGCCAGCAGGCGGGTATAGCCCAGGGCCACCTCCGCCTCCTGCACCTGTTGCTGGGCCTGGCGCAGGCCGGCCTCAGCGCCGAGGAAGCCGGCCTTGGCCTGCTCCAGGTTCTGGGGCGTGGCCGCCTCGGCCTGGACGAACTTCTTGACGCGCTCGTAATCGGCGCTGGCGCGGTCGAAGTTGGCCCGGGCGGCAGCCAATCCCTGGCGGGCCTGGGCCACCCTGGCCTGGAACTGTTGGTCATCCAACTGCACCAGGAGCTGGCCCTTGGCCACAGCCTGGCCGGCCTTGGCCTGCACCTTGAGCACCCGCCCCGGCACCTGGGCCTCCACCGTGGTCTCGCTCACCGGCCGCACCGTGCCCACGGCCTCGTAGAACTCCGGCACTTGTACCAGCTCGGCCCGCAGGGGCTCGCCTCCGGGAGGCGCGGAGCCGGCGGCGGAGACCTGATCGCTGGGACTGATCTTGCCGGTGCTGAACACGCCAGCGCTGTAGAGCACGATGAGCACCAGGGCCAGCAGACCCCCGGCCACATAGAGTAAACGTAGGCTCTTGCCCGCCGATCCTTGGCTACTCATGGCGTCCCGGCTCCTTGGCGGCCGACTCGGCCCACTGCCCCAGCGCGCGGGCGATGTCGGCCCGGGCCTTTTGAGTGTCGTATCCGGCGGCCGCCGCCCGCACCCGCGCGGAGTTCATGTTCAGTTCAGCGTCCAGCAGACGGGTAACGTCCGCCGCACCGCCCTCGTATTGCCTGCCCACCAGCTTGCGGGCCTCCTCGGCCTGGGCCACCGCCGCCCGGCTCACCTCCAGGCGGGCCAGGGACTCGGCCAGGCCCAGGTAGGCGGCCTTCACGTCCAGCTGGATGTTCTGGGTGGTCTTGCGGTCGGCAGCCAGCATCTCGCCCAAGGCGGCGCGCGCCTTCTCGCCCTCCTTGACCGTGGAAAGTCCGGTGAACAGGTCCCAGTTGAGCAGCAGGCCGTAGGTGTAGTTGGTGCGCGAGTCCGAATACTGGGCCTGGGGGTCGTCCCAGTAATAGGTGGCCTGGGCGTCCAGGCGGGGCAGATATTCGGCGCGGGCGGCGTCCAGAGCCATGCGCGCGCTGACCACCTGCTGGCGGACCTTCTTGA
The DNA here is from genome assembly GCA_021811275.1 of Deltaproteobacteria bacterium. Taxonomy (GTDB): domain Bacteria; phylum Desulfobacterota; class Desulfarculia; order Desulfarculales; family Desulfarculaceae; genus JACRDC01. The sequence goes on from JAJZPI010000014.1 coordinate 18,205, forward strand.
GCTCCGGCCGACGCTCCAGGGCCAGGATCACTCCCTGGGAGTAAACCGGCGGCACCTCCACCCGCAGGCCCTCGGATTTAGCCAGCGCCAGCTTGGCGTCCGGGTCTGCCCCGAGGAGGTTGGCCAAGGCGGCCAGAGCCAAGAGATGGTTGTTGCGGGCGCGCACCAAGTCTTCCTGGGCCTGGGCCAGGCGCACCTGCAGGCTCAGCACATCCGACTTCAGCGCGCCTCCGCCTTTGAAACGCACCCCGGCCAGCCGTACCTGAACCTGAACGCTCTCCACCGCCTTCTGCGCAATATCCTCGAAATCCGCCGCCGCCAGGCAGTTGTAGAAGCCCTTGATGACCGAGGCCACCAGGGAATTCTCCATGACCTGACGGTCCAGCCGGCTTATGTCCACCCCCAGGGCGGCCATCTGACGGCGCAGGTAATCCTGGCCGCCCCGGAAGAGGTTCCAGCGCGCCCGCAGGCCGGACTCCCAGTTCTGGAAGGTGCCGGGATCGTTAAAGTTGGTGTAGGGCGGCAGCAGGCGCTGGTCGATGGTCTTGAACAAATAACCCGAAGGCACATCCCCCCGGGCGAATTCGGTGTAGACCGAAAGCATGGGCAGGAAAGCCGCCAAGGCCTGGTCCAGCATGGCCTCCGACTGCCGGATGCGCATGAGGGCCATCTCCTGATCGGGATTCTGCGCCAACGCCAGCCTTATGGCCGCCTGTAGGTCGAGGGGATGGTCAAGCGCGGAGGCGGCCATGGGCTTTGGCGCGGCGGCCTCCAGCGAAGCCGCCTGGGCGGGGGAGCCCAACTCCTGCTTGATGCTCTGGTAGCTGTATCTGTCGGCCGTCGCGCAGGCGGCCAGCCCCAGGCACAGCAAAAGACAAGCAACGACCTTGATGAACCTTGGCGGCAAACCCTCCTCCAGCCTTTGATGGGAAAAACCTCGACCCAATTTGTGGATGCCTACGCGACCCCAGACTCTTGTTTCCCTTGCAGGCCGGGCCTGGAGCAGACGGTCCACACGAACAGGCAGCTACATCTATTATCAGCACTGGTTTTAGGTAATTCAACGGCAAAAGCTCTCTAAAAGGTCGATGATACAACGTCAAGCGCCGAAGAGAAATTGGACCTAACCGAAGTGGCGCATGGCGGCAGCAGCTCCACACCCGGTCACCCCCGGCCGGCCTATGCCCCGGCTAGGCCGAAGACGGCCAGCGCCAGAGAAAAGGCTTGGAAGTGGTCGCGGACAACCTGCCTACAAAGTTGAAACGCGAGGTCAGCGTGCCGAGGCCGGGCCAGGGCTGCCTTTCATCTGAGCCTTGCCCCGCCACCCGGTATTGCCGGCGGAACAGGCGTGATGCAACCGGCCCCTGGCGTAGAGGCGATAGACTTGGATCTGGTCAGGGCTTGTGTCCTCATCGCCGGAGTCCGGTCGCCCGTTAACACCAATCGGCGTTCCAACGAGTAGTTTGAGCGCTAATCGGTATGCGGGCCGTGGATCCATCCCAGCCAACAAGTTGGCTGAGGACCACGGGGGGATGGCTCGCCGAGCGCCCAAGCGCTCGCGAGGCCGGGCAAAACCGGGGGTCCCCAAAAGGCTTGCTTTGCGGAGTCGAACCACGCCTTGGCCCTGCCGATCGGCGATAAAAGTCATGGATGGCTTTGATCGCATATTTGGCATGAGAGGATCGGCTTTGGAACCTTCTCAGTTGCCCGCCATCCAAGGCCAATATTTTTTCCTTGCTTCAGGTCTTTTTTACTATGCCAAGCTAGCCAAAGCCTGCACACTTTAGGAAACATACCGAATTGATCGTGTATTCGAACGCGGAGTGATGATCACCATGGGCTTGCTCGAACGCATGCGTTTCAGGAACAAGATTCTGCTGGTCTTGGCCGTACCCCTGCTGGGCCTGGTTTGGTTCAGCTGGCAAGGCGTGGTTGAAAAATACCAGCTGTCACGAGAAATGAAGGCGCTGGCCCTCATGTCCGGCCTGGGGGTACGCAGCAGCAATCTGGTCCACGAAATCCAGAAGGAACGAGGCCTGACCGCGGGGTTCCTGGGCAGCAAAGGTGCGCAGTTCACGTCCGAACTGGCGGTTCAAAGAAATAGCAGCGATGAGCGGCTGACCGCCTTACGCGAGTATCGGCAGGGTATCAAAGCGGAAAGGTGGAGCGAGGAGTTCGCTAGCCGGCTGCGTAAGGCCATGGATTTCGGCGATCGCCTGGCCGCCCAACGCCAGGCCGTAGACCGCTTGAAGATCGAGACCAAGGAGGCCATAGATTTCTACACCGAGATGAACGCCGCGCTGTTGGACGTGGTAAATGAAATAACCAAGCTCGCCAGCGACCCTGAACTCATGCGCCTGGGCCTGGCTTACGCCAGCTTTCTACAAGGCAAGGAACGGACGGGCATCGAACGCGCCGTTCTCAACAATACCTTCGCCGCCGGCCGCTTCGGGCCAGGAATTTTCAATTACTTCAGTGCGGTGGTGGCCTCGCAGGAGACCTACTTCTCCCTGTTCCAGTCTTTCGCACCCTCGGCGGAAGTGGCCTTTTATCGTCAAAAGATGAACGACCCCGCCGTGGCCGAGGTTAAGCGCATGCGTGATATCGCCTTCAGCAAGGGCTCGTCCCAGGAAGGCTCCTTCGATATTCAGGCCCGCCATTGGTTTGAGACCATCACCAGGAAGATCGACTTGCTCAAGGATGTGGAGGGCCGCATCAGCGAGGACATTACCGCCACCGCCGCTGGCCTGGAACGCGGTGCCAGCCTGTCCTTCTGGATATACTTGATCATTACCGGTCTGGCGCTGGCGGCGGCGCTTTTGGTCAGCTCCGTCCTGATCCGCAGCATGACGGGCCAGCTCGGAGGAGAATCCTGGGAGGTCATGGCGGTGGCCACCGCGGTGTCCCGAGGCGATCTCTCGATGGAAATGGACGATTCAAGGCCCGCCAAGAGCATTTATGGCGTCATCCGGGAGATGGTGGCCAACCTGGCCGTCACCGTAAGCCAAGTCAAGGAGACCGCCGAGACAGTCTCCAGCGCCGCGGGAGAAATCAGCCAGGGCAACCAGGACTTGTCCGAACGCACCCAGCAGCAGGCCTCCGCCATCGAGGAAACCGCCAGCGCCCTGGAGCAGATGACCAGCTCGGTCAAGCAAAACGCCGCCAACTCCGCCCAGGCCAACGACCTGGCCAAAAAGACAGCCAACATGGCCAAGGAAGGCGGGGCGGTCGTGGACCGTACGATGCAAGCCATGCAAGCAGCCACCCAATCCAGCAAGAAAATCGCCGACATCATCAACGTAGTCAACGAAATCGCCTTCCAGACCAACCTGCTGGCCTTGAATGCGGCGGTGGAGGCGGCCCGAGCCGGAGAGGTGGGACGCGGGTTCGCGGTGGTGGCGGGCGAAGTGCGCAACCTGGCCGGCCGCAGCGCGATCGCCGCCAAGGAGATACAGGCGCTGATCAATGAAAGCGTGGCCGCGGTCCAACAGGGCAACACTTTGGTTGCCGAGAGTGGGCGGCTGCTGGGCGAAATCATCGTCAACGTCCAGAATGTGACCGACACCGTGGGCGAAATCACCGCAGCCAGCCAGGAGCAGGCCACCGGCATCGATGAGATAAACAAGGCCGTGTCCCTTATGGACGAGGCCGTGCAGCAAAACGCGGCCCTTGTGGAGGAGGCCGCCAGCGCCGCCGAAAGCATGGCTGACGCCGCCCAGGATCTGCACGCCCAGATGGACCAGTTCAAGGTGGGCTCCGCCTCCGGACAGGCCGGGACCCTGCGGGCGCTTCCCGGCCCCGGCAAAACCCGTTGATACCCAGATTAAACAGCCCCCGCCCGGCGCGGACGGAGGCCTTTCGCATTGGTCGACATCGCAGCCAAACACCAGCCCGCTACTACCGCGACGCCGCCCCGAATCGGGAGCGCAACATAAACGGCCTTGGGGCGCTGCCCGGGTGTAGTCGGTAATGGCGCAAGGCGCCAACACTCTCACCCCACCCCCCGCGCCTCCTCCACGGTAAGCGTGGCCGCGCCGAAGTTCTCCTCCACGCGGCCGTCCAGCAGATAGGGCCGGCCCCAATCGAGGGTCATGCAGAAGCGGCGATAGGCGTCGGGGAAAAATGTCGCCTCCAGCAGGCCGGTCTCGTCCTCGAAGGTCACGAACTGCATGGCCTGGCCGTTCTTGTCCCATACCGTCTTGGCGGTGATGAGCCAGCCGGCCAGGCGCGCCCGCCGGCCTGCATGAGCCGACAGGTCGCGGGCCTTGATGATGCCCTTGCCGGCCAGGACCCGCTCGAAAAGCACGATGGGGTGATGCTCCACCAGGAAGCCCAGCACGGCGTACTGCCGGCGCAGGCGCTCGATGCGCCGTCCCTCTGGCAAGGGCGGGTAAGCGGGGGACTCATGCGCGAAAAGGGCCGCCGGCCGGCCGGAAGCGGCCTCGCGGGCGCGGCGCTGGCCTTTCAGGCGCCAGAGCAGCTCGGCCTGGCCCGCGTCGGCGTGGACGGCGTCCAGTGCCCCGGCCTGGATCAGGGCGCGGGCTTCGTCGTCGGCCAAGGCCACGCGGGCGCAGAGGTCCTCCAGGCCGCAAAAGAGGCCGCCGCGCGCGCGCTCGCCCACGATGCGCTCCATGGTGGCCAGGCCCAGGCCCTTGACGGCCATGAGCCCCACGCGCAAGCCGCGCTCCCGGCCGATCCAGGCGATGGCGCTCTCGTTCACGTCCGGGGGCAGGATGGTCAGCCCCAGGCGGCGGGCCTCCGAGACGTAAGCGCTGGCGCTGTAGAAACCGCCCTGGTTGCTGATGACCGCGGCCATGAACTGGGCGGGGAAGTGGGCCTTCAGATACGCCGCCTGGAAGGAGACCCGGGCGTAGGAGGCGCTGTGGGGCTTGCAGAAGGAGTAGCCGGCGAAGCTCATCATCATCTCCCACACCGTCTCGATGCGGGCGTCGTCCAGGCCGCGCGCCCGCGCGCCGTCCACGAACTTCTCTCGATAGTCCCTGAGCGCCCGCTCCTTATCCTTCCAGCTCATGACCTTGCGCAGGCGGTCGGCCTCGGCGTGGCTGAAGCCGGCCAGGGCCACCGCGGCCTGGGAGACGTGCTCCTGGTAGACCATGATGCCGTAGCTCTCGTCCAAGATCGGCTCCAGCAAAGGGTGTATGGGCTGCCAGGCCGCGCCGTGCAGGCGCTTCAGGTACTCCTGGATGTAGGGGTTGGCGGCGGGGCGGATGATGCTGGAGTGGATGACCATGTGCTCGTAGTCGCCCTTGCCGGCCTTCTGCTGCAACAGCCTGGTGGCCGGGCTCTCGATATAGAAGCAGCCCATGGTGGCCCCCCGCGCCACCAGCGCTTGCGTGGCCGGGTCGTCCTCGGGCTGCCAGGCGGTTTCATCGAAAGCCCGGCCCTGGCCGCGCACCTCGGCCAGGGCGTCGCGGATCACGGCCAGGGAGCGGTTGCCCAAAAGGTCGATCTTGACCAGGCCGGCCTCCTCGGCCCCGTCCTTCTCCCACTGCACGATGGGCACGCCCTTGGGTGCCATCTGCACGGGCGCGTAGTCCTCGATGGGACCGGGCGTGATGACCACGCCGCCCACGTGCACGGATACGTGCCGGGGCGCGCGCACCAGGCCCTGGGCCAGGGCCAGCACCTCGGGCCAGGGAGCGGGCAGGCCGGGCATCACCCCGGCGGGCAAGGCCTGGCGCTTGTCGTAGCAGCCGGTGTGGCCCTCGATGGGGCCGCGCAGCCAGGGCAGGGAACGCATGACCGACTTGATCTCCTGGGCGGGCAGCCCGAAGACCTTGGCCACCTCGCGGATGGCGGCGCGGCCCTGGAAGAACACGTGGGTGGCCACCATGGCGGCGCGACCCCGGTATTGTTCTAGCACCGAGGCGATGACGCCGTCGCGCTCGTCCCAGGCGAAGTCCACGTCGATGTCCGGCGGGTCCACGCGCTGGGGGTTTATGAAGCGCTCGAAGTAGAGGTTGAACTTGAGCGGGCAGACGTTGGTGATTCCCAGCGAGTAGGCCACAAGCGAGGCTGCGCCCGAACCCCGGCCGCAGATGCGTGGGCTCCTCCGCACGATGTCGCGCACCACCAGGAAGTATGACGAGAAGCGTTTCCCTGCGATGATGGCCAGCTCGCGCTCCAGGCGCTCGATCGCCGCGGCGGGCAGGGGCTGGCCATAGCGCCAGGCCGCGCCAGCATAGGCCTCGGCGCGCAAGACCTCATCAGCGCCGCGGCCAGCCGCGTCGGTCCAGGGCGGCATGATGCTCTCCGGCGTGGGCACGAAGCGCAGGCGTTCGGCCAGCTCGCGGCTGGCCTCAAGCGCCTCGGGCAGGGCTGCGAAGCGGCGGGCGTACTCCTCCGGACCGGCCAGCCAAGCCGAGGACGGGGCGGTCTGGCCCGAGGGCAGGCGCGAGAGAGTGGCGTTCAAGGATATGGCGCGCAGGACCAGGTGCAGGCGATGGTCCGAAGGGCGGAGAAAGAAGTTCCCCGGCACGGCCACCAGTGGCGCGCCTTGGCCACGGGCGGCCTGGCGAAGAGGGTAGGTCGCGCCGGTCACGCCCCGGGGCAGGGCCGCCGCCACGTCGAGCCCCTGACCGCGCCAGGCCGCGAGCAGCTCGGCGCTGGTGGTGAGCAGGGCCAGCCCCTCGGCGTGTTCGGGCAGGTCGCGCAGGAGGTCGAAGCCAGGCTCAGTGTGGCGGCGGCTGAGCAGCCGACAGAGGTTGCGCCAGCCTCTGGCGCTCTCGACTAGACAGATGGCTCGGCAAACCGCCCGGCGCGCGCTCCCGGGCTCCGTGATCTCAGCGCCCACGATGGGGCGCAGGCCTTCCTCGCCACAGACGCGCAGGAACTCCCAGACGCCGTAAAGGTTGTCGATATCGGTGAGCGCCAGGGCGGTGTAGCCCAGCGCCCGCGCGGCCTGACAGAGCTCACGCGGGGAGCCCAGGCCCCAGCCCAGGGAGTAATGCGACCTGACCAGTAGCGGGACCATCTCAGGCCCCAAGGGATCGCCCGACTTGGATCTTGTCCGCCCCGAAACGCTGGCGGATCTGGTCCAGGGCGGTCATGAGGCTATCGCGGCTGGCGGCCTCGCCTTGCCGTTCGGAGAAGCACAGCTCCATCTGTACCGGCGGCGGGCTCAGGCGGTCGCAGGCCAGGCGCAGGTGCCTCAAACGCACTCGACGGGTCCAGGCGCTGGCCAGGGCGGCGCGGGCCAGCTCGAAGAGCAAAAAGTCATTGGCCGTGCCCTCGGCATGGGCGCGCTGGCGAGCGATACGCACGCCGTCGCTGTAGCCCAGGGTAAGAGTGAGGCAGCGGGCGACCCGCCTCACCCGGCGCAGCTCGGCCCCCAGGCGCTCGGCCAGGGCGAAAAGGGCGGTCTCCACCACGCGGGCGTCGTTGGTACCCTCGGCGAGCTGGCGCTCGGCCATAAGCCGGCTAGGCTGTGCCTCGGCCGGCAGCACCGGGGCGTCATCGAGGCCGTGCAGGAGGCGATGGATGTGGGCCCCGCGCCGGCCGAAGACGGCCTCCAGGTGCTTCAGGTCCCAGAGTGCGGCCTGTCCCACCCGGACCACGTTCAGCTCGTGCAAGGTGAACAGGTCGGCGCGCTCCAGGCCGGGCAGCAGGTGGAGGGCCAGGGGCCGCAGGAAAGCTTCCTCCTGGCCGGGGGGCACGACGCATTCGCCATAGGGCTTTACCAGTCGGCTGGCAGCCTTAGCCAGGAGCTTGTTGGGGGCAAGCGTCCAGATGGGGTCCAGGCCCAGTTCGCGCCTGGCGTCGCGCCGGATGCGCCAGGCCACGTCCTGGGGCGGGCCGAAAAGTTTGCCTGTGCCGGTCAAGTCCAGAAAGAGGTGGCCGCTGTCCTGCTCCATTTCTACCAGCGGGGACCAGGGCCGGGCTCGCCGCCAGAGGGCGCGCATGGCCTTCTCGTAGTGGTGGGGCGAAGGCGCCACCACCCGGGCCTCGCGACAGAGCCGGCGGGCCCGCTCCAGGGGCATGCGCTTGCGCACGCCGCGAGCGAAGGCCTCCTCGCTCATGTCGTAGACCAGGGCCCGAGCCGCGCCCCCTGGGGCCACGATGAGCGGCCGGCCCTTGAGCCTGGGCTCCATGAGCCTCTCCACCGCCGCCGCGAAGTCGGCCACGTTCAAGTGGACTATGGCGCGCATCATTGTCCGCAACCCTGCCCTCCCCTGGACGTAGGCGTCCCGCCGGCCCAGGCCAAGATCGGCGGCGGGTTCCGGCCTTACCCTAATACTATACTTGTGTTGCGTTTTTGCAAGACAGGGAAAATCGTGGCCCGCCTCCCGCTAGGGTGGGGACCGAGGCGATTACGGCGGCAGGCCGCCGGGGTTGGACAGACGCGGAGGGCCGGGGGCGGGTGGATCTGCCCTCCTATCCCACGGTGGTGGCGGCGGTGTTGATACGCGTGGAGACGTTGGCGCCCACCAGGCCCACCGCGGCCACCAGGCCCGCGCCGATCATGGCCAAAAGCAGGGCGTACTCCACGGAACTGATGCCGCTTTCCCCCCTGAAGAGTGCGACGGCGCTCATGGCAAGGCGCATGACGGACCTCCCCGGCTCTGGCCCTGAGGGCGTTTGGCTCCATCGAGATCTTACTTACGCGAGGCTCGGCGAATATTAAACTAGCAAAAAAAGCGCCAAGCCCCGCCCCCAGGCGCGACGGAAGTAGCTGCCCTTATAATTTGTTGGCATGCCTGGTGGTTATACCAGGCAGCCCTACCCCTCCGTGGCTTGGGGGCGGATTACGGGCTTGGTCGGCCAGGCGCACGCCTTACGATCGCGTAATTACGAAAACGCAAGCGCTACTGCGGCCCGCGGGCCAGGCCGGCCGCGACGCGCGCCGCCGGAGCGGCTTCGACCTGCTCCTCCCAACCCCCGCCAAGAGCCCGGTAAAGCTCGACCACGGACTTGACTCTGTCCCAGGCCACGCGCGAAAGGTCGATCTCGGCCGAATAGAGCTGGCGCTGGGCGTCCAGGACTTCCAGGTAGTTCACTATGCCGGCCCGAAAGCGCAAGGCGGCCACGTTCGCCATGTCCCGGGCGGTATCGACCCGCGTCTGCTGCTGGGCGATCTCCGCCGTCAGCCGTTCGTGCCCGGTCAGGGCGTCGGCCACCTCCCTCAGGGCCTGCAAGATGGCCTTGGCGTAGGAGATGGCCGCTTGCTGGGCCTGGGCTTCGGCCTTGTCCACCGCCGCCGCGCCCCTCCCGAAGTCCAAAAGCGGCCAGTTCAGGGTCGGCCCCAAGGAGGGAATGTCGTCATCGCGGAACTTGAGCAGCCGCCCCAGGTCGGTGCTGGTCTGGCCGAAAAAGCCGGTTAGCCCGATGGTGGGAAAGGGGAAGGAGCCGGCCTTCACCGCGCCGATGTTGGCCGTGGCCGCGGCCAGCTTCTGCTCGGCCTGTCTGATGTCCGGGCGGCGCTCCAGAAGCGCCGAGGGCAACCCGGCGGGGATGGCGGGGGCCAGGTCCAGAGGAGCGCTCGCCGCCGAGCGGGCCAGGACTCCGGGATGCCTGCCCAGCAGCAAGCACAGCTTGTTCTCCTGGGCGGCCAGGTTCTTTTCCAGGGCGTGCACGTTGGCCGCGGTGGTGGCCAGCTGGTTGGCGGCCTGCAGTTGTTCCGCCCGGGATACGGTGCCGGCCCTCTTCATCAGGTCCACCAGCTTGAGCGAGCTTTCAAGGCTGGCCACCGTGCCTCGGGTGATGGCCAGTTGCTCGTCCAGGGCGCGCAGGTCGAACCAGGCCTGAGCCACGTCCCTGACCAGGCTGGTGACCACGGCCCGGCGGCCCTCCTCGCTGGCCAACATTCGAGCCTGGGCCGCCTCCGAGGAACGGCGCAGCCGGCCGAAGAAGTCCAGCTCCCAGGCCATTTGCAAACCCAACATGTAAGTGGAGCCCGCGGGGCTGTCCGAACTGAAGGGCTTGGGCTGGGTGGTGCCGTAGCCACCCACCGAGGGGAAAAGATCGGCCCCGGCCGATCTGGCCTGGGCCCTGGCTTCCAAGAGCTGGGCCGCAGCCAGCCTGAGGTCGTGGTTGTTGGCCAGCGCTTCGCGCAGGATGGCCTGCAGCTCCCGGTCCTGGAACAGCTCCCACCACTTGAGCTGGGCCAAGGAGCGGTTGTCCTGGCCGGCGGGCTGGCCCCGGAAGTAATCGGGCAGGCTGGCGGCCGGTCTTTCGTAGTCCGGGCCCACCGCGCAGGCGCCGAGCCAAAGCGCGGCCAGGGCCAGGCACAGGCAGCGGGCTTTCATGGCCGCGCCCCTTTCCCGGTCGCCCCGGCCTGCGGCGCTGCCCGCTCCCGACGCCTCCGTTCGGCCAGACGCTCGATGACCACGAAGAGTACTGGCACCAGGAAGATGGCCAGCGCGGTGGCCGCGGTCATGCCGCCGAAGACCGAGGTGCCCAGGGCGTGGCGTGAGCCGGCCCCGGCTCCGCTGGCCACCACCAGGGGGACCACGCCCAGTATGAAGGCGAAGGAGGTCATGAGGATGGGCCTCAAACGAATGCGGCTGGCCTCGACCGCGGCCTCCGCCAAGTCCATGCCGTGCTCGCGCCGGACCTTGGCGAACTCCACGATGAGAATGGCATTCTTGGCCGCCAGACCGATCAGGGTCACCAAGCCGATCTGGGCGTAGACGTTGTTCTCCAGCCCGCGCAGCCACTGGGCGCCCATGGCTCCAAAAACCCCCAGGGGCACGGCCAGGATGACCGCGAAGGGCACCGACCAGCTTTCGTAGAGCGCGGCCAGGAACATGAAGACGAAGACCGCGGCCAGGGCGAAGATCATGGGGGCCTGGCCCCCGGATTCGATTTCCTGGGCGGAGATGCCCGACCACTCATAGGCGTAAGTGCGGGGCAGTTCCTTGGCCGCCACCTCCTCCAGGGCCCGGATGGCCTGGCCGGAACTGTAGCCCTGGGCCGCGCCGCCACCGATCTCGGCGGTGCGGTAAAGGTTGTAACGCTTGATGGCCGTGGCCCCGCTGTCGGGCTTGGCGGTGATCAGGGTGGAAAGCGGCACCATGCTTCCACCGGAGCTGCGCACGTAGAGGTCGCGGAATGACTCCACATCGCTGCGGTAGGAAGGCTCCGCCTGCATGGTGACCTTGTAGGTCTTGCCGAAGCGGTTGAAGTCGTTGATGTTGAGCCCGCCCAGGAAGGTTTGCAGGGAGTTGAAAACCCCCGACACCGGCACGCCGAGCTTCTTGGCCTTCTCCCTATCCACCACCAGCCTCACCGAGGGAACATTGGCCTTGAAGTTGGAGTAGATCATGCCGATCTCCGGCCGCCGCCGGGCCGCCTGCACGAACCGGCCCGCCATCGCCGCCAGTTCCTCGGGGGTGCCTCCGCCGCGGTCCTCCAGCATCAGGGAGAAGCCGCCGGTGCTGCCCAGGCCGGGCAAGGGGGGCGGGCTCACGGCGAAGACCGTGGCCTCCATCACGCCTTGGGTGGCCCGACGGGCGGCGTCCAAAACCGCCGGCAGGCTTTGGGTCGGGTCCTTGCGCTGGCCCCAGGGCTTGAGCTTGACCACCACCAGGGCGTTGTTGGAGGATTGGGAGCCCGTGAGAATGTTGTAGCCGGAGACGGTGATGATATCCTCCACGCCGGGCAGGGCCCGGATGATCTCGTCGACCTTGGCGGCCACGGCCACGGTGCGGCCCAGGGCGGCGGCCGGGGGCAGTTCAATGGCGCAGAAAAAGTAGCCCTGGTCCTCGTCGGGCACGAAGCCGGTGGGCAGGATCTTGAGCAGGCCCGCCGTGGCCAGGACCAGTACCCCCAAGGTCAGCAAGACCAGTACCGAACGCTTCACGCATCGGCGCACTCCCTCGGTGTAGCGGCGGGTGATGCGGTCGAAGGCGTCGTTGAAGGCATGGAAGAACCGGGCCAGGGGCCCTGAGGAGGCGCCGTGCGCCGCCGGCTTGAGCAGCATGGCGCACAGGGCCGGGGTGAGCGACAGGGCCACGAAGGCCGACAGGAGCACCGAGACGGCCACCGTTACCGCGAACTGCTGGTAGAGCTTGCCGGTGATGCCGCCCAGGAAGGCCACCGGCACGAAGACCGCCGCCAGGATCAGGGCGATGGCCACCACCGGTCCCGAGACCTCCTCCATGGCCTTATAGGTGGCCTCCTTGGGCCCCAGCCCGCCCTGATGCATGTGCAGCTCCACCGCCTCCACCACCACGATGGCGTCGTCGACCACGATACCGATGGCCAGCACCATGCCGAACATGGTCAGGGTGTTCACGGAAAAGCCCAGGACCTGAAAGGCCGCGAAGGTGCCCAGCAGGGAGACCGGCACCGCCAGCATGGGCACCAGTGTGGCCCGCCAGCTTTGCAGGAAGATGAACACCACCAAAAGCACCAGGCCCATGGCTTCCAAGAAGGTGCTGAGCACCTCCTCCAGCGAGGCCTTCACGAAATCCGTGGTGTCGACAAGGATCTTGTGGGACAGGTCGGGCGGGAAGCGGGCGGCCAGGCGCTCCAGCTCCTGTTGGGCCAAGCCCGCGGTCTCGATGGCGTTGGCTCCCGGGCTGGTGTAGACGGAGATGATGTTGCTGGGTCTACCGTTGAAGGTGCTGACGGCGTTGTAGTCCTTGGCCCCTAGCTCGATGCGGGCGATGTCGCGCAGGCGCACGAAGGAGCCGTCGGGCTGGGAGCGGATGATGATGTCGGCGAACTCCTCGGCCTCCACCAGGCGTCCCTTGACCCGCACCGTGTATTGGAAGGCCTGGCTGGGCGGGGCGGGGGATTGGCCGATCTGGCCGGCCGGGGCCAGCACGTTCTGCTCCTTCACCGCACTCAGCACATCATCGGCGGTGATCCCCAGGCCGGCCATCTTGTCCGGCCGCAACCAGACGCGCATGCCGAACTCCGAACCGAACATGCTCACGCTGCCCACGCCTTTGACCCGGCCCAGGGCATCGATGATGTTCACGCTGGCGTAGTTGTCCAAAAACAGGCTGTCCAGGGTGCCGCCCGGCGAATAGAGGCAAATGTACATCAGCACGTCGGGGGACTGCTTCTTGACCGTGATGCCGTTTTCGAGGACATCCTGGGGCAGGTTGGACTGGGCCACCGAGACCCGGTTCTGCACCTCCACCGCCGCCAGGTCCACCGGGCGGTCCATGCCGAAGGTGACATCTATGACCGACATGCCATCGCTGGAGCTTAGGGAGGACATGTAGAGCATGCCCTGGGCGCCGTTGATCTCCTTTTCCAGAGAGGCTGCCACCGAGGCCTCGGCCACGTCGGCGCTGGCCCCCGGATAGACGCCCGTCACCCGCACCGTGGGCAGGCTGATCTGGGGATACTGGGCCACCGGCAGTGACCTGAGCGAAAGCACTCCCAGCAGGCAAAAAAAGATCGAGATGACCATGGCGAAGACTGGGCGATCGATGAAGAACCTGGCCATGCCCGCGCCTCACTTGGCCTGGGGGCCGGCGGGCTGGTCGTCCATCATCTTGACCTTGACCGGGGTTCCCGGCTGGGCCTTTTGCATGCCTTCCACCACCACCCTTTGGCCGACGCGAAGGCCCTGTTCGATCACCCATTCACTCCCCACCCGCGGGCCGACCGTCACCGAGGCCGACCGGGCCCTGTCCTGCTCGTCGATCACCGTCACGAAGTACTTGCCCAGCACCTCTTGCACCGCCTTTTGGGGCACCGCGATGGTGTTCGGCAAAGCCTCGTACTCCACCCGGATCTTGCCGAAGAGGCCGGGGCGCAGGATGCCGTCCGGGTTGGGGAAGCGGGCCCGCACCGTCAGGCTGCCGGTCTGGGCTGAGACCGCGCGGTCGATGAAATCGAAACGCCCCTTGGCGGGATATGCTGAATCGTCAGCCAGAATCAGGGTGACCGGCGTGACGCCATTCTTGCGTTTGCCGCCGCCGGCAAGGGTACGCTTCATGAAGTTGAGGTAGTCGCGCTCGCTTAAGCTGCAATAGAAATAGACCGGATCATCGACCGAGATGGTGGCCAGCACCGTTTGGCCGGACTGCACCAAGCCCCCCACCAGCAAGCCAGCCCGGCCGATGGTCCCGGTTATGGGGGCATTGATGGTGGTGTCGTCCAGATTGAGCTGGGCCTGGACCAAGGCCGCGCGGGCTGACTCCAGGCCGGCGGCGGCTTGGCTTTCGGCCGAGATGGCGTTGTCCATGGTCTGCTTGCTCACCGCATCGGCTTCCACCAGAACCCTGTAGCGCTCCACGTCCTGGCGCGCCTTTATCAAGGACGCCTCGCTTTGGGCCAGCTTGCCCCTGGCGTCAGCCAGGGCGGCCTGGTAGGGACGGCTGTCTATCACGAAAAGGGGCGCGCCCTTTTTCACCAAAGCGCCATCCTCGAAGAGCTTTTTTTCCAATATTCCGCCGACCTTGGCCCGCAGCTCCACTTCATGCGAGGATTCCACCTGCCCCACCATGTCGGAGATGAGCGGCACGGTCTTGGGGCGCACGGTTATGGCCTGTACTTCCACCGCCTCGGCCGGGGCGTTTGCGGAATCGCTGCCGCAAGCGTTGAGCGCGCCCACGCTGAAGAGGGCCAGGATCAGAGCCGCAAAGCGCCGGCGATGACGAACGATGACCTGGCTGCCTGACGACATGATTGTTCCCTGCCTTGGTGAAACGTTTGCCTCGGGGCTGCCGGCGCGTGGTCGCCAGCCGGATGGCGGACGCGCGATCTTCAGGGCATGGGCGCCGACCGATGATCCCACGCCTTGTCCTGGGGGCGGACGATGGAGCAAAGATCATGGAATTTCCTGTTTTGAAAGCATGGTAATCCAGGGCGGCAAGGCCCGTCAATCAATGCCTGCCGTTGCCCAGTCCGGCAAACGCCTTGACAATCTTGGACTGGGCGGTTAAAAAGGTCGAAATTTGATCGGGCGGCTGGCAGGCGGCCCCAGGGCCTCAATAGGGAAGCCGGTGCGATTCCGGCGCGGACCCGCCGCTGTGACCGGGGACGAAACCCGCAATAGGCCACTGCTCCGCGCAAGCGGAGTGGGAAGGCGCGGGCGGTAGGATGAACCGGGAGTCAGAAGACCTGCCTTCCAGCCGGCGACCGGGGAGATGGTAAATCCTCGCGACGCATTGCGTCCGGGGATTATTTCTTTTCCCGGGCCTCTCCCAGCTCCGTTCTTCAATCCTTACGGGTAACAAGGAGGAGAACCATGGCCACCCAGGTCGAGCTGGCGGTTAAAGGAACCATCACCCCTCAGATGAAGGAGATCGCCCTGGCCGAGGGGTTGGACCCGGAAACCATCCGGGCGCGTTTCGCCGAGGGCCAGATCGTGGCCCCCATCGGCGTCAACCACCGCCACCAAGTGGTTGGCATGGGCAGGGGGCTGAGCACCAAGATCAACGCCTCCATCGGCACCTCCACCGACATCGTCGATATCGCCGCCGAGGTGCGCAAGGCCCAGGCCGCCCAGGCCGCCGGGGCCGACACCCTGATGGAACTGTCCGTGGGCGGCGACCTGGACAAGGTGCGGCGCGAGGTGCTGGCCGCGGTAAGCCTGCCCGTGGGCAACGTGCCTCTGTACCAGGCCTTCTGCGAGGCCGCCCGCAAGTACGGCGACCCCAACAAGCTCGACGAGGGGATGCTCTTCGACCTCATCGAGCGCCAGTGCGCCGATGGCATCGCCTTCATGGCCGTGCACTGCGGCATCAATCTCTACACCATCGAGCGCCTGGAAAAGCAGCACTACCGCTACGGCGGCCTGGTGAGCAAGGGCGGCACCACCATGGTGGCCTGGATGAAAAAAAACCACCGCGAGAACCCGCTCTACGAAAAGTTCGACCGCGTGGTGGAGATACTCAAGAAGTACGACGTGGTGCTTTCCCTGGGCAACGGCCTGCGCGCCGGGGCCATCCACGACTCCTTCGACCGGGCCATGATCCAGGAACTGCTCATTAACTGCGAGCTGGCCCAGATCGGCCGCGAGATGGGCTGCCAGATGATGGTCGAAGGCCCGGGCCACGTGCCCCTGGACGAGATCGAGGCCAACATCATCTTGCAAAAGCGCATGAGCAACCACGCGCCCTACTACATGCTGGGCCCCATCCCCTGCGACGTGACCGCCGGCTACGACCACATCACCGCCGCCATCGGCGCGGCCCAGAGCGCCCGCTACGGTGCGGACCTTATCTGCTACATCACCCCGGCCGAGCACTTGGCCCTGCCCAACGAGCGCGACGTGGTGGAGGGCGTCAAGGCCGCGCGCGTGGCGGCCTACATCGGCGACACCGCCAAGTATCCGGAGCGGGGCCGGCGGCGGGACATGGCCATGAGCAAGGCCCGGCGCGACTCGAACTGGAACAAGCAGTATGAGCTGGCCCTGTTCAGCGCCGACGCCCAGGCCATCCGCAGCGAGCGCAGCCCCTCCGACTCCCGGGCCTGCACCATGTGCGGCGAGTTCTGCGCCAACAGGGGCAGCATGGAGGTCTTCGGCCACCTGTTGGCGGGCACAGCCAAGGCCTGAGCGCATGGGCGAAGCGGACGTCAAGCCCGGTTCCGGGGAACGCCAAGGCCACCAGGGCTTCCAGCTCCTGGAGAACCTAGCCACGGCGCATTGGCGCTCGGAAGTCCTCTTCGCCGCCCTGGACCTGGACATCTTCGCCCGGCTGGGCCATGAGGACCGCGGCGCGGAGGAACTAGGCCAGGCCGAGGGCTGGGACGCCGAAGCCCTGGGCCGGCTCCTGGAGGCGCTCGTCGATCTGGGGCTGTTGGTGAAAGCCCAAGGCCGCTTCGCCAACAGCCCCCTGGCCGCCCGCCACCTGCTGCCTGAAAGCCCGGACTACCTGGGCGGGTTCCTGGCCTACCGGCGCTACATCGCGCCGCATTGGCGGCGCCTGTCCGAGCGGGTCTGTCGCGGCCCCCGGGCCAACGACCGTCCCCTCGACGAGGACGAGCCGGCCTATGCCGAGCGTGTGGAGGCCTACGTGCGCGCCCTGGACGCCCAGGCCCGGCTCAAGGCGGCCGAGGCCGTGGGGCGCCTGGCCCTGCTGCTGGACAAGCCTCCCGCGCATGTCCTGGACCTGGGCGGCGGAGCCGGGGCCTGGTGCCGGGCGGCCCTGGCCAGGTGGCCCCATGCCAAGGCGGTCTTGGCGGACCTGCCTGAGGTGATCGCCGCCGCCGAGCGCCTTTATCCCTTCGAGGAGCACTGGCGCGGAGCGGAGCGCCTGGCAGGGGACTGCCTGGCGCCGGGACTCTGGCAGGCGCTCTCCAGCCGGCGCTTCGGGCTGGTGATTATCTCCAACCTGCTCCACGCCTATGGCGAAGAAGAGGCCCGGGGCATCCTGGCCAAGGCGGCGAGGCTGCTGACCCCCGGCGGCGCCCTGGTCATCCACGACTATCTCAAGGAGCAGCCGGGCGGAGATCCGCTCAAGGGCCGACTCTACGACCTGCACATGCTGCTCAACACCTACAACGGCCGCATCCACGGCCTGGGGAAACTGAGCGGGATGCTCAGCCTAGCGGGACTCCCCGGCTGGCGGCTGATCAACCTCACCAGCGACACCTCCCTCATAGTGGCCCAGGCCGGGGCGGGGGGCCCGGCGATCCTGGCCAACGAGAACCTGCTGGTGCTCAAGGCGCGAGAGCTGGGCTTTGAGCAGGCCAAGGTGATCCCAAGCCGCGAGGTTCGCGTTGAGCCCTGGGTGCGCCTGAAGTGCCGCAACGGCTGCGCCCAATACGACAATCGCCTGCAATGCCCTCCCTACACCCCCGACCACCAGGAGATGGCGGCCGTTCTGTCGACCTACAAGAAGGCGCTCCTGGTGCAGGGAACCCCGCCAGGGCCGGACTTCCACCAACGGTTGCTGGCCCTGGAGCGGCATTGCTTCCTGGCTGGCTATCACAAGGCCCTGGCCTTTGGCGCAGGCCCCTGCCCTCTCTGCGACAAGTGTGACGTCAGCGCGCCTTGTCGCTTCCCGCGCCGGGCCAGGCCGTCCCTGGAGGCCTGCGGTGTGGATGTCTACCAGACGGTCAGGAACGCGGGCTGGGAACTGGAGCCGGTTCGGGACCTGGACGGCTACGTGAAATTCTTCGGAATGGTGCTGCTAGATTGACGAGGCGTGCCTGAACCATGCGCGTGCTGTTGCTCCAGGCTGTTTCCACCATACCGGGTGGGGAGTGCGTCTATCCCTTGGGCCTGGCGCGCCTGGCCGCCATGCTCAAGGGAAAGCATGAACTGCGCGGCCTGGACCTGAACCTGGCTCCCTACCCCTGGCCGGCGGTTATCGAGGCCGCCGATGGCTTCCAGCCCCAGGCGGTGTGCATCTCCTTCCGCAACCTCGACCCCCTGGCCGGCAACCTGATTTCCTTCGTGCCGCCACTCAAGACATTGGCTACCTTGCTGCGCCATTGCGCGCCCCGAGCGCGGCTGATCATCGGCGGCGCGGGCTTCTCGCTCTTCGCCCGTCGTCTGCTGGAGGAGGTCCCGGAGCTGGACTTGGGCCTGATCGGAGAGGCGGAGCAGAGCCTGCCCCTTTTGCTGCGCCGCCTCGACACCCCGGCTACGGTCCCCGGCGTGGTTCTACGCGGCATGAAAGGCCCTGCCATCGGCGGTCGCTGCCGGGCCCTTGACCTCTCCGCCCTGTCGCCGCCGGACTATGTCGTATTTCCGCCGGCGGCCTACCAGGCCCGGAACTCCTACGTGGCCAGCATGGGCGTGGAGGCCAAGCGCGGCTGCCCCCGGCGCTGCTCCTATTGCCTATATCCCAGCCTGCAAGGCGGCGGCCAGCGCCTGTTCCCGCCCGGCGCGGTGGTGGATGAACTGGAGCGGTTGCGCCACGGCTACAACGTGAACATGGTTCACTTCACCGACCCGGTGCTCAATCAGCCCGCCGCGCACCTGCGGGCAATCTGCCGAGAAATCATCGGCCGGGGACTCGCCATTGGCTGGACCGGCTTTTTCCGCGAGGACGGCCTGACCAGCGGGGACCTTGACCTCTACCGGCGGGCCGGCCTGGCTGCCCTGTATTTTTCCGCCGACGGGGCCAGCGAGCCGGCCCTCAAGCTTCTCGGCAAAGGCCTCACTCTGGGACAGATCGAGCGGGCGGCCCAACTGGCTGCGGCCAGCGGGGTGATCAGCGTCTACCACTTCCTGGTCAACCTGCCCTGCGAAACGCCGAACAGCGCCGCGCAGACGAAGCGCCTGGCTGAGCGGATCCTGGAAGATCACGCCAAGGCTGGCAACCCCGCGGCCATGGTCTTCAACAACCTGCGCCCCTATCCCGGCGCGCCGCTGACGGATTCGCTCTTGGCCGCCGGCCTCCTGGACCGGCGCACAGACCTGCTTTACCCGGTCTATTTCAACCCACCGCCCTTCGACGGCCTCAGACACCAACTAAACGCCCTTTGCACCAAACCAGAACATCTGGGCCTGGTCGGCGGCGAAAGCCCGGGGGTGGTCAAGTGCGCGCCCTGATCCTGGAGCATCCCCGGCCGCCCTCGCCGGAGCGCTTCAACGACATCGCCAACACCCCGCTCTCCTCATGCCTGATGGCTGGCTATGCCTCGTCCTCCCTGGCCGAGGCCGGGTTCGAGACCCCCATCCTGGACGCCCGCCGGCTGGACTTCGCCAGGGTCGAGCAGCTCATCCTTGATGAGCGGCCCAGTGTCCTGCTGGTCCACGCCGTCTACTTCTGGGAACGCACCGGCGAGCTTTTCGACTCCCTGGCCAGACTCAAGCAAGCGGGCTTAACCGCCCCCGTCTGTCTTTTCGGGTTCTTCCCTTCGCTGGGTTGGAGCGAGCTGTTGACAGCATGCCCGGCCATTGACTATGTGGTGGTGGGCGAGCCCGAGCGGACTCTGGTGGAGTTGATGACCGCCTTGCGCGACGGCCGCGACGCCGGGGTTCCGGGCTTGGCCCGGCGCGGGGGCGGCCTTCCGATCCTGACCGCCCCGCGCGCCCCCCGCAACAACCTGGACCTCCTGCCCTTCCCCGCCCGGCCCTTCCTGAAACAGGAGAAAACGGTGAGCGTGCAGGCCAGCCGTGGCTGCTACAACGGCTGCGACTTCTGCCTGGTCCCGGCCCTGGGCGGGGGCGGCAACCCCTGGCGCGGTCGCTCGGTGGACAATGTCGCCCGAGAAATCGCCCTGCTCAGGGACCAAGGCAAGCGCGACTTCTACTTCGTGGACGCCAACTTCATCGGACCGGGCCGGCGGGGGACGGACAGGACCTTGATGCTGGCCCAGGCCTTGGCCGGGACGGCTATAACCTTCGGCATGGAGTGCCGGGCCGCCGACGCCCGGCCCGAGTTGATGCAGGCCTTGGCCAGGGTCGGCCTATCTTCTTTGCTCCTGGGCTTGGAAAGCGGTAGCCAAGCGGCGTTGAACCGCATGGGCAAGAACAGCACCCCCACCCAAAACCTGGCCGCCATCGATGCCGCGCGCTCCGCCGGGCTGGAGCCCGAGGTGGGCTTCATCATGTTCGAGCCTGACGCCACCCTGGAGGACCTGGCCGCCAATCTGGCCTTCCTGCGCCGGGCCCGGCTGCTGGACCGGCTGGGCCGCACCGCCAACCTGCTCCACCACCATCAGATAGCCCTCATGGGCACCAGACTCTACGCCCGGACCCTGGCCGAGGGCCGCCTGGCGCCTGAAGGGCCGCTGGGCTTCCACGGCCGCCTGGTTTACCGAGA
>JAJZPI010000176.1 GCA_021811275.1 Deltaproteobacteria bacterium
TCTTCGACCGCAACCAAGGCGGTATAGCGGAAGCCCGCTATCGGCAGGCCAAAGCGTTGCGCCAAAGGGAAGCAGCCCAGGTGCGGGCCAAAGCCTCCTTGATAGATGCCCACCAGCGTTTGACCAAGGCTTGGGATGAAGCCCGCGCGCTCAGGGACGAGGTGCTTCCCGCCGCGCGGACCTCCCACGAGGCTACCAGCCGGGCTTTTCACTTCGGCAAGGTCGACTTCCTAAACGTCATTGAGGCACGGCGCACCCTCGTTGAGGCGGAGTCCAGATACATCGACGCCCTGGCCTCGTTCCACCAAGCCGCCTACCAGGCGGAAAAGCTGGTTGGCCGCAAACTGAACGACATCTCTTCGACCAAGAAGACCGGAGAACTCCGTCATGAACAGACGCGCTAAATTCGTCATGGTCGGGTCGCTGGGGGCCGTGGCCTTCCTGCTAGCGTTTGCTTTGACCACGCCCCGGGGAAACAACCAGACGGCTGGTTTGGCCGAGACGGCTGGCAAGCCTGAGAGCCAAAAGGAGAAGCCCAAGGAACAAGCCGGCGGGAAAGAAAAGCAACCCAAGGCAAAGCATGATGCCGGCAAAGAGGGCGACTCCGACCACGAGGGCGTGGTGAAGCTGTCTCCCGAGGAAATGAAGGAGCACGGCATCAAGGTGCGGGCCGCCGGCCCGGGAGAAATCAAGGTGTCATTGCGCCTGGCCGGCGAGGTGCAATTTGATCCCGACTTGGTGGTGAAGGTGCGCACCCAGGTGCCGGGGGTTGTGCGCGAGGTCCGCAAAAAGGTGGGCGATACGGTTCGCCAAGGCGAGGTCCTGGCCGTGCTGGAAAGCAGGGAGTTGGCCGAGGCCAACGCCAAGCTGGCTTCAAGCCGGGGTAAGGAGGCGTTGGTCAAGGCGGCCTTCCAACGAGAGGAGCAGCTCTGGAAGGAGAAGATCACCTCCGAGCGTGAGTACCTGGAAGCCAGGCAGGCCCTGGAGGAAGCGGGCATCGAGCGGCAGTTGGCCCAACGGCGGCTGGCCACTTTTGGCTCTGCCTCCCCGGACGGGAAGGATGCAACGGGTCAGGGGATGGCCCGCTACGAACTGAAGGCTCCCATGAACGGGACCGTTATCGAGCGCAACTTGGTCCGGGGAGAGTTTCTCAAGGAGGAGGCGGAACGCACGCCCTTGGTAATCGCCGACACGGGAAGGGTGTGGGTCAACCTGGCCGTCTACCAGAAAGACCTCGCCAGGGTGGTTCCTGGCAGCAAGGCCACCGTTATCTTCGGCCATGGAATTGCCCCAGCAGAAGGCGTGGTGGACTACGTGAGCCCCGCTGTCGGTGAAGGCACCCGTACCGCCACGGCCAGGGTTGTTCTTAACAACCCCGTCAACGCCTACCGCCCGGGACTTTTTGTTACCGCAGAAGTGGTGGTGGACAAGGAACAGGCGGGGGTGGTGATACCCAAATCGGCTTTGCAAACCTTGGAGGGCCGACAAGTCGTATGGGTTGAGGAAACGGAAGGGTATCGCCCCGCAGCCGTGGAAACCGGCAGGTCCAACGGAGAGTCGGTGGAAGTGACCTCTGGCTTGGAGCCGGGCCAGCGCTATGTGGCCGAAGGCGTCTTCACGCTCAAGGCTGAGTTGGGCAAGGAAGCCTTCGGCGAAGGCCACGGGCACTAGGCGCAAGGGAGGCCACATATAATGCTGGATAAGCTCATTGACGGCGCTCTGCGCAACCGTCTCATGATGGTGGTTATGGCCTTGCTGGCCATGGTCGCCGGATATTGGTCCTACCGCCAACTGCCCGTGGACGCATTCCCGGACGTTTCGCCCAACCTGGTGCAGGTGTTCACCCAGACGGAAGGCTTGGCCCCCGAGGAGGTGGAGAAGTACGTCACCTATTCCGTGGAACGGGCCATGATGGGATTGCCTGGCCTGGATAAGGTGCGTAGCGTCTCCAACTTCGGCCTCTCGGTGGTCAACATCTACTTCCAGGACGGCATGGACATGTACTTCTGCCGCCAACTGGTGAACGAACGCCTCCAGGAAGCGCGCGAAGGCATTCCACCGGGTTTCGGTGAGCCCCAGATGGGTCCCATCTCCACCGGCATGGGCCTAGTCCTCTTTTACTACCTAGAAGATGCCTCGGGCCGCATGAGCTTGGAGGAGTTGCGCGGCATTCAGGACTGGGCCGTGAAGTTCAGTCTCCAGACCATCCCAGGGGTGACGGAGGTGCTGGGCATCGGCGGGTTCGAAAAGCAGTTTCAGGTGGAGGTAAGACCGGAGGCATTGCTGCGCTATCGGCTGACCCTGGACGAGGTGATCGAGAAGATCAAGGCCAACAACCTTAACGTGGGCGCCCAATTCATCGAAAAGGGCGGCGAGGAACTGGTCGTTCGCTCCGAAGGCTTGGCCCTTGGCGTGAAGGACCTGCAAAGCATCGTCTTGAAAACCGAGGATGGCCGGCCTGTCTACCTGACGGACGTTGCAGAGGTCAAGATCGGCGGCGCCATCCGGCGCGGCCTCCAGACCCTCAACGGTGAGCGGGAGGTGGTGGCCGGCATGGTGGTCAAACTCTTCGGCAGCAACGCTTCCACGGTCATAGACAAGATCGAGCGCAAGATCGAGGAGATCAATCGAACCCTGCCGCAGGGGGTCCGCATCGTCCCCTACTATCAGCAGAAAGACATAGTGAAGGCATCGGTCTCCACCGTCACCGACGCCCTGGCCGAAGGTGTGGGTCTGGTAACCCTCATAATCCTGGCCTTCATGGGCGCCCTGCGTCCAAGCCTGGTGGTGGCCATCGCCATTCCCTTCTCGGTCCTGCTCACCTTCCTTCCCATGCGCTACTTGGGGCTGTCCTCCAACCTCATGTCCCTGGGCGGCCTGGCCATCGCCATAGGAATGATGGTGGATGGCGCCATTGTGATGGTTGAGAACGTAGATCGCCTGCTTCGGGAAGCAGACGCGAGGGAATCACGCCTGAGCGTGGTGGGTCGAGCCTGCCGCGAGGTGGGACGCCCCATATTCTTCGCGGTGACCATCATCATCATCGTCTTCCTCCCCTTGTTCACCCTGGAGGGCGTGGAGGGAAAGACCTTCAAGCCCCTGGCCTACTCCCTGTCCTTGGCCATGCTCGCATCCTTGATATTCGCCATTTTCCTTGCTCCGGTCCTGAGCAGCCTGCTTATGCGCAGAACGACCGCAGGCTCCGGCCAACCCCACCGGGAGAATATCCTGGTGAGGTGGTTGTCGTCCGTATACCGGCCGGTGGTGACCTATCTGGTGGGCAGGCGGACCTTGGCCGCAGCCATGGCGGCGGCCATGCTCTTGGCGGGTGTCGCCCTCTTTCCCTTTTTGGGATCGGAGTTCACGCCCCGTTTGCGCGAGGGCACCATTGTTCTGCGCAACGTCCTGGCTCCTTCCATTTCTCTGGAAGAGGCCAAGCGAACCACCATGCTGGTTGAAAAAAGGCTTTTAAAAATACACGAGGTGGAAAAGGTCGTCAGCCGGGTCGGGCGGGGCGAGATCGGCGCACATGCCGACCCCATCAACCAAACCGAGACCTATGTCATCCTCAAACCCAAGGAGCAATGGCGCAGCGCGCGATCCCAGGAAGAGATAGAGGAGGTCATACGCAAGGAACTGGGCCGCATGCCGGGAGTGGTTTTCAGCCTCACCCAGCCCATCGAGATGACGGTAGATGAACTTCTAGAGGGTGTGCGAGGCGATTTGGCGGTGAAGGTGTACGGTGACGATCTGGCCACCCTCAAGGACAAGGCCGATCAGATATCGGCGGTGCTCAACAAAATCAAAGGAGCGTCGGAAGTCCAGGTGGATCAAGTGGCCGGCGCTCCCCAGCTTCTGATTCGCCCCAACCGGGAGGCTTTAGCGCGCAATGGGCTAAGCCTGTCCCAGGTTCAGGAAACCATCCGATCCGCAGTGGGTGGGGTCAAGGCTGGCCAAGTCTTCGAAGGCGTGCGTCGCTATGACATTTTCGTGCGCTTCCCGCAAGAATTCCGGGCGACCATTGATGACATCCGTGAAATCCTGGTGGCCACCCCTTCTGGTTCGCGCAAGCCCTTGGGTGAGCTGGCCGACATCCGGGAGGTGACCGGACCTCGCCAGATTACCAGGGAAGACAATCAGCGCTTCATATCCATCCAATGCAACGTGGTGGGCCGGGACATCGGCTCCTTTGTGGAGGAAGCCCAGCGGAGCATTGATCGCGCGGTGCAGCTGCCCACCGGGTATTCCACCACCTGGGGGGGACAGTTCCGCCTTCAGCAGGAGGCCAACCGGAGGCTGGCGGTGGTGGTGCCCATCACCTTGCTGATTATCGGATTGCTGTTGTATGGCGCGTTCAACTCGTTCAAAAACGCCCTGCTGATTCTTCTTAACATCCCCCTGGCCCTGGTGGGAGGGGTGGTGGCCCTCTGGATATCGGGCCAAAACTTGTCGGTTCCAGCCTCGGTCGGATTCATATCCCTTTTCGGCATCGCCGTGCAAAACGGACTGGTTCTGATCAGCCACATCAATCAGCTTCTACGGGATGGCATGCCGGTGGACGAGGCGTCTGTGACCGGCGGCTGCGTGAGATTAAGGCCAGTCCTCATGACCGCATCCACCGCCGCTCTAGGGCTGGTCCCGTTGCTGTTGGCCTCTGGTACCGGCAGCGAAGTGCAAAGGCCGCTGGCCACCGTCGTGATCGGCGGGCTGGTCACTTCCACGGCGCTCACGCTGCTGGTCCTCCCCGCCCTCTACAAATGGTTCGCCATCCCGGTGGAGTCTGATTCCGCCGGTCAGGCTGGCGCCAATCCAAACAAGGTAGGTGAACTGTGAAATTGGTCATCGCCTATATAAAGTCCCACAAGCTTTCCGGCGTAGTCCTGGCCTTGCAGGAACTGGAGGGCTTGACCGGAGCCACCTTTAGTGATGTGCGCGGTTTTGGACGTGGCCGGGCGCGCAACGCGCCGGACAGAGTCAGAGATGAGGCCGGCGACTTTGTACCCAGGGTAAGAGTTGAGGTGGCCTGTGCCGATGAGTTGGCAGACCAAGTGGTGGAGGCCATCGAGAAATCGGCTCACACGGGCCTGCGGGGCGACGGAAAGATATGCGTGACGCCGCTCGAAAGCGCGGTTCGCATCAGTACCGGTGAACGTGACAACGAAAGCGTTTAAGTGAAAGGAAGTATTGCCATGAACAATAGGTTGCTCGGACGGTTTACTTTGGTGGCCCTGGGGGTGACTGCGCTCTTCGCCACGGGTTGCGCCTCCACCGGCACCAACCTTTTGACCAGTGGGGGAGCGTCGGTGGTCACGGTTGATCAGCCGACTCCTTTGACCGGTACGAAGGTCGTGCAAGCGGGGGATGAATTGGTCATCAGCGGCGACGTGAACCGCCGCGTGCTGGGCACCGACTCCGTCAACCCGGGCCATGTGGATGTGGTCGTGTATGACGCCAGAGGAGCGGTCCTGGCCAAGGCAAGTCACATGGTCCGATTCAGCGTATTTACGGCCAAGAATCAGACCCGTACTCTGGCCCCCCAGGCTGGTTTCAGTTTCAGTTTTCTTGTCAAGGCTTCTGAGGGGACGCAAGTGCGGCTGGCCTTTCACGAAACTACGCCCTTTTCTTGGTCCAACCTCTTTGATTGCGGCGACAACCGGGCGGCGGCCCAGAGTTCACGTAACAGCTGACAGAAAAGGCGAATATCATGAAATTGAAATGGAGCATTGGGGTCTTG
The DNA here is from genome assembly GCA_021811275.1 of Deltaproteobacteria bacterium. Classification (GTDB taxonomy): domain Bacteria; phylum Desulfobacterota; class Desulfarculia; order Desulfarculales; family Desulfarculaceae; genus JACRDC01. Next base: position 5,735 of record JAJZPI010000176.1, read on the forward strand.
GCCGTACTTATGGCAGTAGGCATGGTGACGCTTAATATCCATGCCGCCCAAGCAGGCACGCCTCATTCTGCCAATCCAGCCAAGTGGGAGCATTTTTCCGGTCTGGACGGACATAGCGACCCCAGCGCCGGCTTGGGTGCCCAATACCAGATGAGCCCGGACGCCATTCAATGGTGGATGGGTGCCAAAGGCGATGCACCCCTGCCGAGTTGGTTCAACGACACGACCCAATGGCAGACCGTGTCCGGTCGCGGATACTACATTCCCAAAGGCGCGATGGACCAGACCCAGTGGCAGGTGTTCACCGATGGCCACCTGGGAGGCTGGCAGGATGGCAACAAGGATGGCATCCACGACATGTTCGAATCCCAGGCCACATGGAACACCGTCGCATCCAGCCAATTAGGAGGATGGCTAGACAACAACAGAGACGGGATGCACGATGCTTTCCAAGTCTGGCAGCAGGGGGGCGGCAACTACCAGGATCATGACAAATGGTACGGTGACTACGGCTACGGTCATGGCGGTAAGGGCAATCATTAGGACATTTCCTCTCGTCAAGACGGCGAGAGGCTGGTGTAGCGTTCTAGTTTCAAGCATCTGAGGATGCCCGGTTGGAGCCTGGCCCACCTTCTTCGCGAGGTGTGCCAGGCTCTTCCTTTTTTACACGCCACGGGGATGCAATTTGAAGGCCAGTAAAGCTGCAACGCATATTATCTTCCCCTGCCTTCATAGAGCCGCCATACTATGTGGGTAGTTTGGGCCACCCCAATCGGCTGGAAGCAACTAGCGCGCAGCTTGACATAGCAAAGAGATATGATATTGTAGTTGCAATTGAGACGCCATCGCAATTATAGAATGGAGATGGACTAATGCCGAGTTGCCGACTAGCCATGCAGATAGCCACTGTCATGCTGTGCCTGGTTGCCCTGACGGAAGGCATTGCCCCGGCTGCCGAAAAAATACAGGACAACTCCTTTTTGCTTGAGGAGGCATACAACCAGGAAGAGGGAGTGGTGCAGCACATCAATGCCTACCAGTACATGCGCAAGTCCAGGCAATGGCAGTACACCTTCACCCAAGAATGGCCCATTTTCAGCCAAGCGCACCAGTTCTCATATTCCATTCCCGTGCTGCATAAGTCTGACACCGGAGGGAGCACTGGCCTGGGCGATGTGGCCCTGAACTACCGTTACCAACTGGTGTTGCGTGACGAAGTGGCCGTCGCACCCCGCTTTTCTTTGCTGACGCCCTCAGGCGACTACCGCCGGGGCTTGGGCAACGACGCTTGGGGCTATCAGTTCAATCTGCCGGTGAGCCTGATCCTATCAGATAAGTTGGTCGGCCATCTGAACCTGGGCCTCACCTATGTTCCTCAAAGCCGCGAGCCCGGTGGCGAGAGGGCAGACACCGTGTCCTACAATGCCGGAGCCAGCCTGATCTACGGTGTGGCGCCGGGGCTAGACCTCATGCTGGAAGGAGTCTGGTACGGGGCCGAGAACGTGGTCGCCGCCAACCGCACCGAACGCGAGAACACCTTCCTGCTCAGTCCCGGCCTGCGGTTCGCCATCGACTTC
>JAJZPI010000015.1 GCA_021811275.1 Deltaproteobacteria bacterium
TCTACCTATGCCCCTGGGGAGTGAAACGCGAGCCGTGCCCCTGTCCCGCCCCCGCCGCCCGCCTGTTCCGGCCCCGGCCGGCCCGAGCAAGCCCGGACCGACTCGCCTGGGCTTGGCCGGCCTGCCCCTCTTGGGCGGTTGCTCCCTGGTACAGGCCACCCCCCCCTCCCCCGAAGGCGTCTTCAGCCTGGCCGCGCCTCCCTTGGAAACCGCCCACGGCGCGGGGGCCTGGTGGCTGCTGGCCGGGCTGGGCCTGGGAGCGGCGGCCTGGGCCTGGGCGGCCTGGTGGCAACGGCGCTCTCTGGCCCGGGCCTCGCGCCGGCCAGCCGGCGGCACCCTGCCCGCCGACCTTTGCCGGCTGCGGGACGCCCTGGCCCTGCTGGAGGACCTGCTGCGGGAGTGGGGCGGGCGTGGGAAGGGGGTTGGCAGCTAGCGCGGCGCGCCCGCCCTTGTCGTCCCGGGTTGCATTCAAAGCCATCCATAGGTTTTGATCGTATATTGGTATTAGTTGGCATCAAACAGCCCGGAACGGGAGCGCGAGGGGACGGCCGCCCACGCCGGCCCCCTCGGCCGGCTTCGCCCGCCGGGGCATAGTTTTTGGTATGAATGGAGCCCTGGGGACAGCCTATGTCGCCGCGGTTACTGGTCCCACCTGGCCCCGGGGCAGGACCAGCCCAGGTCCCCGAACTGCTGGCGGCATTGCAGCAGGTACTCGTCGCGCTTATTGTAAAGCTCGGCCTGCAGATCGTTGATCTCCCTGGAAAGGGCCTTGACCCGCGCCTGGTCAACCTCCGGCATCATCCAGAGGACGGTAAGCTCCATGCGCTTGGCCACCAAGTTCTGCCTGAGGTTCAAGGTCTCGCTTTGATACTTCCGCCAAAGGGCTCGCCAAGCCTTCTGCTGCTGGGGGGTGAGGTTGGGCTGGGCCTGCCCCTGCCCGCCGCCCGGCCCGTAGACATAGCCGCCCATCATGCCGTGCCCGTAGCCTCCCATCACGCCCGGCCCGTAGCCGTCGTAGCCTTCCATCATACCCGGCCCGTAGCCGTAGCCGCCCATCATGCCGTAGGCGTAGACATTGCCCTGATCCTGGTCGGAAGCGGCTTGCTCATCCTCGGCCGCCCAGGCCAGTACGGGGACGAGCGCCACGGCCAGCAGTAGCGTCAATGCGGATTTCTTGACCATCGGCATCTCCTTTGCGGTGATCCGCCGCCGCCGGGCGGGCGGCGCCGGGTTGAAGAAGATATTCCCATTGTGAAACCTCGCCGCCGGCCCAGTCAACACTTGCCGCCGGGTCCGGCCCCGCCTGGTTTGACTTTTTTCCCCGCCGCTGCCATGATCGGACCAAGCCCGCGCCTTCTTTTGCGTCCCTTCCCAGCCAGGGCGATGCCATGACAGGTTGCAGCAAGCGCTTCGTTCAACTGAGCCCGCCCAGCCTCCAGGACAACACCGCCAGCCTGGACCGTCTGGCCAAGGCCCTCAGGCGGTCGGCCGGAGTTTGGCCCCTGGCCCCCCTGGGGCGCCTGGGGCGCTTCGCCCAGACCTTGAAGGAGAGCGGCTGGCAGGTGACCGCCACCCTGGCCGAGGGCCCGGCGGGGGCGGTGCTGGTGGAGGTGGAGACCGGCGACTCGAGCGCCCAGGCCCCCGACCCCTCCCTGGCGGCGCGCGTGGGCGAGTTGCCGGCCGGGCTCTGGCCCCAGGAGGGCCTGGGCGTGGCCCTGGACATCGGCTCCACCCACCTTCAGGCCAGCCTGCACGACTTGGCCGACGGCCGCGAACTGGCCCAGGGCACCTGCTTGAACCCCCAGACCCAAGTGGGGGCCGACATCCTCACCCGCATCCACGCCGCCGCCGCCCCCGGCGGGCTCAAGCGCCTGCAGGAGATGCTGATCAAGGCCTCCGCCGGCTTGGTGGACGGCATGTGCGCGCGCGCCGGGCGGCCGACCGCCGAGGTGGCGGGCATGGCCGCGGCCGGCAACACCACCATGACCCACTTCTTCCTGGGCCTGGACGTGCAACCGCTCTGCCGCGAGCCCTACATTCCCCTGGTCAACCGCCCCGCGCCCTTCTTCGCCGCCGACCTGGGACTGGCCTGGGCGCCGGGGGCGGTGGGATGGCTCATGCCCAACGTTGGCTCCTACTTCGGCGGCGATCTCGTCGCCGGCATCGTGGCCGCCGGCCTGCATCAACGGCCGGACCTGGCCGTCCTGGTGGACGTGGGCACCAACGCCGAGGTGGTGCTGGGCAACCGCGACTGGCTGGTGGCCTGCGCCGGAGCGGCCGGCCCGGCCCTGGAGGGCGGGGTGGCGGCCACGGGCATGTTGGCCCAGCCCGGGGCCATCGAGGGGGTGAGCATCGACCCCGACACCCGCGAGGTCGCGCTCAAGATCATCCCCAACCCCGACGGAGGCGTTCCCAAGCCCCTGGGCCTGTGCGGTTCGGGACTCTTGCAGCTCCTGGCCCAGCTCTACCTGCGCCGGATCATGGACATGCGCGGCCGACTCGTCCCCGACCACCCCCGCATCGTGCCCACCGACGAGGGCGCGGGCTTCATGGTGGCCAGCGCCGCCGAAAGCGGCACCGGCAAGCCCATAATCGTCACCGAGGTGGAGATCGACGTGCTGCTCAGGTCCAAGGCGGCCATGTACACCATCCTGCGCACCGTGACCCTGTCCGTGGGAGTGGAGTTTACGGACCTGAGCGCCTTCTACGTGGCCGGGGCCTTCGGCAACGTCATCGACCCAGAAACCGCCATCACCCTGGGCATGCTGCCGGACCTGCCCCGGGAGCGCTTCGTGGCCCTGGGCAACTCCTCCTTGAAGGGCTGCCAGCGCCTGCTCCTGGACCCGGCCAGCCGCCCTCAGGTGGAGGCCATCGCCGAGCGGCTCACCTACCTGGAACTCAACGTCAACCAGGCCCTCATGAACCGTTTCAGCGCCGCCCGCTTCATCCCCCACACCGACCACGGCCGCTTTCCCAGCGTGCCGATTTTCCATCGCTAGGGGGCCGGGCGTGGACTTGAAGGCCCGCGCCGAGGAGCTTCTGGGACGGCCTATCGCCAAGCTGCGCCGCTTCACCGACACCAGCGAGTTCATGTCCTTGGAACCAGGTGACATCCTGGAACTGGGCAACGGCCTCTACCTGCTCAAGGGCGTGGAGTACGAGGGCCGCTTCGGCCTGGATGACGAGCCCAAGCACTGGGTGAAGCGGGGCGTCGACATGGCCACCGGCGAGCCCAAGATCATCAAGCTGGTATTCCACGAGGAGTTCGACCTGCCCATCGGGGCCATCAAGGTGCGCTGCTACCGCTCGCCGGCCAAGGAGAGCCGCATCCTGGAGCTGGTCAAGGACCGGCCCCAGTTCATGCACGGCCTGGCGGTCGTAGACAGCGCCGGCAACCAGGTGCGCATCCTGGAGCGCATCCAGGGCCACCCCCTGAACCAGGAGCTGGACCCTCTAAAGATGACCCACCAGGCATACTTCGAGACCATGCTCAAGGGGCTCCTGGTAAAGCTGGTGGAGGCCTTCCAGGCCATCGCCTTCCTGCACGCCCACCAGGAGCGCCACGGCGACATCCGCCGCGACCACCTCTTCGTGGAGACCGGGAGCGGCCAGTTTCGCTGGATAGACTTCGACTACAACTTTGAGTTCCGCGAAAGCCCCTACGGCCTGGATCTATTCGGCCTGGGCAACGTGCTCTGCTACGTGGTGGGCCGGGGCATCCCCGACCTGCACGACCTGAAGAGAAACAGGCCAGAGGTTCTGGAGCGCCTGGACACCGGAGACCTCTCCCTGGTCATTCCCAACCGGGTCTTCAACCTCAGGAAGGTCTATCCCCACCTGCCCGAGCGGCTCAACCTGGTGCTCATGCACTTCGCCGCCGCCTCGGAGGTGTTCTATGAGAGCGTGGAGGAGATCCTGGCCGATCTGCTGCCGGCCCTGGACGATCTGCCGGGCTGAGGGCCCGGCGCGCGGGGGGCCTAGCGCATTTGAAGCGTCCGAAGCCGAGAGGTGATTCATGATCCTTTGGAACCGCATCCTGGTGGGACTGGACGACCGGCCACGCAGCCTGAACGCCGTCCGCTACCTGGCCGGGGTGCTGGGCGGCTCCAACACCTGCAAGGTCTGCCTGCTGGCGGTCTACGTTCCGCCCAGCGCGGACATGCACCCCGATCCCGAGCGCCTGGAAGCCCATGACAGCGACCGCCGGGTGGCCCTGGAGATGTGCCTGGCCGACGCCCACCGCCTGCTGGTGGAGGCCCGCCTGCCCGCCGAGAACGTCAGCACCGAACTGTTGGAGATTCTGCCGGGCAAGAACGTGGGCTCCACCATCATGGAATACCAGCGCAACAATGGCTACGGCACCGTGGTGGTGGGCCGGCGCAACCAGAGCAAGGCCGAAGAGTTCCTCTTCGGCTCGGTTTCCAACACCGTGGTTCACCAGGCAGACGACTGCTGCGTCTGGGTGGTCAGCTAGGGCGCGCCGCGTGCCGCGCCGGCCATGGCGGGTCGGGGCGCGTGCCGCGCCGGCCATGGCGGGTCGGGGGCGCTCTTGTCTGCCCATGGGTTGCGCGCTCCCGTTCAAGGCCATTTGCAAACACCAAAAAGGCCAGAGGGCGCGCCGGGCCGGTTCCCTTGTCTTGTGCGATAACTAAGCGACAAAACGCCATATCATCGTTTTTGACTTCTGCCGGGTTACACAATTCCTCCAATTTAGGGTTTTCACCCCAACCGCATTATGAGGCCATTTGCCCAAACGAATGAGGGCCTGCCTCTATTCCCACCCGCCAGCCTGCTGATTACACTTGGCATCAAGGATATCCGGGCTTCTTCACCAACTGGGCGAAACGATATGAACGGTGCCCGACGGCCGGTGCGCGTGATGCTCATGGAACAGGAGGAGGACCTCCGGCATTGGCTGGGGCGTCTCCTGAGTCGTACCGAGGGCTATGAGTACGTAGGGCAGTGCCAGGGGGCGGCCGAGCTTCGGGCGGAGGCCCTGCGCCTGCGGCCGGACCTTTTGCTCCTGGACTCCCACAGCGCCTCGGCCCTGCCCGCCGGGCTCCTGGCCGAGCTGCGCCGGCAGCTGCCAGGGCTTTACGTGGCTCTCATGGATATCGAGGAGGGCCCCGGCTACGAGCGACTGGCGCGGCGGGCCGGCGCCGACGGCTTTTTGAGCAAGGCCAGGGTGCCCGAGGCCCTGGCGGGCTTGCTGGACAGGCTGGCGTGCGGCGCCCCCGCCAGCCGAACCTCCTGAAGTGGCGGGGCGAAGTTTCGGGGCGGCATTGACGAGGACTCGGCGCGGGAGGCGGGAGTGAGGGAAGCCGATCAGCTCATGGCCCCCTACTACCGGATGTTGGCGCGCAAGATCGCGCTGGCCATCGTCCTGGTGGCCTTCGTCCCCTACGCCCTCACCTTCATTTTATTCTACTCCTCCTACAACGAGTCCATCCGCTCCCAGGTCATCAGCGCCCTCACCGGGGTGGTGGAAGGCCACAAGCGGGCCATCGATGACTTCCTGGACGAGCGGGTGGCCAACTTGAAGAACGCCAGCAACCTGCTATTTCCAGGCCGCCTGGCCAACCCCGAGGAGATAAGGCAGACCCTGGCCTCCCTGCGCGAGGCCTACGGGGCCTTCGTGGACCTGGGCTTTATCAACGGCCAAGGCCGGCACGAGGCCTACGCCGGACCCTACGGCCTGGAGAAGGCCGACTATTCACAGAGCGTCTGGTTCAAGGAGGTCATGGCCCAGGGCACCTACGTCTCGGACGTCTTTCACGGCTATCGCGAGGTCCCCCACTTCGTGGCCGCGGTGAAGCTAGGGGAAGGCCGCCGGGACTACGTGCTCCGGGCGACCATCGACTCGGCGCGCTTCAGCTCGCTGGTGGAGGGCGTGCGCCTGGGGCTCACCGGCGAGGCCTTCATCGTCAACCGCCAGGGGCTCTATCAGACCCAGGCCCGGCGCGGAGGCCAGCTGCTGGGCTTCTCCGGCCTGGATCTGCCCCAGGCCTTCAGCGGGGTGCGGGTCCTGGAGGGGGTTCAGCGCCAGGGCCGCGAGGTGGTTTTGGCCGAAACTTGGCTCAAGGGCGGCGACTGGCTGCTGGTCTGCCAGCAGGACATGGCCGACGCCTTCAGCCCCCTCTATTCGGCGCGCAAGCTGGCGGTGCTCATCAGTCTGATCGCCTTCCTGCTCCTGGTCTTCATCACCGCCGTGCTCACCCGCCACATGGTGGGGCGCATCGCGGTGACCGACCGCGAAAAGGAGCTGTTGAACGAGCAGATCATCCAATCGGGCAAGCTGGCCTCCCTGGGCGAGCTGGCCGCGGGGGTGGCGCACGAAATCAACAACCCCGTGGCCATCATGGTGGAGGAGGCGGGCTGGCTGCTAGATTTGATGCAGGAGGAGTCCCAGCTCTTCGCCGCCTCGGGCAACCGCGACGAGTATCTGCGGGCGCTGGGCCAGATCGAGACCCAGGGCCGGCGCTGCAAGGAGATCACCACCAAACTCCTGGGCTTCGCCCGCCGCACCGACGCGCCCCGCCAGCCCACCCAGATCAACGACGTCGTGGCCGAGGTGGCCGGGTTGGTGGAACGGCCGGCCCGCTATGTCAACGTTTTGATGACCCTGGACCTGCAGACCGACCTGCCCCTGGTCGAGGCCTCGCCCTCCGAGTTGCAGCAGGTGTTGATGAACCTGGTTAACAACGCCGTGGACGCCCTGGAGAAGACCGGCGGCGAGGTGGTGGTGGCCACCCGCCGACTCCCCGAGGGCCAGGTGGAGATAAGCGTCTCCGACAACGGCCCCGGCATTACCGAATCGGTGCTGCCGCGCGTTTTCGATCCCTTCTTCACCACTAAGCCGGTGGGCAAGGGCACGGGCCTGGGTCTTAGCATCTGTTACGGAATAGTGGACAAGCTGGGCGGGCGCATCGAGGTCAGGAGCGCTCCCAACCAGGGGGCGACCTTCCTGGTGCGCCTGCCGGCCGCCTCGGGGCAGACGTCGCGGGCCGCCTCCGCCGGCGCGGCCCCAACAAGCGGGGAAGGTGGAAATGAACCCGGTAAGCGTGTTGTTGGTCGATGACGAACAGGGCTTTCTGGACGCCATGAGCAAGCGTCTGGGCAAGCGCGGGCTCAAGGTTCGCATGGCCCCCAGCGGCCGTCAGGCCCTGGCCATGCTCGACCAGGAGCCGGCCGACGTGGTGGTGCTGGACCAGAAGATGCCGGATCTGGACGGCCTGGCCACCCTGACCCTGATCAAGGAGAGGCACCCCGCGGTGCGGGTGATCATGCTCACCGGCCACGCCACGGTGGACTCGGCCATCTCGGGCATTGCCATGGGGGCCTTTGACTACCTGGTCAAGCCCTGCGATCTGGACACCCTTTTGGACCAGATCTACGCCTCGTTGGGCAGGAAATGAGGCGGGCTCCAGGGGTGGAAGGGAGGCAGACCCGACCTGGCCCGCAGAGCGGAACTATGCGACAAGACAGTGAAAACCAGGAGGTGACATAATCAATTTTTCCTAGACGGCACCCCAGGCGCCTGCTAGGGTGTGCCGGCTTGGAGCCCCCCGCCCGAGGCGGCGGGGCGCCAAGAACGCGGCCAAGGCCACAGGGCCGGGAGCGCCCATCTGCGAGAAGGGCCCCACGGCAAAAGCAGCGAGCCAGCGAACGAGACCGGAGGGAATCAAATGGGTTTTTTTAGGCAGTTCGGCCAGTTCCTGGTGGAGGCCTCCCGCGCCCACGCAAGGTGGGAGCTGGAAACGGCCCGAACCATAATGAGCGACAAGAAACGCCTGGCCATTTTGGGACTCATGCTCCTGCCCATAATCCTGGGCGGGATAGCCTTCGCCGACCAGGTGGGCGAGGCCCTGCCCCATTTCCTGGGCGGGAAAAAGGCTTACAGCCCGGCATTTTACAGCACGGGCATCTTCCTGGCCTCCATCGCCATCGGCATCGGGGCCGGGCTTATCACCGGCTGCATCGGCGCCGGCGGCGGCTTCATCATCGCCCCGGCCCTCATGAGCGCGGGCATCAAGGGCATCCTGGCGGTGGGCACCGACCTGTTCCACATCTTCGCCAAGGCCATCATGGGCAGCGTCATCCACCGCAAGCTGGGCAACGTCTCGGTCTCCCTGGCCTTGATTTTTCTCATAGGCGCCATAGGCGGGGCCACCAGCGGCGGCGTGATCAACCGCTTCCTGTATGAAAAGAACCCCGTGCTCTCCGACGCCTTCATCACCACCATCTACGTGCTGATGCTGGGCTTCCTGGGCCTCTACTCCATGATCGACTTCCTGCGCGCGCGCAAGGCCGGCAAGGAAGAGTTCCACGGTGGCGGCGGGGGCGACGCCCACGGCGGCAAGAGCGAGGGCGCGGAGCTGGGCAACCTGCCCAAGAAGCTCCAGGCCATCAAGGTGCCCCCCATGATCACCTTCGACCAGGGCCTGGTGCCGGGCGGCCGGCAGATTTCCTGGCTCTTCCTGGTGCTCTCGGGCTTCATCGTGGGCCTGGCCGCGGCCATCATGGGCGTGGGCGGCGGCTTCCTCACCTTCCCCATCTTCGTCTACGTGCTGGGCGTCAGCTCGCTGACCACGGTGGGCACCGACATCTTCCAGATCGTCTTCACCGCCGGCTACGCCGGCATCACCCAATACGCCATCTACGGCTTCATCTTCTACACCCTGGCCATGGGCATGCTCCTGGGCTCGCTCCTGGGCATCCAGATCGGGGCAATGGCCACCAAGGTGGTGCCGGGCATCACCATCCGCGGCTTCTACGCCATGGCGGTGCTCTCCGGCTTCATCAACCGGGTATTCGCCCTGCCCGGCAAGATGGGCGAGATGGAGGTGATCGACATCAGCAAAGACACCGCCGCGATACTCGACAGCATAGGCGTCTGGGCCTTCTTCATCGTCATCGGCGTCTTCGCGGTTTGGGTCATAGGCACCTTTATTTTGAACATCAAGGTGCTCAGAGGGGAGGCTCACTAATGGCCAACAACGGCAAGAAACTGAGCATGGGTTTGATCCTGATCGCCCTTTTCACGGGCATCCTGGTGGTCATCTTCCTGCCCATCTTCCCCGGCGTCGGCGCACAGAAGGCCAACGGGCTGGATTACCTTGATAACCTCTACAACACCATCTCCAAGGGCAGCGCGTATTACATCCCCAAGGTGCAGAAGGAGGCCAAGGCCTTCGAAGGCAAGACCATCAGCATCAGTCTGACCTTACCCAACGAGACGGTCGCCCGGCAGGTAATCGCGGTGCTTGGCGCCGCCGGGGCCACAACCGCGGCCAGCGGCAGGGAGGTCAAGGTCTCCGGCGATTGGGGCAAGATCGTGGACGCCGCCCTGGCCGACAGCGACCTGATGTACCACAACAAGGGCGAGGAGGTTAAGGCCAAGTACCAAGGCATGGAGGAAAAGGCAGCCCTGCACGCTTGGTGGCAGGTGTTCAAAACGGCCGAGAAGGACCTGAACCGGCAGAAGCTTTTCGCCGAGGCCAAGATTGGCGCCACCGCCCAGCAAAAGGCCGTGGAATGCGCCTACAACTATTACGGCGTCAACCCTCAGAACATCGGCGACAAGTGGGGTCTGGTCTCCTTTTCCCTAGTCTTCTACGTAGTCTACACCATTTGGTACGGCTTCGGCATCATGTTCCTCTTCGAGGGCGCGGGCTTCAGGCTGGAGCACTAGTTCCGGCCGGCCAGGCGGCCCACGGATCGTCTCGGGGGGCGGGGTTAATCCCCGCCCCCTTTTTGGGGAGGCTGCGGAAGGACGCTCAACGCGGGTTGCGCTTGGCCAAACCGCCCTGCGCCCGAATTTCCGCGGTTGCCTTGGCGAACCCACAACGACGACGGACGAGGCCGGCTCCAAGGCCAACCTCGCCCGCCACATTTCATGCGGGGCGGCGCGCCCCTAGAAAATGAAGGTCTTGTCCAGTTCGCTGTCGGGCACGTCGAAGACCACTCCGTGGGGCGGCAGCTTCTCGAACTTGAAGAAGTCGGGCAGGCGGTCGTCGGCGTTGTTCAAGCCGGCCCGGACGTTGAAATCCTTCTCCATGCCAAGGATCTGTCCCCCCAACTTGCCAACGTCGTCGCCGGTGAGCTTCAGCCCGTACTTGGCGTTTAGCATGTCGACGATGGCGGCGAAGGCGTCAGGGATGTCGAGCACCGCGAAGGCCACGAACAGGCAGAGCCCGGCGGTGTCGATGGCGGCGGTGGCCGCCTGCAGGCCCCTGGAGAGTTCGACCTGCCCCGCGGCCTTCAGGGGGTCGACCTTGCCGCCCACGCTCAGGATGTTGGCGGTGACCGAGTAGCCGGCGGTGTGGTCGGCGCCCATGGGGGAGGTGGCATAGGTGACGCCGATGCCCTTGACCGCCCGGGGATCATAGGCGGGCAGCGACTGGTTCTTGACCACGGGTACGCGCCTGACGCCGAAGACGTGGCCCATGGCGCCGGTGCCGCTGCCCAGGATGCGGCCCAGGGGGGTGCCCTTGCCCACCTCGGTCAGGATTTTTTCCGCTCCGGCGACGTCGCCGAACTTCAGCAGGCCGCCTTCCATGGCCACGGCCATGGCGCAGCCGATCTCGATGGTGTCGACGCCGAAGTCGTCGCACAGGCGGTCGATGCGGGCGATGGCGTCCAGGTCGTCGATGCCGCAGTTGGGGCCCCAGGCCCAGACCGTCTCGTACTCCGGCCACTTGCTGACGTATTCGCCCTTGGCGTCATGGTAGATGCCGGAGCAGCGGATCACGCAGCCGCCCATGCAGCCGTGGGTTGGGTTGCCGCCGCGCTTGATCGTCACTTCGTTCAAGGTCTCGCCGGACACCTTCTCCGCGCCCTCGAAACGGCCGGAGGAGAAGTTGCGGGTGGGCAGCCCGCCGGCCTCGTTCAGGATGTTGATGAGGATGTCGGTGCCGTAGGCGGGCAGACCGCCGCTGGTGACCGGGTGTTCGGCCAGGGCCTTGGCGAAGCGCTTGGCCGCCTTTTTGAAGGCCTCGGGGTCGGCCAGGGGGGCGGCGGAGCCGTGGGTAGGATCAATGACGATGGCCTTCAGGCCCTTGCTGCCCATGACCGCGCCCAGGCCGCCGCGCCCGGCGTGGCGGGTGGGACGGAGTTCCTGGTCGGTGAAGGCCACGCTGGCCCCGGTGAGCTTGTACTCGCCGGCCTGGCCGATGGAGCAGTAGCCCACCTTGGAGCCGTAGGTTTCGGCGAGCTTCTCGACCGTGGCGTAGTTGCCCAGGCCCTTGAGGTGGTCGGCGGCCTTGATCTCGGCCTTGTCCTTGCCCAAAACCAGCTTGAAGAGCTTGTCCGCCGGGGCCTGTCCCTCCACCACGATGGCCGCCACGCCCAGTTTGGCCAGGTATTGTCCGGCTTGGCCGCCGCTGTTGGCCTCCTTGATGCCGCCGGTCAAGGGACTCTTGGCCCCCACGGAGACGCGGCCGCTGTTGGCGCAGTTGGTCCCGCCCAAAAGGCCGGGGGCGATCACCAGCTTGTTAAGAGGGCCGATGGGACTGCAGGTGGGGTCCACCTCCTTGGCCACGATGGCGCTGGTGAGCCCGCGGCCGCCCAGGCCCTGATACTCGGCGGGTACGTCCTGCCAGGCGACCGTTTGACTGGTCATGTCCACGCGCAGGATTTTAAACATGGCAACTCCTCCATGTGTGGTTTGGCGGGGCCTTGATTCTCCGGTAATTATGGCTGCCGCCACCGGCGGGCGTCAAGGCGATAAGGCAATAATTTTAATATGTTATGTCATTTTTGACATAGCTTTCCCCTAAGGCGCTCCCCGGTATTGGCCGGGCGCGGCGGATGTGCCATAGTGGGCGGCAAGTGGCCGAAAACCAGACTCTTCAAGGAGGAGATCATGCCCAAGCCGGGACCCTGCAATGCCATCACCGACGTAGAGGGACTGCTTTTGGGCCATTGCACCATGCCCGAGGCCGCCTGCGGGGTAACGGCGATCATCTGCCCGGAGGGTGCGGTGGCCGGGGTGGACGTGCGGGGCTCGGCCCCGGGCACCCGCGAAACCGACCTGACCGACCCGGTGAACCTGGTGGAGAAGGTGCAGGCGGTGGCCTTGTGCGGGGGCTCGGTCTATGGCTTGGCCGCCGCCGACGGGGTGGTGCGATGGCTGGCGGCGCGGGGCTGGGGTTTTCCCCTGGAGCAGGGCCGGGTGGCGCCCATAGTGCCTGCCGCCGCCCTTTTCGACCTGGGACGGGGGCGGGATTACGTGCCGCCCACCGGTCCGGCCTGGGGCGAGCATGCCTGCGCGGCGGGCGCGGCGGGGCCGGTGCAGATGGGCAACGCGGGCGCGGGCACCGGGGCGGTGTCCGGGGGCATCAAGGGCGGTTTCGGCAGCGCCAGCCTGGTCATGGCGGGCGGCCTGACCGTGGCGGCGGCGGTGGCGGTCAACTCCCTGGGCTCGGTGATAGACCCGGCCAGCGGCCTGCCCTGGGAGGCCAGGACCGAGGTGGACGGCGAGTTCGCGGCCCTGGGGCTCCGGCCGGTCAAGCTGCCCGCGCCGCCCGCGCCCCAGGCCGGGCAAAACACCACCATCGGGGTGGTGGCCACCGACGCCGTCCTGACCAAGGCCCAGGCCAAGAAGGTGGCCCAGATGGCCCAGGACGGCCTGGGCCGGGCCATCCGGCCGGCCCACACCATGTTCGACGGCGACACCATTTTCTGCCTGGCCACGGGGAAAAAGCCCCTGCCCGAGGTCCAGGGTTTCTTCGCCGCGCCCCAGGCCCTGGCCCTGACCGAGCTGGGCGCGGCGGCGGCCGATTGCTTCGCCCGGGCGGTGATCAAGGCGGTGCTGGCGGCCGAGAGTCTGGGCGCCATGAAGGCCTGGCGGGACCTGGATTAGACGGGGCGGGGGATACCAGGTCGGGGGCTTTCCAAGCCTTGGGAGACGGGTAACGCATTCGCTGGCCCGCCCGCATTTTTCTTCGGCGCGTCCCCCCAGCGGGAGCGCGCAACCCTTGAGCTAAGGAAGCGTCTGCTCGACGCGCTCAGGCAGCCGAGGCGCTCGGCGCGCCCGGGGGTTGCATGGCGGGCCGGGGTAACTATAATACGTACAACACTGTTTATTTTCGGCCCAGGGGGCGTTTCATGGCCATCATGAAGATACTTACCTATCCCGAACCGATCCTCAGCCGGCCCTGCCGGGAGATCGTGAGCGTCGAGCGCCCCCTCATCGAACTGGCCGAGAGCATGGCCGAGACCATGTACGCCGCCCCGGGCATCGGCCTGGCCGCGCCCCAGGTGGGGGTGGACCAGCGGCTGGTGGTCATCGACGTCAAGCGCGACGAGGAGCGGGGCAACCCCATATTTTTGTTCAACCCCCGCATCGTGGCCATGAGCGGCGAGACGGTCTACGAGGAGGGCTGCCTATCGGTGCCAGACCTGGTGGCCGACGTCACCCGGGCGGCGCGGGTGGTGGTCGAGGCTTGGGACCGCGAGGGCAACCCCTTGACCATCGACGCCGACGGGCTCCTGGCCATCTGCCTTCAGCACGAGCTGGACCATCTGGAGGGCCGGCTCTTCCTGGACAAGGTCAGCCCCCTGAAGCGGGCTCTCTACAAGAAGCGCCGCCTCAAGCAGCTCAAAAAAGACGAGGCCTGACCGTCAGGCCGCGCGCGTCCCCCTGCCTGACCACACCCTAAGGACGCCCCCATGCGCATAGTCTTCCTGGGAACCCCGGAGATAGCCCGACCCTCCCTGGCCGCCCTGGCCCGGCGGGGGCACGAGCTGGCGGCCGTGGTCACTCAGCCCGACCGCCCGGCCGGGCGCGGGCGCAGGCTGCTGCGCTGCCCGGTGGCGCTGTTGGCCGACGAGCTGGGGCTCATGGTGTTGCAGCCGGCGCACGTGCGGGAACTGGCCGGGGAACTGGCCGAGCTGAGGCCGGAACTCTTGGCGGTGGTGGCCTTCGGCCAGATCCTGCCGCCGGCCATTCTTGAAATCGCGCCGCTGGGGGCGGTGAACCTGCACACCTCGCTGCTGCCCGCCCTGCGCGGGGCCGCGCCCATCCAGCGCGCCATCATGCAGGGCCTGGCCGTCACCGGGGTGAGCACCATGCACCTGGACCGGGGCATGGACACCGGCGACGTGATCTTGCAGGAGCCGGTGGCGATAGGGCCCCAGGACACGGCGGCCAGCCTGGGCGAGAGGCTGGGCCTGGCCGGGGCGGAGCTTTTGGCGCGCACGGTGGAGCTGCTGGCCTTGGGCAGGGCCCCGCGCGCGCCGCAGGACCAGGCGCGGGCCACCTACGCCCCGCCCTTGGCCAAGGAGGAGGGCAGGGTGGATTGGGCGCGGCCGGCCCGGGAGCTGGACCGGCTGGTGCGCGGGGCCGACCCTTGGCCGGGGGCCTTCACCATGTCGGGAGGCCAACCCTTGAAACTCTTCGGCCCCACCCTGGTTCTGCCCCATGCCGGCGCGGCTGCGCCTGGGACCATCATCGTCAGCCCTGATGAACACAAGGATTATATCTGCGTGGCCTGCGGCGAGGGCGCCCTGGGCCTGGCCGAGGCGCAGGCGGCGGGCAAACGCCGCATGAGCGCCGGAGACTTCCTGCGCGGGGCGCGGCTCGCGCCGGGCATGAGGTTGGGGGAGTGACGGACTCGGCGTAGCCGCCGGCAATTGCCAGGCTGGCTCCGGGGTCGAGGGCGATGATTTCCCCCAGGCGCCGCCGCCCGGGCCGCCCTTGCCTCCAAAGATGCCCGGGAGATGGTCGGGCATGATTGGGGCTACTCAGCGAAGTAGTTGGCGGAAATGCCCAGCTGCCGCATCCGCTTCCAGAGTGTGACCCGGCTGATGCCCAGCAATTTGGCAGCCTCCACGCGCTTGCCCCCCGCTTGCCGCAAGGCGGCCAGGATGTCTTGACGGGGGTCCTGGCCGCTAGGCGGGGCAGCGATCGGGCCCTCCCAGCGGCGGGAATCGGACCGGTCCAGCAAATGGGCCGGCAGGTGGGCGGGGGAAATCGGCTTCCCCCGGGCCAGGACGAGGGCATATTCCAGGGCGTTGATCAATTCGCGCACGTTGCCTGGCCAATGGTAGTCGACCAGGCGGTTCATGGCCTCCCGGCCTACCTCGGGTTCAGGCTTGCCGCTCAGCTTGCAGATGCGAGCCGACAAGGCCTCCACCAACAGCGGGATGTCCTCCCGGCGCTCCCGCAAGGGGGGCACCCTGATGGGCACCACCGCCACGCGGTAGTAGAGGTCCTCCCGGAACCTGCCCTCCCTCACCAGCGCGGAAAGGTCATGGTTGGTTGCTGAGATTAAACGGATGTCCACGGGCAGGGGCCGGTGGTCGCCAACCCTTTCCACCACCTTCTCCTGTAGCACCCTCAAGAGCTTGACCTGGGTGGTCGCGGGCAGATCACCGACCTCGTCCAAAAAGAAGTCTCCGCCCTGAGCGGCCTGGAACCGCCCCATGCGCTCCCGCTCCGCGCCGGTGAAGGCCCCCTTCACATGGCCGAACAGCTCGCTTTCCAAAAGCGACTGGTTCAGGGCCGCGCAGTTCACCTTGACCAGGGGACCCTTGGCCCTGGGGCCCAGGCTGTGGATGGCGCCCGCCACCAACTCCTTGCCCGTGCCACTCTCCCCCAGGATAAGCACCGGGGCCAGGGAGTCGGCGGCGCTTTCGATGAGCTGAAACATTTCGCGCATGGGGCGGGATTTGCCCAGGATGCCCTCGAAGGAATCGCGCAGGCCCAACTCCGCCCGGATGCCGTCGATCACCCGGTCCTTCTCCACCACCTCGCTCAGGTCGGTCAAGGTCTCCACCCCGCCGACCACCTGGCCGGAGCCGTCCTTGAGCAGGGCCGCGCTCTTGAGCACGTGCAGCTCGCTGCCGTCCTTGCGCAGCAGGGTGCAGCGGCAACGGCGCAGCCCCCCCTGGCTGAACAGGGAGCAGTGCTGATCCTGGCTGGCCTCCCGGCGCACCTGGCTGCACATGTCGCAGTGCAGGATGGCGCAGGACTGGCCGATTAGCTCCCTCGCCTGGTAGCCCGTGATGCTCTCCACCACCGGATTGACCGAAACAATCACCCCGGCGGGGTCGACCACCATCAGGCCGTCCTGCATGGTCTCGATGATGGTGCCCCAATAGTTGCTCAACTCCTCGTTCATGATCCACCCCGGTGCTGGCGTTATTAACAATCGTTAATAAATTCTACCTGCTCTTAACAAAACTAACAAAAGTTAAAAGACGGCTGGGCCGTCCTCGCGCCGACGTGCTGGCCCCATTCTAAAAAGACTTTGATAATAAGCTAGTTATGCGACCAGCCCCGATCGGGTTTCTTGGCATCGGGCTTGCTTTAGGGGAAGGCAGGAGATCGCCGATGCCCAAGAGCAGCCAGCCATTGTCGATGAATTCCGGCCCAAGGCCCGCCAAGCCCATAGACGGCAGGGGGGACGGCGCGGCCTGGCTGATTCTTAAGGTGGCCAGCGCCGTCGCCGCCCTGGAGCCGGGCCAGGTTCTGGAGGTGTGGGGCAGCGATCCCAAGTTGAAGAGCGATCTGCCCCTGGTGCTGGCCCGCCACGGCTGCCGCCTCTTGGAGGCCCGGCAGGTGCAACGGGGGTACCGCTTTTTGCTCGTCAAGCCGGGACGGCCCCGGACCGGCGGTGAACCTTTCCAGACCATAGGAGGATGAAAATGTCGAACCCGCTTTCCTCGGCGCCAGCCGCCGCTTCCTGCGTGGACGCCCGCGGCAGCGCCTGCCCCGGCCCCCTCTTGGAAGCCAAAAAGGCCATAGGCTCGGTAAAGGTGGGCGAGGTGCTGGAGGTGCTCTCCGGCGATCCCGGCACCAAAGAGGATATCCCCGCCTGGGCCGGCAAGGTGGGCCATGAATACCTGGGGCATCAGGACGCCGACGGCTACTCCCGCCTTTTTGTGCGGCGCAAGAAGTAGGGCCGGCGGCCATGTCCAGCCGTGACCTTCCCCCCATCCTCATCCTGGCCACCGAGGCCTGCGCCTACCCCGGCGCTAACTCGGTGGGCCAGGCCCACCTCGGCTATCCGGACAACACCTGCATCATGCGGGTACCCTCGCCGGCCATGTTCCCGGAGCGCTTTTATCTGGAGTGCTTTGATCGGGGGGTTGGCGGAATCATCATCATGTCCTGCGGGGTGGAGTGCCCTTACGAAGGGGCCTACGAGGTTCTGGCCAAGCGTATCGACCGGGTCTACCAGCTCATGAAGCAGCGTGGCCTGAGCGCCGACCGCCTGCGTCTGACCGCCATCTGCACGGTGTGCAACCGGGCTTTCATCAAGGAGGTCAACCAAATGGCGCGGGTGGTGGCCGAGTTGGGCCCTCCGGGCGGGGAGCGGGCGGCGGCTTAAGCGCGGGACGCCATCAAGGAAAGCGGGCAAGCATGAGCATGAACAAACCCACGCAATTCGACGTCTTGGTGCTGGGCGGCGGCATCGGGGGCCTGCAAGCGGCCCTGGAGTTGGCCGAGCAGGGATTTTCCGTGGCGGTGGTGGAGCGCGACGCCTCCATCGGCGGCAAGATGATTCGGCTATCCAAGGTGTTCCCCACCCTGGACTGCGCCAGCTGCATCACCACGCCCAAGATGGCAGCCGCCAGCCACCATCCGGGCATCACGCTTTTCACCCTGTGCGAGTTGGGCAAGGTGGAGCGGAAAGAGGGGCTGTTGAGCGCGCGGCTGGTCCAGTTGCCGCGCCACGTCGATGAAGACAAGTGCATCGGCTGCCGGCAGTGCGAGTACGGCTGCCCGGTCTATGTGCCGGACCAGGAGCAGGCCGGGCTCACGGCGCGCAAGGCCATCTACATCCCCTTCAGCAACGCCATCCCCCAACTGGCGGTTCTGGACCCGGACAATTGCAGTCTCTGCGGACGCTGCGCCAAGGTCTGCCCCACCGGGGCGGTGGACTATGCCCAGCCGGCGCGGGAGTTCACCATCACCGGCCGCGCCCTGATCCTGGCCACCGGCTTCAAGCTCATGACCGACTATCCGGAGCGGGCCTATGGTCCGGCCAGCCGCCAGCCCAACTTGATCACCAGCCTGGAGATGGAGCGGCTCTTGGCCCCCCACGGCCCATATATGCGGGTGCTCAGACCCGGCGACGGCAAGGAGCCGGACTCGGTGGCCTTCATCCAGTGCGCGGGCAGCCGCGACATCAACAAGGGGGTGTCCTACTGCTCGCGGGTTTGCTGCATGTACGCCATCAAGCAGGCCATGCTGCTCTCCGGCTCCCTGCCCCTGGCCGACATAACCATCTACTACATCGACATCCGCGCCTTCGGCAAAAACTACGAGCAGTTCTTCCAGAACGCCAAGGCCATGGGCATCGAGTTCGTCAAGGCCAAGGCCATGGTCGTAGGCCAAAACGCCGAGGGCGGGGTGGATCTGGTCTACGACGACATGGAGAGCGGCGAGGGCGCCAAGCGGCGCTCCCACGACCTGGTGGTCATGTCCCTGGCCATGCTGCCGGGTTGCGATTCCCCGCCAATGGCCGAGGTCCTGGCGGGCCCCGACGGTTTCATCAAGAGTGTCAGTCCCAAGCTGGCCCCCGGTCTGACCAGCCAGGAAGGGGTCTTCACCTGCGGCGCGGCGGCTGGACCCAAGGATATCGTGGACACCATCGTGGAGGCGGGCCATGCCGCCCAGGAAGCCTCGATTTACCTGGCTTTCCAGGGCAAGGGCCGGGCCGCGGCATGAGGAGGCGAGCATGAGCGGCGGCGGCGGGCAAACGGATCCGGCCAAGGTGGGAGTGTACATCTGTCACTGCGGCGGCAACATCTCCGACCACGTGGACGTGCGGAAGGTGGAGGACCTGGCGGGGAGCCTGCCGGCAGTGGCGGTGGCCAGACGAAACAGTTTCATGTGCTCCGACCCCGGCCAGGAGATGATCGTCAAGGACATCGCCGAAGGCCGGGTCAACCGGGTGGTGGTGGCTTCCTGCGCCCCCGCCCTGCATGAAACCACCTTCCGGGGGGCCCTGGCCCGGGCCGGCTTGAACCCCTACCTGTACGAGCACGCCAACATCCGCGAGCAGGTGAGCTGGGTGCACCACGGCCCCGGCGCCACGGGCAAGGCCGCCAGGCTGGTGGCGGCCGCCGTGGCCAAGGCCGCCCTCTTGGAGCCCCTGGAGCCCATCCGGGTGGAGGCCACGGCCCACGCCACCGTGGTGGGCGCGGGGCCGGCCGGCCTGAAGGCCGCCCTGGACCTGGCCCGGCGCGGAATACAGGTCGTCCTGGTGGAGCAAAGCCCCTTCCTGGGCGGCAACTTGGCCCGTCTGGACCGGCTTTTCCCCACCGGCGAAAAGGCATCGGAGATGGTGGAGGACCTGGCTCGGCGGGCCTTGAGCCATGAACTCATCCAAGTGTTCACCTGCGCCGGGATTGCGGCGGCGGGTGGCTATGTGGGCAACTTCAGCCTGACCGTCGTCCGCCGGCCGCCCCAGACCCAGCGCGACCTGGAGCTGCTGGCCAAGGCCCGGTCCAGCGGGCTCCCGCCGGGCTTCATTCCCTTCGCCGGCTACTTGCCCCTGGAGCCGCCGTCCGCCCAGGAGCAAATCGATCTCCGCACCGGCGCGGTGATACTGGCCACCGGCTTTGAGCACTACCAGCCCCATGCCGGCCAGTACGGCTACGGCCAACTGCCCCAGGTCGTCACCCTGCCGGAGCTGATCCAGATCATGGCCGGCCAGGAGCCGGGCGGGCCGCTTACGGTCAACGGTCGCCCCGTCAAAAGCCTGGCCCTGATCCATTGCGTGGGCAGCCGCGAAATCCCCGGCCTGCACGAGCCGCCCGGCGGCAGGCCCTTGAACGAATATTGCTCACGGGTCTGCTGCACCGCCACCTTGCAGGCCGCGCTGGAAATCAAGGAGCGCTTCCCGGAGACGCTGATCTACGACCTCCACCGCGACATCCGCGCCTATGGCCGCGGCCACGAGGACTACTACCTGGAGGCCTCGCGGCGCGGGGTGCTTTTCCTGCGCTTCGCCGCCGAGAATCCGCCCCAGATCAGGGCCCAGGCCGGCGGACATGGCGAAGGGCTGGTCATCGAGATGGCCGACACCCTCCTGGGCGGCGAAGAGCTGGAATTGGAAACGGACCTTGTGGTCTTGGCCGTGGGCATGCGGCCCGGCCCGGCCGCCGGCCTGGCCGAGATGCTCAAGCTGTCCAGGGGGGCGGATGGCTTCCTGCTGGAGGTGCATCCCAAGCTGCGGCCCGTGGAGCCGGCCGTGGTCGGGGTTTATCTGGCGGGAGCCTGCCAGGCCCCCATGGACGTGGGCGAGGCCTGCGCCGCCGCCTCGGCCGCCACGGTCAAGGCCGGCGGCCTCCTGAGCCGGGGCTACGTGGAGCTGGCTCCTTTCGTGGCTCGGGTGGACGCCCAGGCCTGCACGGGATGCGGAGCCTGCGTCGAGGCCTGCCTGCGCGAGGGGGCCCTAGAACTTGCCCGGCCCCCCGCCGTGGCCAAGGCCTTGGTCAACCCGGCCCTATGCCTGGGCTGCGGGGCGTGCGCGGCGGTCTGTGAACCGGGGGCCATCGCGGTGGCGGGCTGGACCCTGCCCCAGTACGAGGCCATGGTGCGGGCCATGATCGCCGGCGAGGCGGGAGGGGAACAGGCATGAGCAACATGGACAAGGATATCCTGGCCCGCCTGCGCGGGGAACGCCAGGCCCAGGTCGCGGCGGCCAGGGAGCGGATCAGGGAACAGGGGCGGGTCCTGAGGCTGATAAGACGCCACCTGGAGAAGGGACCGGACACGGTCCCGGGAATCGCCCGCGCCACCGGTCTGAGCCCCCGCGAGGCGCTTTGGTTCCTTACGGCCATGCGCAAATACGGCCTGGCCAGCGAGGGAGACAAGCAGGGCGGCTATTTCCAGTACGCCTTGTCGTCAAGCGAGCCGCCCGCGGGTGAAGA
The DNA here is from genome assembly GCA_021811275.1 of Deltaproteobacteria bacterium. Taxonomy (GTDB): domain Bacteria; phylum Desulfobacterota; class Desulfarculia; order Desulfarculales; family Desulfarculaceae; genus JACRDC01. The sequence continues at coordinate 20,890 of JAJZPI010000015.1, forward strand.
GGCGGCGCAGTAACCATCCGAAACCGGAACAAGAGGAAAGGAAAACGCGTCATGAGCGAAAAACCCGAAAAGATAGTCTACGTCTGCACCCACGCCGGCGAGGACCCCGAGCGGGCCAGCCTGCCCTTTGTCCTGGCCAACGCCGCCCTGACCATGGACGTGCAGGCGGTGGTGGTCCTCCAGAGCACCGGAGTCTATTTGGCCAAGAAAGGCTACTTGGATAACGTCTTCGCCGCTGGGCTGCCCCCGCTGAAGGAGCTGATGGACAACTATTTTGAGCAGGGCGGCAAGCTCCTGGTCTGCGTCCCCTGCATCAAGGAGCGCAAGATCGCCGAATCGGACCTGATCCAGGGAGCGGAGCCCACCGCCGCGGCCAAGCTGACCATGGAACTGCTCTCCGCCACCGCCACCCTGGTCTACTAGGGCCCGGCAGGAAGGAGCCCGCCATGGCCCAGACGCCGTTCATGGAGGTCAACCAAGCCATCGCCCAGGGCGGGGGCGGCGACCTGAACGCCTGCGTGCAGTGCGGCCTGTGTTCCGCGGTCTGCCCCTGGCGGGAGGTCGAGGGCGAGTTCCTGTCCAGGCTGATGATCCGCCAAGGCCAACTGGGCCTGGAGGGCTACGAGTCCGACGAGGTCCTTTTCGGCTGCACCACCTGCAAAAAGTGCGTCCTGAACTGCCCCCGGGGCGTGGACATCATCGGGGTCATGCGGGCCATGCGCTCGCTCAGCGTGGAGGCCGGCGGCGTGCCCGAGACCTTGAAGGCCGTCTTGGGCTCGGCCCACGCCAACGGCAACCCCTGGTCCGAGCCGCGCGAGAAGCGCATGGAGTGGGCCCGGGGGCTGGAGGTTCCCGCCTTCGGGCCGGACAAGGAGTATTTGCTCTTCCTCTGCTGCACCTCCTGCTACGACCAGCGCAGCCAGGGGATCGCCCGCTCCCTGGTCAAGCTGCTCAACCGGGCCGGGGTTTCCTACGGGGTGCTGGGCCCGGAGCAGAACTGCTGCGGCGAGAGCGTGCGCAAGATCGGCGACGAGGCCCTTTTCCAGAAGCTGGCCGGCGGCAACGTGAAGCTGTTCAACGCCCATGACGTCAGGAAGATTATCGTGACCTCCCCCCATTGCCTCGAGACCTTCAGCGCCGAGTATTCCGAATTGGGCGGGGAATACGAAGTGGTTCATGCCAGCCAGCTCCTGGCCGGGCTGTACCGGGAAGGACGCCTGCCCCTCCTGGGCAGGACGCGGGGCAAGGTGGCCTATCACGACCCCTGTTACCTGGGACGGCACGGCGGGGTTTTCGAGCAGCCCCGGCAGGCCCTGGCCGCCTGCGGGGCCCAGGTGCTGGAGATGAACCGCTCTCGGGAGTTCTCGCTCTGCTGCGGCGGCGGCGGCGGGCGGCTGTGGATGGAAACTCCGGCGGAGAAGCGCTTCAGTCTGCTGCGGGTGCGAGAGGCGGCCGAGGTCGGAGCCGAGGTGCTGGCCACCGCCTGCCCCTACTGCGTATCGCTGCTGGAAGACAGCCGCAAGACCGCCGGGCTGGAAGATCTCAAGGTCATGGACATCTGCGAGCTGTTGGCCCAAGACTTGAGCTGACAGCCCGCCGGCATGCCTTGCCCGCTCGGCTGGCCGGGACTTGCGAATTTGGAGGCTATCCGATTCAGGAGCATCGCGCGGGGCGGGACGCCCCGCGCGATGCCCTTTTTTATTCAGGTCATATAGTAATCAGTGAATCCAGAAAAAATTGTCCGTTGGTCTTTTCTTCGTAGGGGCGGGGTTTATCCCCGCCCTCTTTTCATTCCGGAAAGACACGGGCGGGGATAAGCCCCGCCCCTACGAAAACAAGATAAAAATATATGAGGCCATTGCATGGTGAAACACAAATATAGCCTGTAAAACCAGACAATAATCCCGTGAATCATAATTTGACCATGCAATCGCCGATGCGGGACATGGATGGCCCGCCGGATGTCCGGGCATCCGGGAGATCGGGCCAAACCACGCTTTGGCCAAACCGGCAAGCCTTCAAAGCCATGGATGGCTTTGAAGGCAACTTGGTATCACTTGACTATCAACTCCGAGTCGTTGGACGAGACCCTCTTTTTGATCCAACCCGGGATCAAGGAGACCAATACCAGGAACACGGCTCCCACCGCCAGATAAAGCAGGGTCTTCTTGATGTCCCCCTGCCCGCTGACCAGCGCGCCGCCGGCGAAGCAGTAGGCGGCCGTGCCCGGCAGCATGCAGAGCAGGCTGACCAGGACATAGGTGGGCAGGCCGATGCCGGTGAGGCCGTAGGCGAAGTTTTGCAGGTTGAAGGGAAACAGGGGAACCAGGCGGGTGATCATCACCATGCGCCAGCCGTGACGGCCCACCCCCTGGTCGATGCGGCGAAACAAGGGGTTGCCGGCCGCCCATGATTCCACCAGCGGCCTGACCGCATAGCGGGCGGCCAGGAAGGACAGCGTCGCCCCCAGGTTGGAGCCGATCACCACCCAGAGCATGCCCCACCAGGCCCCGAAAACCACCGCCCCCAAAAGGGTGATGGGCAACCCCGGCAGGAAGAAAAGGCAGGCCGCCACCCACAGGGCCACGTAGGCCGCGGGGGCGATCCAGCCCAGGCCGCGCACCTTTTGTGCCAGCTCCTGGAGGTTGTCCAGGGTCAGGTGGCTGGAAAGCCCGCTGGCGCGCAGCGCGGCGAAGCCGGCCGCCAACAGCCCCAAGAGAAGGACGAGCCTCAACCAGGGCCGCTTTGGCTTGGCGCCGTTTCCCTCGGGCATGGGTCTTCTCCTTCTCGTGCGCGTGGCCGGCGAGCCATCAGGCCCCGGCCGCCGCGAACCGGGCCATCAACTCTTGAACATCCGGCCCAGCAGACCCTTCCTGGCCGGCGGCTCGGGCGCGGGCAAGCCCAGGTGCCGGCAAATGGCCCCCTCCAGCTTGTCCTCCGGGCAATCCGAACCCTCCACCAGAATCTCATCTCCCACCATGATGGCCGGGGCGGTCGGAAGGTCAAGCTCAAAGTACTCGTCGGTCTGGTAATCGGCCCGGGGCTTGGAGGTGTACTCAGTCTCGATCTGATACTTGGCGGCCAACCTGGGCGCCATCTCCTGGAAGTGCTTTCACGGCTTGCCGTTGGGCTCATTCAGGAAATACCTAACCTTCAACATGGCGTCACTCCTTTGTTCAGTTGCCCTTGCTCTCGGCCTGTGCGCCGCTCTTCAACTTGCCCATGCGTTCCAGGAATTGAGGCGGCGGCAGGAAATCCACCAAACGCATATCCAGTCTCTCCTGGCCTTGTACGTCCAGAAAGACCACGGTGGGCACCCCCTTGACCTCGTATTGCGCCAATAGGCGTTCATGCACGGGATTGCCCTTTTGGGTCAGGTCCACCTTGACCATCACGAAGCCACGCTCGGCCTCCCCCACCACCTGCGAGTCGTGGAAGGTGATATCATCCAGCTCCCGGCAGGGAGCGCACCAGTCGGCATAGAAGTCAATGATGACCGGCTTACCGGCCTGCCGGGCCTCGGCCAGGGCCTGCTCGGAATAATCCCGCCAGGACACCCCCGGCCCCATGAGCAGCCAGGAGCCGGCCAGGTAGGTTGCGATGACGAGGCCGGCCAACGCCGCGCTCACACGAAGCCACGCGAAGGCTCGGAAGGCGGCGGGGGTGCGGTCCAGCCAGCCCATATGCAGGGCTCCGGCCAGGGCCACGGCGGCCAGCAACAGGTAGCGGGTGCCGTGGGGCAAGAGCGGCCCCAGGAAGTAGGCCGCCATGCCCAAGAGCACCCAGCCCATGAGCTTGCGCACCCAGACCATCCACTCACCCGAGCGGGGCAGAGCCTCCAGCCGGCCGGAGAACATGGCCAGGACGAATAGCGGCAGACCCAGGCCCAGGCTCAGGGTGAAGAAGATGATGAACCCCAGCCAGGGACTGCCCAGGCTGGCCACCCAGGTCAAGAGCCCCAGTACAAAAGGCCCCAGGCAGGGCGCGGCCACCACCCCCATAGTCGCCCCCATGAAAAGGCTGCCGAAGTAACCGGCGTGGCTCTGGGAGGCGGCGCTGGTGAGCCAATTGGGCGGACGCAGTTCCCAAAGACCGAACATGGACAAGGCGAAGGCCAGGAGCACCCCGGCCACAGCCACCAAGACTAGGGGGCTTTGCAGGGCCGCTCCCATAAGGCCGCCGGTTAGGGCGGCGAAGACACCCAGCAGGGAGTTGGTGAGCGCCAAGCCCAGCAGATAGCAAAGGCCATGGGCCAACAGGCCGCCTTGCCCTTGTCCGCTGCGCCCGCCGAAGTAGCTCACGGTGATGGGGATCATGGGATAGACGCAAGGCGTAAGGTTCAGGGCCAAGCCCCCCACGAACACCCCAAGCAATGTCCAGAGCATGGCCCAGCCGTAGAGGGGCCGCTCCGGGGGCGGGGCAGCGCTGGTCGCCAGGCCAGCCGGCGCCGATGCCACAGGCAGACCGGCGGCCTGCCAATCAGGATAACCCTTGGGGTCGCGATATATCTGTTTGTAGCCCAGAGAGACGGCCACCCGGGCCGCCGAGTCGCTGCGGACTCAGGTAAGGCCCGCTCAGTAGAAGACTATAAATCGGTCCTTGTCCGGCCCCAGCAGGGCCTCCAGGCTGGCCTTCTTGCGCCAGCGCGACCAGGCCGTGGGCTCCATGGGGAAATTGATCGCGTCCCGGATGTATCCGCTGCGGTATTCCCAGTCCTGGCGGGTGTCCACCAGGAGCGTTTTTTCCGGCTCGTCGCGTAGGCGCGCGTAAACTTCGTCGGTGGTGATGATCCGGTAGCCGCCGGCCTTGGCCTCGGCCTGCACGTCATCCCAGGTGGCTTCCTTGGGGGTCACCGCCCGGTTGGTGAACCACAGCGCCCCGGCGGTCACCGTCACCGCCAGCATGGCCAGGAGTATCCTTTTCCATCCGCTCATGGCGCTTCCTCCGTCAGATTGCCGGGCCAGAATCGGCATTGGCTATGAGAAAGCCGAAATTGATGTCTTATATCAGCATATCAACATTGATTGATATTGGGCCCAGGACGATTCCCCCGCTCGATGACGAGACAGCCTCCTAGGGCTTCCCGGCCTTCTTGAGTTTGGTTAGCAGAAATTGCGCACCGGCCGAGGAAATCCCCAAGGCTTGGGCCAAGCGGTCCGCGCCGGCGTCAGGCAGGCCCCGCAGCAAATCGACCGCCTCCCGTTCCAGTTCTTCCATCCAATCCTCGAAAAGGATCAGGACATCCGGCTCGGCGACCGCTTGCAGTTGCTCCGAGCGGGCCACCCGCTCCACCAGGGTCTGACACATCTTGGTAGGGTCGACGCCTTCGCCCAGGCACTCGGCCAGTCAGAGATGCACCAGGCTCGAAACCTTGTCCTCGCCCGGCTCCCCGGCCAGACCCATGATTATCTCGGCCTTTTCGGTCTCATCCAGGTCGGTCAAGACTTCGGCCAAGACACGCTGCAGGGTGCGGGCGGAGGCCAGGGGCCCCAGGCCGGCCAGGGCCTCCAAAACCCGGGAGCGCGTCCTGGGGTTGGGCGCTTCGCTCACCCCGCTCACCGGGCGCTCCTCTTGGCCAGGCCGGCCAGGGCCCGCAACGCCTCAAGCACCTGGGGGCCGGCCATTTCGTAGAACACGAAGGGGCCCTCGCGTTGCACCTTGAGCAGACCGGCTTGACGCAGTTCCTTGAGGTGGTGGGAAACCAGGGGCTGGGACAGGCGGAGTTCCTCCACCACCCTGCCCACCGGCTTGCGGCCCTGGGCCAAGGCCAGCAGAATGCGCAGGCGGTTGGGATCGGATAGACCCTTGCCCATGGCCGCCAGTCTGGGGAGCAGCCCGCGCAGGTCCTCAAGGGGGCCGTTGGCGTTCAGGCGCGCGCTGCCGGCCGGTATGAAATCGGCTTCCTTCATATAAATTATTATTTATATGATTGTCCCGTGGTTGTCAACAGGCGGCCGTATGCTGATCCGCGCCGGCGGGCAGGCGCTTGCGATGCCCCTTGTGGTAGCATGACCGCGGGAGAGGTCATGGTTAATCGCTGCTGAATAGCGGAGGCGTTTATGGAACCCGACGTGCCAACGGGCCAGGATGTCAAGCGCTGTGCCTGGTCCGGCAGCGAACCCCTATATCGGCAATACCACGACCGGGAATGGGGGGTGCCGGTCCATGACGACCGCCTGCTGTTCGAGTTCCTGGTTCTGGAGGGCGCCCAGGCCGGGCTTTCCTGGCTGACCATTCTGCGCAAGCGAACGGCTTACCGAGAGGCCTTCGCCGGCTTTAGGCCAGAGAAGGTCGCCCGTTTCGATTCCGCCAGAATCGAGAAGCTTCTCGCCAACCCCGGCATAGTCCGGAACCGCCTGAAGATTCAATCGGCCATCACCAACGCCCGCGCCTTCTTGAGGGTCCAGGATGAGTTCGGTTCTTTCGCATCCTATCAGTGGTCTTTCGTGCGAGGCCGCACCAGGCAGAACGCCTGGCCCAGCATGGGCGCCGTTCCCTCCAGCAGTCCCGAGGCGGAAGCCCTTAGCCGGGACTTGAAAAAGTGCGGCTTCACCTTCGTAGGCCCCACCATCTGCTATGCCCACATGCAGGCTGTAGGCATGGTCAACGACCATACCGTGGACTGCTTTCGCTGGCGCGAATTGGGAGGAGGGCAGGCCTCATCATAAACCACGTCTTCTTCAGCCTGCCTGATATCCATCTTTCGGCAGGGGACCCGCCGACACTTAGCTTCACGTAAAGTTGGAGACCATTGCATGGTGAAACACAAATATAGTCAGTAAAAATTAAACAATAACTCCGGGAGACACGATTTGACCATGCAATGGCCGATACGGGCCAGGGCTCCCCTCTGCCAACAAGTTAGCTTGGGACCCCGGGGATGGCGCGCCAAACTGAGAGTTAACAAGGCGAGCAATTTTGAGGCTTGGCAAAAGTGTGGTTTTGCCAAGCCGACATTGCGCGAGGCAGGACGCCCCGCGCAATGGCCTCAGGCGGTATGGCAGTGCCGATCGTTTCGGCGTTAGTTTCAGGCATAATTGACGATAACGCGCACCGGGAGCACGGGGTTAACGGAGCGGAAGGCGCCGGCAAGGCAACCTTGGGGAAAAACTATTTCTTTCTGATGCCTTTGATTTTGTCCAGGCAATAGAACGATAGCTTCAACGCGCTCGACCCAACCAAATTAACCAACAATAAAACATTCTTGGCAAGCATCTTTATTAATGGAGAAAAATATTTGCTGGTGTTTTCATTTATGCTTGGCCGCCAATAGGCGATTATTTCAGCAAGCCGGGTCCAAATGATTATTTTTTGGCCCGTTTGCCTGCCGTCCTGCAAGGCTATCGCGCCGCTAGGGCCGGCATCTGGTATATACTCAATTAGATCGGTGCCATAGGAATAGTAGCTTGTGCGATTCCAGTTGGGTAGGGTTTCTATTTTCACCAAACGCCGCTTCTTCGCGCCAGGCAGCATTTTTTTGCCGCGGATTGGTCCGATAAATAATATGTCTTCCAATATTGAGCAGTTGCCTTCACCGATGGTATCCTGCCCCAAAGGAAGCGACCATGAAATCGAACCATCTTTGCCCGTAAATATTTCATAGTTCCCAAGCTTGAACGAACCACCACCAGAGCCGTGGCCATACCCACCGCCGGTAGAATTGTTTGCGTTTGTCATTGAATTATTGTCAGCAATATTTTTGTTGCCGGCGCTTGTTGTCCATAACTGCATTTCCTTGGCGGACACCTTGTCCCCGGTATCGCATCTAAAAATATTTGCATGATGGCAATAGTATTTTGTTCTGTTCCATTGCGGCAGCCTTTGTAGGTTGTCAATAAATTCTCCTATCAAGAAGCCAATGTCTCGATTATCTGCCGGCGCGAAAAACAAAATGCTTCCCTTGATATAACATCTGCCTTCCCTGAAAGATCCAAACCCATAGTGGGACTGCCAGAACAAATCACCACTGCTGATTTCGGTTATCATATATTCGTTATGTCTGAAGCCGGTGGTTTTCATGAGGCTCGCAGCCTGGGTTGAACGCGGGTAAGTCCGGCATCCAGGGCACTCGTTGGGTATCGGTGAACCCACTCAATCCAACATAGGCCAAAAACGCAAGGCGGGTTGGCAAAGCGTAGCCCGGCTTCCAAGTCCCATCCGCCAACCAGTCTTCGCCGGGAGCCCGCGGGGCTCTTTCAAGTGACCAGGCCCGCGACCCGCTTGGGCTGGCGCGGCATTACCTCTTTTCGGCGCTATTTTCTGTCGAGCGCGCTTCTGACCGTGGCCAGCAGGTCCAGGCGCCGGAAGGGTTTGGCCACGAAACCGGCGGCGCCCGATTCCAGCGAGGCCTTTACCTGGCCGTTGGCCGAATAGCCGCTGGCGATGACCACCTTGGCTTGGGGGTTGTGCGCCAGGATCTCCTGGAGGCACTTGTGGCCGCCCATGCCCGGCATGCCCAAATCCATCACCACCAAATCTATTTCGCCCTCCTGGGATCGATAAATCTCCAATGCCTCTTCGCCGTTGGTGGCGGTGAGCACCCGGTAGCCCATGATCTCCAGGGCGCGGGCGCCCAAATCACGCAGGGCCTGCTCGTCATCGACTAAAAGGATGGTTTCCGAGCCCTGGAGCATATGCTCGGGAGGGGCGAAGTCCGAGGGGTGGGCGGGCGTGTCGGCTTCGTACACCGGCAGGTACACCTTGAAGGTGGTTCCTGAGCCGGGCTCGCTGTAGCAGGCCACATGGCCGCCGTGCGCCTTGACGATACCGTAGACCGTGGAGAGCCCCAGGCCGGTGCCCTTTCCCACGCCCTTGGTCGTGAAGAAAGGATCGAAAATGTGCTCCAGTATGAGAGGGTCTATGCCCTTGCCCGTATCCGACACCATCAGCAGCACGTAGCGGCCCGTCCGCGTCTCAAGATGCTCGCGGCCATATTCATCGCCCAAGGCGATGCCCTGGGTTTCGATGACCAGCCGCCCGCCCTCCGGCATGGCGTCGGCGGCATTGGTGGCCAAGTTCATGAGGACCTGTTCCATCTGGTTGGGATCGGCGTTGACCAGCGCCAGGTCCGGGGCCAGATGGGTCTCTATGGCGATCATCTTGGGCAGGGAGTGACTTAGCAACTGCAGGGCCTGGCGGATAGACTTGTTGAGGCTTAACGGCCTCATGTCGGGGTCCGCCTTGCGGCTGAAGGTGAGAATCTGCCGGACCAGCTTGCGGGCCCTGTCGGCCGCCTCGAGCACCTGGGTCAATTCCTCGAAGTTGGGGCTCCCTTCCCGGGCCAATTCCTGGGCCAACTCCGCATAGCCCATGATCGCGCCCAGGATGTTGTTGAAGTCGTGGGCGATCCCCCCCGCCAGGGTGCCGATGGCCTCCATCTTCTGGGCCTGGCGGAGTTGGGATTCCAGCTTGGCCTTTTCCTCCTCGCCACGCTTGCGCTCGGTGACGTCGCGGGCGGAAGCAAAGAGCAGCGTTTGGTCAACGGCCGGGGTGGCCCGCCATTCCAGCCACTTGTAGCTGCCGTCCTTGCAGCGATAACGGTTGGTGAAGGAAAGAGTGGCTTCGCCGGAGAGCTGCCGCCCCACCTCCTTCTGGGTTGACTCGCGGTCATCGGGGTGGATCAGATCAAAAAAAGGGGTGGAGAGCATTTCCTGCTCGGAGTAACCAAGCACCTCCCGCCAGGCGGGATTGATTTTTTTGAAATAGCCGTCAGTCGCGGCGATGCAGGCCAAGTCCGGAATAAGATTGAAAAAGCGTTGCAGATCCTGCTCGGCCTTCTTGCTCGCGGTGATATCGGTGACCATGCCGAACGATCCCAAGAAAATTCCCCGCTCATCAAGAAGAGGGGCGGCGCTCACCAGGCCCCAGATTGCCGTCCCGTCCTTGCGCACATAGCGGATCTCGTAAATTTCGCCATGGCCCTGTCTGCGCTTTTGCATCTGGAGGCCGTAGGCTTCGCGGTCTTCGGGATGAATGAAGTCATCCAGTTTTCGGCCGGTCAGTTCTTGGGGCGCGTAGCCGAGCATGTCAGCCAGTTTCTGGTTGACGAAGGTCAGGAGGCGGGAATCGTTAATTGCCAGAATTCCTTCATTGGCGGTGTCCACGATGCGGCGGTATCTCTCCTCGCTCTCCTTCAGCATCCGGTCAGCGGAGATCCGGGCTTCCCGGTCTGATATCAAGAGGCACAGCAACAAGGTGGCCAAGGGGTAGATGATGATTACCGGCAAGGCGATGTCCGCCAGCACCCTCCCGGTCATGGCTCCGGGCAAGGCCAAGGTGCACACCAGCATGACCAAGTGCACCAACACCCCGAAGCCATATAGGTATGGCACTCGCATGGCCTTGGGGTTGTCTCTTTTCCAGAAATAATAGGCCGTGCCCAAGGCGGCGGAAAAGAAGCTGACCAAAACGCCCATCAAGGCGCCGGCGCCGCCCTGCCAGACGCGGAAAAGGCTGGCCATGAGAAAGGTGATGGCCGCCACCAGGGGCCCGCCGAAGAGAGCGCCCACGCTTATCACCACCGAGCGGGTGTCAAAAATCACCCCGGGCAGCCAGGTCATGGGGTTGAGCATGACCGTCACGGCCACCGCGCCGAAGAGAATTCCGTTCAGGATTTGGCCGATGAGCTTCTTGTCTTCCCAGCGCCGAACCACCTGGATGTAGAGAAAGCTCAAAACGAGCAGCAAAGCCGCGTTGCTTGCCAGTTCGTGTAAGATTTTCCCGGCCATACGCGTTTCATCCTCAAAGGTTGTGGTCCCAGGGTCGCCAATGATGGCCCTTGATGGGCGTCAGCCGATCCCGGTTGCCAGGTTGGAACCCCCGGCAGGCCCAAGGCGGCTCTTCGGCCAGCCCCCCCAAGGGCACCGCGCAGCAGGCGGCGATGGCCAAGGCGGGCCGGGATGGCTCGTGGAAACACCTGTGGCCATTTTCGCGCCATTGGCTTGGCGGGGTAAAGCTTATTTCACGGAACGGCCAGGAGCGGCGAAGGATTGGCAAGCAGCAAACCCGGTCGCCAGGCCCGAAGTCAAAGCCGCGCCCCTGTTGGCGCGAGGCGGGGTTGCCGACCTTGGCCCCTGGCGAGGGTTCCCGACCTTCCTTGGGCTAGCCGCCGACGGGAGCGCGCCTGGTCGGAGGCCGGCCCAGACTCCCCGACCCGTTTTGGCGGCGGCAGACGGGTGGTGCGCCGCCTAAAAATCTTTGAAGTCTTCCTCCTCCAGGGAAATAAGGCCCTCGGGGGGCGTTTTCGCGGGCAGGGTCTTGGGGGCCGGCATGGACTGTCGCTTGTCGTCTCTGGTCTCGGGTTCGGCCTGGGCGGCGGCCTGGGGGGGGCGTTTGGACTGGCGGCCATTGCCGTTGGCGAGGTGTCCGCGCACCAGGGTTGTGAGGTCGCCCACCATGTTTTGCAGGGTGATGGCCTGGCTGGAAAGCTGCTCGCTGGCGGCGGCGGACTGCTCGGCGCTGGCGGCGGTCTGCTGGGTCACCCGGTCCATTTCGCCGACGGCCTTGGAAATCTGGTCCAGGCCCTGGGTCTGTTCGGAGGAGGCGGCGGTGATTTCCCCCACCAGCTCGCCGATGCGCTTGGCCGACTGGCCGACCTGGCGGAAGGCGGTGTTGGTGCGTCCGGCCAACTCGGCGCCCTCGGTAATCTTGACCACCGCGTCCTCGATGAGACCGGCGGTGTTGCGGGCGGCCGCGCCGGCGCGCATGGCCAGGTTGCGCACCTCCTCTGCCACCACGGAGAAGCCGGCCCCCGCCTCGCCGGCGCGTGCCGCCTCCACGGCTGCGTTTAAGGCCAGCAGGTTGGTCTGGAAGGCTATCTCATCTATGGTCTTGATGATTTTGCCTATTTCCTGGCTGGCGGCGGTGATCTCGCCCATGTGGGTGGTGAGTTCGCGCATGAACTGGTTGGCCGAGCGCATGGTTTCACCGGCCTCCAGGGTGACGCTGTTGGCCTGGACGGCGTTTTCGGAGTTGGACCGGGTCATGGAGACCAGCTCCTCCACCGAGGCGGCGGTTTGCTCCAGACTGGCTGCCTGCTCGCTGGCTCCCTGGGCCAGGGCCTGGGCGCTGGCGGCCACCTCCTGGGCGGCGGTGGCCACATAGTCCGCGCCTTGGCGCAACCCCTTGGCGATTCGGGCCACCGGCCCGGCCACCTCGCGGGTCAGCAGCCAGCTCAGCAAGGCCCCCAGGGCCAGGGCGATGGCGGCCACGGTCAGCATGAGCCAGGTGGAGCGGGAGGAGGCATCGAGCTGCTTTCGGCGCTGGAGGGCCGCCACCGCCTCCGCCTGCTCCAGGGCGAGGCGGGCCCCGGCCACCAAGGACTCCTCGGCGTCGAGCTCTTTTTGATAGGCGGCGCGGAAGGTCTCACCGACCTCATTGAACTTGTCCAGGAAATCGGCCAGGCTGGCCGCGGCCTGCGCGAGGTTGCCGTGCTCCCGGGTCAGCTTACCGAAATCGGCCAAGCGGGCGCGCACCCGGTCGCGCTGCCGCTGAAAGTCGCTCCACTGCTGCTCGCCCTTCTTGACCATCACGTAGACCGCGTTCACCCGGAGTTTGAGGAAGGGGTTTATCAGATTGTCATTGAAGGCCGAATCAACTTTGCTCCAGAACTCCAGCGCCTCGTGGTCCTTGGACGAATGGGCGGAGTCCAGGGCGGGGTCGATGACCGTCGCCATGGTCTTCTCGGCCAGTTGGAGGAAGCCTTCGGCGTTTTCCTTCCAGGCCGCGGCCAATTTTAGCTGCTGGTCGTGGGCCTGGGCGTAAAGCTCGAAGGCCCGGGCGTATTGCTCGTGACCCTGGGCCAGCTTGGCCAGGGCCTGGGCCATCTCAGGGTCCTGGCGGGGTCCGGCCAGGGACTCCAGCCGGGCCTTGGCCCGGGCCAGGAGCGAGCGTACCTCCCCGGCGATCTTGACGTCTTGGCGAAGGATGAAGTTTTTCTCCTGCCGGCGCGCCTCCAGCATGAATTTGCTGATCTCGTTTATCGCCTGGACCTCGTCGCCGACCTCCACCACCGTGCGCAGTCCCCACCAGCCAGCCAAGCCTACCAGGACCAGCAGCGTCAGTACCATGGCGAAGCCGCCCAAGATTTTGGACCCGATTCTAATCTGTTGGAACATGGCGGGGCCTCCGGAGAATAGCTATGGGACGACGGGTTTCCCCTCGGCGGCAATCATAGCAAAAAAGAAAAACCGACGTGACAGATATCCCCAGGGTGTGGATGAGAAGCCTGTGGGATTATCCGCAAACGCGTTTCGAATTTTGTGTTATTCCGATTTGGTAATTACAGTCACGTAATCCGGAGCCGGTCCGAGGCCACCGGCGTTCCCGGTCCCCAGGTGGGCGACAACGATTTTATCTCACCGATTTAAAATAATAAAAAGCATTGATGGCGGTGAAAGGCCCGGCCGTTCGACCCCTTGGCATCCTTCTTGCCACCTAAGTGGCCAAACGCGGGGAACAACAGCTTTCCAAATTAAAAAATATACGAACCAAGTGGGAGGATTGAAATGAAGGCATTGGACAGCATCCGCAAGCTGGTGAAGGACGACAGTGGTATCAGCGCCGTGGAGTACGCCCTGCTGCTGGCCCTGATCGGGGCGGGCATCGCCACCGCCGCCACCCTGCTGGGCACCAACGTGCAGACCAGCATCAACACCGCCGCCGGCAACCTGGGCTAGGCGCTCCGCCGGAAGCAGCGCCTTCCGGGGCGAAAGCGGGCCAGGCGCGAACAGTAAGACACTTGAGAACAAATTTGCAAATAAGGGTGGAGGATTGAAATGAAGGTCATGGATAGCATCCGCAAGCTGGTGAAGGACGACAGCGGTATCAGCGCCGTGGAGTACGCCCTGCTGCTGGCCCTGATCGGGGCGGGCATCGCCACCGCGGCCACCTTGCTGGGCACCAACGTGCAGACCAGCATCAACACCGCCGCCGGCAACCTGGGCTAGAAGCCCTGCCGGAGCGGAGCCTTCCGGGAGCGGAAACAAGCCGGCCGTGAAAAACGGCACCTTGATAAGGCGTGGGCTAACAAGTTTGGAGGGTTCAAATGAAGGTCATGGATAGCATCCGCAAGCTGGTGAAGGACGACAGCGGCATCAGCGCCGTGGAGTACGCCCTGCTGCTGGCCCTGATCGGGGCGGGCATCGCCACCGCGGCCACCTTGCTGGGCACCAACGTGCAGACCAGCATCAACACCGCCGCTGGCAACCTGGGTTAGCCGCGTACGAGGATCGGTGGCGGGCCGCCGGCCCGGTGAGGGGGCTGGCGGCCACGCCGTTGGCGGCGCGGCGGAGGTCAGCGGAGGGCGCCCTTCCCCGGATCGCCCCGACCTCTTCCAAAACGGAACCGGGCGCACGGCCGGGGGGAGTGATTCCCTTCCCGCAAAAGGTGAAAAAAGCTGGCTAGCGGGGGTGAGGTCATGTTAGGCTCCGATCAAGTCCGCCACTATCAGCTAGGCCCCATGCTGACCCAAGATTTACTCAGCGGCATAAACGCCCTGCCGACGCTGCCCGGGGTGCTTACCAAGATTCTCCAAACCTTGGAAGATCAGTGGTCGTCGGCTCAGGATCTGGAATCCATCATCAGAAACGACCAGTCGCTCAGCTCCAAGATGCTGGCGGCCTCCAACTCGGCCTATTACGGGTTCCCCCAGCAGATCACCACAGTGCACCGGGCGGCCCTGGTCCTGGGCTACGACGAGGTGCGCAAGATTTGCATGGGCGCGGGCTTGGTGGGCTTCATGCAAAAGGCCCCGGCCCACGACCGCGCCCTCTCGGAGGAACTCTGGCGCCACTCCCTGAGCGTGGCCGAGGCCTCCCGGCTTTTGGCCCAGCGCCAGGAGGCCGGCAGGGGCCCGGACACCGAGAGCGCCTTCACCGCCGGGCTGTTGCATGACCTGGGCAAGGTGGTGCTGGTGGCCTTCTTCCCGGAGGCGGCCAAGGCCCTCATGGACCTGACGGCCCGCGAGGACCTGACCTGGCGGCAGGCCGAGGAGGTCCTGGAGCTGGACCATCAGGACATCGGGCTCTACCTGGCCGAGCACTGGAACCTGCCGCCCATGCTGGGCGAGGTCATGGGCCGCCACCACGAGCCCGACCCTTCGCTGAAGTTCCTGCCCATGGTGCTCACCGTGCACTTGGCCGACTGGCTGACCCACGACCTCAAGTGCGAGCAGCAAGACCTGGACCCCATCCGGCACACCCCGGAGATCATGCCCGAGGCCAGCGAAAGGCTGGGGCTGACGGTCGCCGACCTCCAGGCCTGCCGGGCGCGCCTGGCCGCCCGCGCCGACTCCCTGGAAGAACTCTGGCAGGCCATGCAGGCCGGCTGAGAGTTTTCGTCAGTAATCACGCAAGCCATCCTAAATCACGCCCAGATTGTGGATAGGGGCGGGTATAAAATATTGAAATAGGCACAATTTCACATTCAGCAAATACAAGTAGTTAGCCTTTGGCGCATATTTTGCAGCAGTATTGTCAAGCATCAGGGTTAATCTTTTCTAAGGATCGGGAGGGCTGCTCAACTCAAGTCTGACTGGCCGAGGCCTATCCCTTCCTGAATTGGCTAGACACCCAAGGAGGGAACCAATGCAGTTAAAAAAAAGGCTAATATTGGCTGGACTGGCCTTGGCGGCCGCGGCCCTGTTCCTGGTGAGCCCGGGCCCGGCGGCGGCCGGCGGCTCTGGCGATTCGGGCAATTCCAACACCGGCCATCTTTACCTCTACGAGATGACCGCATACCCCGGCGGCGCCGTCGTCGATGGAGGCGCCTGGGCCAAACTCACCTACCAATACATGGACGTCGCCTACCAATCCCCGGACAACGGTTCGGCCTCGGCCCTTTACTCCGCCGGCAAGGGCAAGGGCAACCAGCCCGACGACACCGGGGATTCCGTGGTCTACAGCGGGGCCCAGCTTACCAACTTAGTCTTCAACGCCCACGGGCTGGACGCAGGCCAGACCTACTACCTGATCTACTCGGTGGGGGCCGCCCCGGCCGGTCCGCAAGGCGCCTGGATGGAATTGGGTTCGGGACAGGCCAACGGCGGAGGCAACCTGAATATCAACAACTCTTCCCTGCCGACCAATGCGCTCTATGACCTTTTGGTCTGGCTGGTGCCCGCCTCAGACTGGAACCAGGGCGCCCTGAGCAACGTCAACGCCAAGGACTACCTCTACGCCCAGCAGCTGCTGTTCACCGACTACGGCCAATAGGTTGGGCGACTTTCGCCGCCGCCCCTTGACCACGCGTCTTTTCTCTCCCCGGGCCAAAAGGCCCGGGGAGCTTTTTCCGGCCTTTCAATGTACGCTTGACAGAAAGGCATGGGCCCGGGGTGGAGGCGTGTCCCGGCTCGGCGCCCTGCCAAGTTGCCTTCAGCGCCATCCATGACCTTGCATTCTTGTCGGTCGGGCCAAAGCGCGGTTTTGCCGGACCGCCCGGATGGTTGCCCATTCGGCGGGCCATCCCCGGGATCCCCAGCCAACTGTTGCCGGGGGTGAGTTTTGGCCCGCACGCCAAATCAGCGTTCAAAGGATAACTTTGAACGCTGATTGGTATCAAAAACCTTGGAGAGCACGTCCGTGACCAGCCCAGACATACGTGGTCTTTTCCTGGACCTCGACGGCACCCTGGCCGACAGCATGCCGGTGATGCGCGAGACCTATTTCCGCTTCCTGGCCCTGCGCGGGGCACAGGGCAGCCAGGAGGAGTTAGACTCCCTGGCCGGGCGGCCCCTCTCCGACATAGCGGTGATAATCAAAAACACCTACGGCCTCAGCGAGCCGCCGGCTGAGATATTGCGCGACTACCTTGACACCGTGGAAGAAATCTACGCCCGGGAGGCCAAGCCCATGCCCGGCGCGCCGGAGCTATTGGCCGCCGCCCACGGGAGGGGGGTCTTCACCGCCGTGGTGACCTCGGCCACCCGCGAGCAGGCTAGGGGTTTTCTGCGCAACCACGGCCTGGACAAGTACGTCAAGGCCCTGGTGGGGGCCGAGGAGGTGCGCCGGGGCAAGCCCGATCCAGAACCATATCGCCTGGCGCTTAAGCTGGCGGGGCTGGAGCCCGCCCAAGGCCTGGCCGCCGAGGACTCGGCGATAGGGGCGGCCTCGGCCCTGGGGGCGGGGCTGAAGACCTTCATCGTCCGCCAAGAGGGCGGGCTGGAGGGCTTGGTGCCCGGAGCGGCGGGTTATATCCGCCGTCTGGACGAGCTCGTAACTCTGCTGGGTTGATCCCTGGCCGGGGGCGCCCGTTTTCGTGGGGCGGGTTTTGTCCCCGCCTTTTTTTTTGCCGGAAAA
>JAJZPI010000177.1 GCA_021811275.1 Deltaproteobacteria bacterium
CTCTACAGCTTCGCCCAGGAAGGCCTCCTGCACTCCCTGGCCGCCGAGCACCAGGCCCTCGGCTGGTAGGGGCGGCCGCCCCCCGGGCATGGCGGGTCGACGAGGCCGTCCTTCACCCAAGTCGCGCACGCTCCCGTTGATCCATGATCCTCGCCTAGCGGGTCAGCGCAAGCGTAACCCGCCTTCCGCGTCATTCGCCTGCACCTGGCGCGGCGAACAAAAAAGGCGGGTGGGGTTTTATCCCCGCCCGCCGCGCATTGGTGCGGTTATGGCTAGAAGGCGCCCTCTATTGCCTGGCTAACCCGCCCCATGTCGATTTGCAATTCCTGGGCTTGGATCAGCTTGCCGGTCTTGTCAAAGACCAGCACCCCCGGCGTGGCCACGATGTCGAAGAAATCGGCGAAGGGCAGAGTGTCCTTGGGCCCCACGTCGATGAGCCAAGGGCCGGGCAGGCTGTGTTCCGCGGAGTAGGCTGCCACGGCCTGGCTCATGGCCTGGCCGTCGGTGTTGATCAGGATAAACTGGAAGGGGTTGCCCTCGAAGCGTTTGGCCATGACCTGCAACTGCGGCATCTGCGCGCGGCAATGTGGGCAGGAGATGGACCAATAGACCACCAGCGCCACCTTGCCCTTGATCATCTCGGGCAGATCGTAGGACTGGCCGTTGGTGTCGGGCAGGCTCAGGTTCGGCATGGCCGGGCCGGGCTTGGTCAGGGCCCCGGCGGGCGGGGCCGGGAAGGAGAGGAGGGCAAGAGCCAGGGCCAGCGTGGTCGTCCAGGCCAGCTTGCCTTGATGGCGGATTTTGGTCATGCGGTTCCTCCCGGAGCGGGTCCAAGGCAGTCTAGCAGAGGTCGAAAGCCCCGGCAACCGGCGAGGCCGGTCCCTGTCCTGGCCAGGCGCCAGACCCTGGACAGGCCCGCCCCTCTGCCGAGCTACCCTGGTCGCGGTCATCCGCTTTATAAAGCCTTGCCTTATACCAATTTGCATCATTCAAAGCCATCCCTGGCTTTGAACGCTTGCCGGTCGGGCCAAAGCGTGGTTGGACTCCACAAAGCAAGCCTTGTGGGGACCCTGGGGATGGCCCGCCAAATTGGGAGCCAAGCAAGGTGTGCAATTTGAGAGGGTTGGCAAAATCACACTTTTGCCAAGCCGACATTGCACGGGGCAGGACGCCCCGTGCAATGGTCTCCCTTTGATCGCTTATTGGCATTATTGGTTCAGGTCCGGAGACGTATTGTGGAAAATGCGGTTAACTTGCTTGTATTACGATAATAATTATTTGAAGGCATGGTGGAAAAAATGTTGTCGCGGCGTGGACTATCCGTCGAATGTTTCATATTCCTGGTTGAAGGGCCGGGGGTTGAGGAGGAGGCGGGCGTGGAGAACCTGCCAAACTTTGAGGAAAAGTGGTTGGAATCGGCGCGGATCCGGTTCAGACTTGATGGATCAACGCCTATAATCGGTGGGTTGGCTGGGGTGAGGGGTGCGGGATCAAGGGCATCGCTGGTGGAAAGACGGGGCAGGCAAGGGACATTTATGGTTGGGAACGCCCAAGACAAGGTTGATGCAGGGAAAAGAACATGCGGAGTACAGGGGAAGAACGGAGGACGCCCGGAGGAGAGGCGGAAGGACCCCTAGCGGATGAACCGGCGGCGATTGGCACGACAATGGCACCAGGCGGCCAGGCCCAGGAATATGAGGGCCGCCACCAACAGCAGGAACCAGGTCGGAAAGTAGGGCTCAATCCCCAGTAGGGAGGGGAATACATAGCCGTCGCGCACGGGGAGCAAGGCCAGCATGGCCAGAATGCCCGCGCCCAGGAAGAGGCCGGCCAGCGCCCGTAACAAAACGCACACCTTCAATACCCCTTGGGGCAGACCCAGGGTGGCATGGCAGAACCGGCAGGCAGGGCGATAAGTAATAATTTTATCACCCGGCCATGGCCGGGGGCAATTGGCCCCCACCCGCCGGAGGCCGGCCCTTTCAGGCCTTGTTGAGCTGGGCGCGGGTTCGCTATGATCGAAGAAAACAGAAGGGGGACGCGCCATGATCATCGGAGTTCCGCGGGAGGTTAAGGCCGACGAATACCGGGTGGCCCTCGTGCCCGCGGGCATCAAGGCCCTGGCCGCCGCCGGCCACCAAGTCGTGGTGGAGCAGGGCGCGGGCATGGGCGCGGGCATCGAGGACGCCCGGTATCTGGCCGCCGGGGCGCGCCTGGCCAGTCGGGAGGAGGCATGGGCCTCCGACCTGGTGATGAAGGTCAAGGAGCCGATTCCGGCGGAGTACGGCTTCCTGCGCCCCGGGCTCATGCTTTTCACCTACCTGCACCTGGCCGCCGGGGCAGAGCTAGCCCGCCTCCTGGCCGAACGCCAGGTGACGGCCATCGCCTACGAGACCATCCAACTGGAGGACGGAAGCCTGCCCCTCCTGACCCCCATGAGCGAGGTGGCCGGCCGCTTGGCCGTGCAGCACGGCGCGCGCTACCTGGAGCGGCACGAGGGAGGCCGGGGGGTGCTCCTGGGCGGGGTGCCCGGGGTGCGCCGGGGACGGGTGACCATCCTGGGAGCCGGGGTGGTGGGCATGGCCGCCCTGAAGATCGCGGTGGGCCTGGGCGCCGAGGTGTCGATCTTCGACTTGTCCATCAAGCGCTTGGGCTACCTGGACGACGTTTTCGGCTCGCGCATCACCACCCTGATCTCCCTGCCCGACACCGTGGCCGCCGCCGTGGCCCAGAGCGACCTGGTGGTGGGGGCGGTGCTCCGGCCGGGGGCGCGGGCGCCCATGCTTGTCAGCGAGGAGATGGTCGGGAGCATGCGCCCCGGTTCGGTAATCGTCGACGTTTCCATCGACCAAGGCGGCTGCGTGGCCACCATCCGGCCCACCACCCATAGCGACCCGGTCTACCTGGTGCACGGGGTCATCCATTACGGCGTGACCAACATGCCCGGAGCGGTGGCCCGCACCAGCACCCTGGCCCTGACCAACGTCACCCTGCCCTACGTCCTCAAACTGGCCGGGGGCGGGCCTCAGGGCATCAAGGCCGCCCACGCCGATCCGGCCCTGGCCAAGGGCTTCAACGTCTACGCCGGGGCCTTCACCCACCCGGGAGTGGCCGAGGCCCTGGGCGTACCCTACCGCCCCCTGGAGGCCCTTTGGTAGGAGCCCGCGCCGCCGCGGGCCAGAACTCCGCCGCACCTCAAGACGGCTCTCCCCGCCAAACGCTGAGATTAGGGACGGCCTCGCGCGCCCGTTTCTCCTCCGAGCCTTACAAAAGCGAAGCGGGAGCTCGCCGCGCGGCATCCCTGCGGGGATGCTCCTCGATGACGGCCATTGCTGGATGAGTTGAAGAGCCGGGCCCCGACGCGAACCGGGCCGCCCCGATGATTCGGGGCGGCCCGGCTTTTTCAGGCGCATGGCCGGCCAAGCCCTGACGGGCCTGGCCGCTGATGTCTCAGCCTTTGATGATCCTGGGGATCATCATGTGGTGGTGGGGGCAGAGGCTCAAGGGATTCTGGTAGGCGGCCTCGGTGAAGGCGACCATGTAGTCGCGCAAGGAGCTGAACTTGACCACCTCGTCAACGAAGCCGCGGATGGCGCAGTAGGTGGGGCGGCTCTTGTCCTGGTACTCCTGGGCCAGCTGGTTCATCTTGTCGATGACCGGCTGGAGGTCCTTGCCGGCGTCCTTTTCCTTGACCAGGCGGCGGGAGAAGGAGGCGGCGGCGGCGGTCTCGCCATGCATGACGTAGATCTCGGTAGTGGGGGTGCCCAGGGTGAAGGCGTTGTGGTTGTTGGCCGTGGGCCCGCCCATGACGTAGTGGGCGGCGGCGGTGCCCTTGCGCATGACCACCAGCATCATGGGCACATTGGTCTGCTCGATGGAGTAGATCAGGCTCTGGCCCAGGCCCAGCAGCTCGGCCTTCTCGGCGATGTCGCCCACGTCGATGCCGCTGGTGTCCTGGAACCAGACGATGGGCACCCGGTCGCGGCCGCAGAGGGTGACGAACTCGTTCATCTTGATAAGCCCCTGGCGGTAGAGCTTGCCGCCGATGCCCTGGTAGGCCCCTGAAGCGTACTCGGGGTAGCCGGCGGGCAGGAAGCCCAGGCGGTTGCCGATCACGCCCACCACCAGGCCGCTCATTTTGACCAGGCCGCAGTAGATCTCCGGTCCGTAGCCCGGCTTGAACTCCAGGTGCTCGCTGCCGTCCACCAAGCGGGCCAGGGTCTCGTCAAAGTCCCAGGCCGCCTTCTGGTTGAAGGCCACCAGGGTGTAGAGGTCGTCGATGGGGAACTTGGGGGCCTTGGGCTCGTCGACGCGGAAGAAGTCCAGGTCGTAGGACGGCATCTGGGCCATGTGCTTCTTGATGGCATCGAGCACGCCCTGCTCGGTGTCGTGCACCTCCTTGAAGAAGCCGGTGGCGGCGTAGTGGATGTTGACGCTGCCGGGCGGGACCTCCTTGAAGTGCCGGGTGGCCTCGATCAGAGCCTCGGCGCCCTCCAGGTCGAAGAAGCCCTTGGGGCTCATGCCGCCCACGATGCCGCCGCCGCCCACGGCGATGTTGCAGTCCTTGTGGGCGATCAGGTAGGTTGGGCTGATGCCCTGGTAGCCGCCGCCGGCGGGGTTGGTGCCGTAGATGCCGGCCAGGATCGGCACGCCCAGCTTCTCCAGCTCGGCATGGCGATAAAAGGTGGTGCCGTTGCCCCGGCGGTCGGCGTAGACCTCCTGCTGCTCGGTGAGCTTGACGCCGGAGCAGTTGACCAGCCATACCAGGGGAACGTGCAGGCGTTTGGCCAGGTCGGTGATCCTGAGCTGGTTCTCGGCCTGGCCGGCGATCCAGGCCCCGGCCATGACCTTGTTGTCGAAGCCGGCGATCACGCACCACTTGCCGCCGATCTTGGCCAGGCCGTCGACCACCCCGGTGGTGCCTTCCTCGTTCTGCTTGGGGTTGTAGAGGGTGTGCAAGGGCCGGAAGGAGCCCTCGTCCACCAGGTACTCGATGCGGTCCCACACCGTCATCTGGCCGCGGGAACGGATCTTGTCCGCCGAGAGGCCGGCGTTCCTCACCCGCTCGACCTCCCCCGCCACCAGGGCCTCCACCTCCTCGATGGCCTGCCGGTTGGGTAGGGCCTTTTCCTTCTTCTTGTCGCTGAGCGCCTTGCCAAAGGCGGGCATGTTCTTGAAATACGGGTGCATGGATTGCTGCTCCTTATGCGTGGGGTAGCCCTTTGTCCAACCCGGGGCTCCGTGCAAGTCGAGGTGCTTGTTTGTATAAAAGGCTACCCCCCAACCATCTCAAAAACTCGCCCAATTGCGCCGCGGGCGCAATCGGGAAAGCTTTTTGAGGGGGGTTCGGGGGGACTTTTTTCAAAAAAGTTCCCCCCGGCTCTTGCCTCTTACCTCAGGCCCAACGCCTTGCGGGCGGTGATCCATTTGCAGATGTTGGCGCTGCCTTCCACCATGAAGTAGGTGGGGGCGTCGCGGTAGTAGCGGGCCACGGAGTACTCGGTGGAGTAGCCGTAGGCGCCCAGGATGCGCATGGCGTAACCCGCGCACATGTTGGCCACCTCGCCCGCCTTCCACTTGGCCATGGCAACCTCGAGGTTGTTGGAGAGGTTGCCGTTGTCCTTCTGCACCGCGGCCTTGTAGACCAGAAGCCGGGCGGCCTCGATCTCGATGGCCATCTGGGCGATCTGGTCCTGGATCATCTGGAAGGTGGCGATGGGCTTGCCGAACTGCTCGCGCTCGGTGGCGTACTTGATGGAGGCGTCCAGGCAGGCCTGGGCCAAGCCCACGCCGCCGGCCGCCGCCGAAAGCCGGGTCTGGTCCAGGGAGCCGAAGACGATCTTGGCCCCGTCGCCCGGCTTGCCCAGCAGGTTCTCCTTGGGCACCTTCACGTTCTCCAGGTAGATTTCGCCGGTGGGACTGGAGCGGGAGCCCATCTTGTCCAGATCGGTGACGGAGACGCCCTCGGCGCGGGTGCCGTCGGCGTTCTTCAGGTCCACCACGAAGGCGCTCATGCCCTTGCTGCCCGCGTTCTTGTCGGTGTAGGCGTAGTAGATGACGCAGCTGGCGGTGGAGGCGTTGCTGATCCAGGTTTTGGAGCCGTTCAGAAGGTAGTGGTCGCCCTTGTCCTCGGCGGTGGACTTTAGGCTCATCACGTCGGAACCGGCGTTGGGCTCGGTGATGCCGAAGCCGCCCATGTACTCGGCGCTGACCAGCTTGGGGATGTATTTCTGCTTGGCCGCCTCGGTGCCGTAGCGGAAGATGGTGAAGGCGCAGCCCAGGGCCTGCATGTTCACCTGCACGCGCAAACTGCTGCTGGCCCGGGAAATCTCCTCGGTGAGGATCATGGCCGCCAAAAAGCCCATGCCGTTGCCGCCGTACTCCTCCGGAATCACCGTGCCGAAGAAGCCCAGCTCGCCCATGGGCTTGACCACTTCCTCATAGGGAAAGTAGTGCTCTTCATCCCACTTGTCGGCGTTGGGGGCGATCTTTTCGGCCGCGAAGTCCCTGGCCATCTGCCTGAGCATCTCAAGCTCTTCACTAAGCTGGAAGTCCATTGAAAACTCCTCTCGTGGTGGTAGGGGCCCCAAAGGGTCCCCTCATGCTCATGTCCCGGCCCCGCCCCCCCCGAGCCGGCCCCGGGCCGGATCGCGGGCGAATGTCCGATGGCGAATCCAGCGGCCTCCGCCGGAAAGCCGCAATGATGATCCGGGGTCACGCTGGTTGCCAACGGCCTTAGCCTGCCGGCGCAAAACCCCGTCCCTGACCCACGCGGTTTAGCGGCAACTGCTGAATCGCCTTGGGCAGGGCTGTGCGGCCTTTGCGGGGGGCGTCGCCGCCAGCCGGAGGGCCAGGGGCGGAGTTTGCCTGCTAAAACATCTACTCCTTATAGCCAAAAGGGATAGGCTAGGCAAGAAAAAAAGTAGTCACAATGTAGCTATAAAGTGACCTCGCAGGGCCTCGGAATCCGGAGCCAATTGGCGGGGCCGGGTTGCGCCAACCCGCCCACCACGAGTCTTGAGTTTTTTGAAGCGGCCCTTGAACGGGAGCTTGCGAGGTCTGACCTGCCCCCGGACCTGATACCAGGGATTAAGTTACAGTCTTTGTCATCCCAGAGTCCAGCCTTGCCTTCAGGACCCATGCCGGGGGCATAGGCGGTGGTTGTGGCTGCTTGGCCTCCGGTG
>JAJZPI010000178.1 GCA_021811275.1 Deltaproteobacteria bacterium
CGACGGCGCCTTCACCACCGACTTCGACGACGCCTTGAGCTTCACCCCGGAGGCGGACGGCGGAGGCGAGCTGGGCGTGCACATCACCGACGTCGCCGCCCTGCTGCCCCTGGGCGGGCCCCTGGACCAGGAGGCCCGGGCCCGGGCCAGCTCTCTCTACCTGCCCGACGCCCGCATACCCATGCTGCCGCCCAGCCTGAGCGAGGATGCCCTTTCCCTGCGCGAGAGCCTCACCCGCCCTGCCCTGAGCTGCCTGGCCCGCCTGAACGCCGAGGGCCAAGTGCTTCAGTGGCGGCTGACCCGCAGCCTGCTCACCGTGGACCGCCGCCTGACCTATGACGAGGCCGACGCCATGCTGGAGGGGGGGGACCAGCGCCTGGGAGGGCTCTACGCCCTCATGCAGGCCTTCAAGCGCCAGAGGGCCCAGGCCGGGGCCTACTTCCTGCCCCTGCCCGAGGTCATCATGGGGGTGGACCAGGACTGGCAGGTCTGGGTCAAGCGCATCGACCGCGACGGGCCCGCCCGCGACATGGTGGCCGAGACCGCCATCCTGGCCAACTGGCTCAAGGCCCGCTTCCTGGTCGAGCGCAGCATCCCGGCGATCTTCCGCACCCAGGCCCCCAGCCGCGAACCCCTGGTCGAAGGCTCCGCCGACGACCTTTTCCTGCACTTCAAGCAGCGCCGGCTCCTGAACCGGGTGGAACTCTCCGCCGAGCCCGGCCTGCACGCCATGCTGGGCATGAGCCCCTACACCCACGCCACCTCGCCCATCCGGCGCTTCCTGGACCTGGTCATGCAGCGTCAGATCACCGCCGCCCTGGCCGGCGCGAACCCGCCCTACAACGCCGAGGACCTGCGCAACCTGGCGCTAACCGTGGAGCCCAACGTGCGCCGGGGCATGAAGATCCGCCAAGCCCGCCAGCGCTACTGGCTGCAGACCTGGTTGCGGGCCCGCCAGGACCAGCCCCTGCCCGCCCTGGTCATGGAGCGCCAGGCCCGGCGCTGGTCGCTGTTACTCACCGACATCATGCTGCTGACCTCCATCCCCAGCGAGGGCGGCCCCGGCCTGGAGCCCGGCCGGCAGGTGATGGTCAAGGTGGTGAAGGTGGACCCCTTCTACGACGTGCTCAGGGTGGCCTTGGCTTGAGCGTTCATGGATTCGGAGGGCTTTCCTGGCTCGCGCCGGCTATCAGTCCGGCCAAGGCATTCTCCCAGGCCCCGGCCTGCCCCTCCCAGGCGTAGCCCTCCGCCAGTCGCCGCCACTGCCCTCCACGGGCCAGCTCGGGCCGCGCGGCCAGCGTGGCCAGGGCCTGGGCCAGATGGCCGGGCTGGTAGAGGCATTCCGCGGGATAGAGCTCGGGGTAGACCAGGGCTCGGGGTGCGCACGGCCGGCAGCCGGCCCAGACCGCCTCGGCCAGGGCCAGGCCGAAGTACTCCTGGCGGGCGGTGCTCACGGCCACGTCCGCCCAGAAGATCCATCGCCAGTATTCGGTCCGCTCGGCCACCGGCCCCAGGTGGACGAGCCGCGCCCCCAGGAGCGCCCCGGCCAGGCCGAACACCTCGGGTCGGCGGGCGCCGGCCACCCCCAGGACCGCGACCTCGAAGGCCAGGCCCCTTTCCGCCAGCTCGGCCAGGGCCCGGAAGAAGCCCTCGGGGTCCTTGTCGTGCTCCCAGCGGTGGTTCCAGACGATGCGCAGGGGACCGGAGCGAGGCTCGCGCTTGAGCCCCGCCGCCGGGGCGGTCTCCAGGGGCGGTGGCAGCACCCGGGACTTGGCCGCGATGGCCTCCGCGAGCCCCTCGGGCCTGGCGTCGGGCAGGCGGGCGATGAGCGCCCCCGCCGCGCCCAGGACCTCCCGCCGGTGATAGTCGGAGTTGAAGGCCACGGTCTTGGCGGCCTGGGCCGTGCTCAGATTGCTGAAGGCCAGGAAGAGGTCGCGCTCCTGCTGGGCGGCGTCGGCAGCCCCCGGCGCGGGGTAGGCCAGTTGGTTTTCGTGGAAGTAGGCCAGGGCGGGCACGGCGGCCAGCTCCGGGACCAGGCCCTTCAATTCGGCCAGGTTCAGCATGGAGGTGCAGACCAGGCCGTCCCAGGACTGGCTTAGGATGTCCGGCGCGGCCAGGGCCAGGTATGACGCCGCCCCGCGCATGCGCCAGCGGAAATAGCGCCCGGGCAGGGTGAGCGCGGTCCAGCGGGCGGGGATGTGCGCGAGCAGGCCATCCATGAGCGCGCGGTGGCTGGCGGTGAGGTAGGGGTCGATGAAAAGCAGACGCGGGCCGGAACTACCAGACCGCGCCGCTTTCAGATCGTTGGCCGCCAAGAGAGGTGCGCGCCCTAGCGGATCACGCTCTTGGGCGGGTGGAACCCCGCCGGCACTGACTTGCAGGGGGCCACCAAGGTCCGCCGGCCCAGCACCGTGCCGGGGTTGGTCACGCTGTTGCAGCCGGTCTGGCAGCCGTCGCCCATGATGGCCCCGAACTTGCGCCGGCTCACCTGGTGGGTGAAGTCGCCCACCTTGATCTTGAAGGGCGTCTCGATGATCTTCAAGTTGGCCAGCTTGGTGCCGGCCCCCAGGTTCACCTCCCGGCCCAGGATGGAGTCGCCCAGATAGGCGAAGTGGCCGGCCTTGGCCCCGTCGAGCATGACGGAGTTCTTCATCTCCGTGGTGTGGCCCACCACGCAGCCGGCCCCCACCAGGCAGGAGCCGCGCAGATAGGCCCCCTGGCGCACCTCGCTGCCCGGCCCGATGTAGGTGGGGCCCTTGATGAGCGCGCCGGGCTCCACCACCGCCCCGGGGGCGATGTGCGCCTCGTCGTCCATGAAAACCGCGCCCCCGTGGATCACCGCCGCGTCGGCCACCTCCTGCCCGCCCAGGCGCACCCGCATCTGGCCCTTGGTGGGGTCGCCGCCCAAAAGTTCAAAGCCCTCGCTGAGGACCATCCCCCGGTGGACCACCACCGTGCGGGGGAGCAGGTCGCCGCGTTCGCGCAGCAGCGCCCCCGTGGCCCCGTCGCGGGCGATCAACTGGCGGGTGAAGTCCTTGATGCGGTCCAGGGCTTCCCAGGCCAACTCCAGACCCTCAAAAAGCTCGGCGTGGGTCAGGCCGTCCAGTCCGAACAGCTCGGCGGGTGAAATCATGGCTTGTCTCCCTACCAATAGCGGCGGACCTTGATGCCCTGGCGGTGCAGGTGGTCCTTGATCTGGGCCACGGTGTAGTCGCCGTAGTGGGTCATGGAGGCGATGAGCGCGGCGTCGGCGCGCCCCACGGTCAGCACCTCGGCCAGGTGCTGGGGCACCCCGGCTCCGCCGCTGGCGATCACGGGTATGCTCACCGCCTCGCTGATCATGCGGGTGAGGTTAAGCTCGTAGCCCTCGCGGGTGCCGTCGGCGTCGATGCTGTTCAGGCAAATCTCGCCCGCCCCCAGGTCCTGGGCTTGCTTGGCCCAGGCCAGGGCGTCGAGCCCCATGCGCTTGCGTCCGCCGTGGATGACTATCTCGTAGCCGGATGGCGTGATATCGCTCACGCCAACCTTGAGCACGTCCATGCCCAGCACGATGCACTGGGAGCCGAACTGGCGCGCCCCCTCGGCGATGATCTGGGGGTTCACCACGGCCGAGGAATTGACGCTCACCTTTTCCGCCCCGGCGTCGAGCACGGCGTACATGTCGGCCACCGTGCGCAGCCCGCCTCCCACGGAAAAGGGCATGAAGATGGTCTCGGCCACCCGGCGCACCACCTCGAGCATGATATTGCGGGCATCGGAGCTGGCGGTGATGTCGTAGAACACCAGCTCGTCGGCCCCCTCGCGATAATAGAAGGCCGCCATCTCGACGGGATCGCCGATGTCCACGTTGCCCTTGAACTTGATGCCCTTGGTGAGCTTGCCGTCACGCACGTCCAGGCAGGGGATGATGCGCTTGCTAAGCACGGGTCCCCTCCTTGCCGTCCCAGGCCAGGAAGTTGGCCAGTATCTTGAGCCCCGGCCGGCCGGACTTCTCGGGGTGGAACTGCACGGCCACCAGATTGGCGCGCGCCACCGCCGAAACGAAGGTCAGACCGTACTCGGTCGTCCCCACCACGTCGGCGGCCTCGGCCGGCGCGGGGTAGTAGGAGTGCACGAAGTAGAACTCGGCCTCGGCCGGAAGCCCGGCGAAGACCGGGTGCGGCCGTCGCCAGGTCACGCCGTTCCAGCCCATGTGCGGCACCTTGAGCGCCTGGCCGGCCGCGTCCT
This sequence comes from Deltaproteobacteria bacterium, assembly GCA_021811275.1. GTDB lineage: Bacteria > Desulfobacterota > Desulfarculia > Desulfarculales > Desulfarculaceae > JACRDC01. The sequence goes on from JAJZPI010000178.1 coordinate 4,228, forward strand.
TGTGCTCGACCGGGAAGCGCACCGTGGCCCCGGAAAGTATCCCCAGGCAGGCGGCCAGGTCTTCCTCGCTCTTCTCGAAGATGATCTGGGTGCCCAGGCAGATGCCCAGCACCGGCTTGCCCGCGGCCAGGGCATTTTTAAGCGCCGCCTCCAGGCCAAGCCGCCGGAGGCTCGCCATGGCCGCCCCGGCCGCGCCCACCCCGGGGAAGATCACCCGCTCGGCCCCGGCGATGACTCCCAGGTCCTTGGTGACCCGGCAATCCGCGCCCAGGCTTTTCACCGCCCGGGCCACGCTGGTCAGGTTGCCGGCCTCGTAGTCTATGATCGCTATCACGTGCAGTCCGTTTCGTTGTTTCACTTGCGCGGCAGGCCGGAGTTCAAGATGAATACCTGTTCCTGTCTCACGCCGTCCCAAAATTGCGCGACCTGAAAAAATTACCAGAGAAGGCCGGGGCTCACACCAGCAATCGTCGGACATGCCCCGAAGGATGCCCCATGGGCAACCCCGCCCGCCAAGACAGCCGGCCCGCCCGCCGGCCATAAGACCCGGGGGCAGGCCGGTTGAAGTCGACTCTTTCCCGGCTTGACCTTTACTCGCCCGGTCTTCTCCGCCGGGCTCAGGTATTAATACTGATAGAACCCCCGGCCGGTCTTGCGGCCCAGCCAGCCCTGGTCCACGTACTTCCTGAGCAGCGGACAGGGCCGGTACTTGCTGTCGCCCAGGCCCTCATGCAGCACGTTCAGTATGGCCAGGCAGGTGTCCAGGCCGATCAGGTCGGCCAAGGCCAGCGGCCCCATGGGGTGGTTCATGCCCAGCTTCATCACTTGGTCCACATCGGCCGGCTGGCCCACGCCCTCCATCACGCAGTAGATGGCCTCGTTGATCATGGGCAGGAGCACGCGGTTGGCGATGAACCCCGGGTAGTCGTTGGCCGGCACCGGAATCTTGCCCATCTTCTTGGCCAGCTCCACCGTCAGATCGAAGCAGGCGTCGCTGGTGGCCAGGCCGCGGATGACCTCGACCAGCTGCATCACCGGCACCGGGTTCATGAAGTGCATGCCGATTACCAGCTCGGGCCGGCCGGTGGCCCCGGCTATCTTGGTGATGCTGATGGAACTGGTGTTGGAGGTCAGCGGGACCTCGGGCCGGCAGATGTGGTCGAGGCGGCGGAAGATGTCGAGCTTGAGCGAGACGTTTTCTGTGGCGGCCTCCACCACGAAATCCACCGCGGCCAGGTCCTCCAGATTCACGCTGGGTTTGATCCGGCCCAGGATTTCCTTGGCCCCGGCCTCGGTCAGCTTCTGTTTCTTCACCAGGCGGCCCAGGCTGGACTCGATGGTCTTCAAGCCCCGCTGGACGAACTCGTCCTTGATGTCGTTCATGACGACGTTCAAGCCCGCGGCGGCCGAAACCTGCGCGATGCCGTTGCCCATCTGTCCAGCGCCCACCACGCCGATGGTCTTTACTTCCATGACTCGCTCCTTCTTGCCCTGGCCGCGTCCTTGGCGCCGCCAAGGCGGCTAGGCCTTTTCCTGGCAGGCCTTTTCCACCACGGCCAGGAACTGCCGGGCCGCCTCGAAATCGGGTTGCAAGTCCAGGGCCTTGGCCAAGGCCTTGCAGGCCGCCAAGCCCTGGCCGCCCTCGAACAACGCCCGTCCCAGGTTGAACCAAAGATTCTCGTCGAATTTTTCCACCAACAGCGCCCGGTGATAGTGGCGCACCGCCTCCTCGAACATGCCCATCTTGCGCAGCTGGATGCCGAACTCGTTGAAGATGAACTTGTTGCGCGGCTCCAGCACGGCCTCGATGGTGGAGAGCTTGCGGAAAACCTCCTTGGCTTTGACGATGTCGCCCATGGCCAGATAGGTGCGCCCCAGACCGAAGTTGGCCCGCACGTTCTCCTCGTCAAGCTTGATGGCCTTGTGGAACTCGTACTCGGCGGAGAGGTACTCATCCTTCTCCAGGTGGCGCTCGCCGCGGGCGGCGATGCGGTCGGCCTGTTGCTGCTTGGGCGTGGCCCGGCGGGGGGTGTAGTCGGGCAGGAAGCGGAAACGCGTCTCCAGCTCCTTCTCGGACACCTCCTCGGCGTAGCCCGAAGGCTGGTCGTTCATGTCCAGAAGCTCTAGGCGGAACATGCCGTTACCCAGAGGCTTGGCGTGCCAATAGTTCTCCATCACGGCGTCCTTGGCCGTGTCGCCCGTGCCCACCTTGCTGGAAATGCTTTCCAGAAAATAGCCGCCGGAGCTGTAGTCCTGGTCGGCCATCGAGCCCTCCCTCAAACGTATGCGCCCGCGCGCCAGTCCATGAAATAGCGAGCCATGGCTATGAAACCCAAGGCCGCCCCCACCCCGATGTTCCAGGTCCCGAAGTCTTTCAGCCAGGGCCAGCCGAAGGCCGCCCCCATGATCACGAACCCCATGGCCGAGGCTACCCAGGCGGTCTTGACCTTGCCCCAACGGTTGGGGGACACCTTGGGCGGGGGCCATATGGGCCGGCCCTCGCGCCGGCGGCGCAGGCCGATGAGTATCGGCAAGGCCACGGCGTGCAGCTCCGTGCTGGCGGCCAGGAGCAGGAGCCAGACCTCCACCAGGCCCCTCCACCATAGCACCACGAACAGCACCGCGGCCAAGAGCTTGTCGGCCATGGGGTCCAGAAGCGCGCCCAGTTCGGTGGTCAGCCCCCGCCGGCGGGCCAGCCAGCCGTCGAAGTTGTCGCTGAATCCGGTGACCAGCCCCACCGCCACCAGCCAGCCCAGAGGGGCCGAGCTGACGCCCAGCCCCAGCATGACCAGCGCCCCTAGCATGCGCAGCACCGTCAGGTGATTTGGCGTGACCCAGGCCGGAATCAGGCGGTCCAGGGCTGCCCCCGGCCCGCCCCGGCTTGCTGAATCAACACCTGTGCCCATTTGTTCGCCCATGACCGCCGCCGG